>CAZJTG010000042.1:0-20042 GCA_964548865.1 uncultured Solibacteraceae bacterium
CTCCAATGTGGTCTGACCCCAGTCTGACCCCAGTCTGACCCCGGTCTGACCCCCCCGGTCTGACCCCACCTACCCGCCGGCCTTGCTGGCCTTGGCGGCCGCATCGCGCGGATCGGCGAGGCCGTACGCGGTGCCGGTTTCCGGCCGCACCCAGATCGAGTTCGCCGCGCCCTGGCGGCCTGTCGTCCGAACCTCGTGGCCCATGGCCTTCAGCTTGTTGATCACGTCTTCGCCGACGCCGTTTGATTCGATCGTGAGCCGATCGGGCAGCCACTCGTGGTCGGTGCGAGGCGCGTCCACGGCCTGGCGGCCGATCATGCGCCACGCCGTGACATTGAGCACGACGGTCGCGACCGTGTTGATGATCGTGCGCCCGCCCGGTGATCCCGTAAGCATGAGGACCTTGCCGTCCTTCAGCACGATCGTGGGCGTCATCGAGCTCAGCATGCGCTTGCCCGGCGCGATGATATTGGCCGGTGTGCCGATGTCACCCGTGAGGTTGGTCGTTCCCGGCTTCTTGTTGAAGTCGCCCATTTCGTTGTTGAGCAGAATGCCGGTGCCCTTGATGACGACGTGCGAGCCGTAGCCGCCTTCGAGCGTATAGGTGTTGGTTACGGCCATGCCGTCCCGATCGATGACCGAGAAATGGGTCGTCTCCTCGGACTCGCCAGGCAGCTGGACCGTGATGATGTCCTTGCCAAGCTCGACGCTCTTCGACGCCATCGTCGGCGAGATGTCCTTCGCGAGATCGCGGGCGTGCTGCTTGCTCGTGAGCCTCTGCACCGGCACCTCGACGAAATCGGGATCGCCCAGGAAGCGGGCGCGATCGAGGAAGGCCCGCCGCATCGCCTCGGTGACCAGGTGCAGCGCCTCGGCGGAGCCGGGTTTCGTCTTTTCGATGCCCATCGCCTCGAGGATGTTGAGTATCTCGATGAGCGCCACGCCGCCCGAGCTCGGCGGCGGCATTGAAATGATTTCATGGCCGAGGAACGTGCCACGCACCGGCGCGCGTTCGACGGCGCGGTACGCCGCAAGGTCGGCCTTGCTGATGATGCCGCCGTTCGCGGCCATGTCTTCGGCAATGCGATCGGCGATCCAGCCGGTGTAGAACGCGTCCGGGGCCTCGGCGATCGCGGCGAGGCTCTTCGACAGGTCCGGCAGGACCAGACGGTCGCCCTCCACCCACGGCCCGCCACCGGGCTTGCCGTACGCGGCAACCGACGCCGGGAACGGGCTCATGCGGCCCGAGACCTCGGAGTTCAACCCGCGCACGAGCGACGGCGGCATCGCGAATCCCCTGGCCGCGAGCTCGGATGAAGGCATGACGACGTCCTTCCACGGCAGCCTGCCGAACTTCCTGTGCGCCATCTCCATGCCGCGCACGGTACCGGGCACGCCGGGGGCCAGATAGCCGGCGGCGGTCAGGCTGCGATTGATGTTGCCGTCCGCCCCGACATACATCGTCGGCGTGGACTTCCCGGGCGCCTTCTCGCGGTAGTCGAAGGTGGTGGCCTGACCCGCCGCCGTACGCACGACCATGAAGCCGCCGCCGCCGATGTTGCCGGCGGTCGGATGGGTGACGGCGAGCGCGAATGCCGTCGCGACCGCGGCGTCCACGGCGTTGCCGCCGCGCGCCAGAATGCCCGCGCCGATGTCCGACGCCTCGCCCGATGCGGAGACGACCAGACCCGTCCGCGAGCTGACACCGTAGTCCTGCGGCTGTGCGGGCGCGGCCGTGGACGTGGCGACAGGCACGCACAGCGCGGCCACCAGAGCGAGTGAGCGAATCGTCATGCCGGAATCCCTTCGCGGGGAGCTTATATCAGGTGACGGCCGAGCGACCTGCACTACACTCTCGCCGTGTCTCAATCGCCGATGTGGGCCCACGGCGTGTGTGCGGGCGTGCATGCCGCCGGCAGCCGCCACGTGGTCTATGTGCCCGACAATCCTCTGTCGCATGTGCTCGCGGTCCTGCGCGAGCAGTATCCCGACGTGACAACGACGATCGCGACGAGGGAGGAAGAGGCGTTTGGTATCGCCGCCGGGCTGTATCTCGGGGGCCAGCGTCCCACGGTGATGCTGCAATCATCCGGCCTCGGAAATTCGATCAACGGCCTGACGTCGCTGTTTCGGCCGTACGAGATTCCCGCGCTCGTCGTGATCAGCATGCGGGGCGATGAGGACGCGACCGAATGGAACCCGGCGCAAATCCCCATGGGGCGCGCGGTCGCGCCGATTCTCGATGCGATTGGGATTCGGCACGAGACCGTGTCATCCCCCGAGGCGGCCGCCGGTATCGTCGAACGCGCCGGCAGCGAGGCGTTTTCAAGCGGGCAGATGCGGGCATGCCTGCTGCCGCGCAGGATTACCGCACCCCGATGACTCGATTCGAAGCCACAGGCGCGCTTGCGGCATGGTTTGGCGACCACCCGGTCGTCGCGAGCCTCGGCCATCCCGCGTACGACCTGTTCGCGACCGGCGATCGCGACTCGTACTTCTACACCTGGGGCAGCATGGGCCTCGCTTCGTCGATCGGCCTCGGGCTGGCGATGGCGCAGCCGGAGCGGCGGGTTGTCGTCCTCGACGGCGACGGATCGCTCCTGATGAATCTCGGATCGCTTGCGACGATAGGCTGGGTCCAGCCGAAAAATCTCGTTGTCATCGTCTGGGACAACGCGCTGTACGGGACAACAGGCGGCCAGGACACGGCAACCGCGCACGGCACCGATCTGGCGGCGGCGGCGAAGGCGATGGGGGTGGCATCGGCGGTCACGGCGACGTCGATCGACGCCCTCAGGGCCGCGGCCACGCGCGCCGGATCGACACCGGGGCCACACGTCATCGTCGCGAAGGTGACCGAGAACGCCCCGGGCGCCAAGCCGACGCTCGACTACGTCGGTCTCAGGCGGCGCTTCATGGCGGCGATAGGCACGCTACGCTGACACGAGGGTGCCGATGAACAGCGTGTGACGCGGCCCGCCCTGTTTGAGGCGCGCCCGCACACGTTCGACCTTCACCGCGAATCCACCGTAGCGCAGTCGCTGTTCGAACCTGCGGTCCTCCCACGCCGACCAGACCGCCAGGACGCCGGCGGGCTTCAGGGCGGCGCGGATCGACGCGAGCCCCGCGTCCCGGTACAGACCTGCATTGGTCGATGTCGTGAACGCGTCCGGACCGTTGTCGACGTCGAGCAGCACCGCGTCGAACCGGGCGCGGCTGGCGCGGATCGTCGCGAGGACGTCACCCTCCTCGAGCCGCACGCGTTCGTCGCGCAGCGGATGATCCGCGAGGGGACCGAGCACCCCGCGGTTCCACGCAACCACCGCAGGCTGCAGTTCAGCGACGACCACCGTCGCATCGGGCGGAAGCACGTCGAGGGTCGCGCGGAGTGTAAAGCCCATGCCGAGTCCGCCGACAAGAACCGACGGCTCGGGGACCTTGCGCGCCCGCTCGCACGCCAGCGCCGCCAGCGCTTCCTCAGACCCGTGCATTCGGCTCGACATCAGAATCTTGCCGGCGGCGAAGATCACGTACTCGCGATCGCGCCGCTGCAACTTCATGTCGGTGCCGTCCGGCATGCGTGCTTCGCCGAGCAATTCCCAGGGTTTCACTTCGTCGTCGGGGCCAGGCCGGGATTATGACCTAGTCCGTCACGGGTCGCGCCGTACACTGGGGCCATGTCCGAGTCCGGCGGAGCGAACGCCCCGCCCCACGTGAAACGCGCGGATGGCGCCGGGCACGGCCGTGGCGCGACCGGGAATCCGGCAGGACGCTTCGAGCGGCTCGCCGTCATCTCCGAGCGTGTCGATGACGATGACGATCGGCCGCCGCGCGCGACGGAGATCTACCGGGATTCCTCGAAGTCCATCCTGAGCTACAACGAAAGTCCGGACGTCGGGCTGGCCGTCTACCTCAACGCCTACCGCGGATGCGAGCACGGCTGCATCTACTGCTACGCGCGGCCCTACCACGAGTACCTGGGCCTCTCGGCCGGCGTGGACTTCGAGAGCAGGATCTTCGTGAAGGAGAACGCCGCGGGTCTGCTGCGCCGGGAGCTCGCTGCGAAATCGTGGACGCCACAGGGGATCGGGTTCAGCGGCGTGACCGATCCCTATCAGCCGATCGAGCGCCGCCTGAAGATCACCCGCGCCTGCCTCGAAGTGATGGCGGAATTCAGGAACCCCGTCGGCATCGTCACGAAGAGTCACACCGTGACCCGCGACATCGACGTCCTCTCAGACCTCGCGAAGCATCGCGCCGCCCACGTGATGCTGTCGATTACGACGCTCGACGATGACCTCGCGGGCGTCATGGAGCCGAGAGCGTCCCGTCCGCAACGCCGGCTGGATGCAATTCGTGCGCTCAGGTCCGCGGGCATTCCCGTGGGCGTGATGGTCGCGCCAATTGTGCCGGGGCTCACCGATCACGAACTTCCCGCGATCATGAAGGCTGCGGCGGAGGCCGGCGCGGGGTGCGCCGGCCACATCGTGGTGCGGCTTCCTCACGGTGTGAAGGACCTGTTTGCGGACTGGCTCACCGCCCACTTTCCGGATCGCAAGGACAAGGTGCTGAATCGCCTGCGCGCCATGCGTGACGGCAAGCTGAACGACCCGCACTTCGGCGCGCGCATGAGCGGCAAGGGACCGTTCGCCGAATCGATTCATCAGATGTTCGACCTGCATCGCCGCAAGCTGGGTCTGACAAGAAAGATCGAGATATCGACCGCGGCGTTCCGACGTCCGCCAGGACCGCAGCCGGGGTTGTTCGACTGAGCTGATGCACGAAGGGGGCCATAGGCGCCCGGTCGACAGACCGCGCGCGGGGTGGTTGACAAGTAGTTTAGTTACAACTAAAGTAACGGCGTGCTTCACGAGCCCACCGTGCTGGCCGCGATCGCGTCCCCCCGCCGCCGGGAAATCCTCCGCCTGACCTGGGCGTGCGAGTGCGGCGCCGGTGATATCCGTCGTGAGATGCCGGATGTGAGCTGGGGCGCCGTGTCGCTGCAGATCAAGGTTCTCGTGGATGCCGGACTGCTGGAGGCGCGCATCGACGGCACCGATGGCCGCCGCCGGTTCTATCAGGCCAACCGCGCTCGGCTGGCCGGAGTGTCCGACATGCTGGAGCAGATGTGGAATGACGCGCTCTGGCGGTTGAAGCTCGCCGCCGAACTCGAGGCCTCGCGCCGCGGGCCCAGACGGCGGCCATCACGAAAACGCGTGAAACGTAGGCGTCAAAGCGGAGTGCGTAGTGCCTAGTGCCTAGTGCGTAGGGCGTAAGGCGTAAAGCGCAAAGCGTAGAAATCCGAGGTATCCATGGACCTGCCGTTTCAACTCGACCGCATCATCACGATTCAAGCGCCACAGGACGTCGTATTCTCGTTCTTCACCACCAACGATCGATGGGCATCGTGGTGGGGCGCCGGATCGACCATCGAACCGCGCGTGGGCGGCCGGGTGCACATCCGCCACCCAGGCAACGTGCTCGTGAGCGGGGAAGTGCTCGAAGTGCGCGCGCCGCACGAGATCCTCTTCACCTACGGGTACGAGTCCGGCACGCCATTCCCGGGCGGTGGATCGCGCGTCAGAATCGCACTGGACCCTGTTGAGGGCGGAACGCGGCTTCATTTGACGCACGAGTTCCCGGACCAGGCCTCGCGCGATCATCACGTCCAGGGCTGGCGCTTCCAGTTGTCGCTGTTCAGCAACGCCGTGCTCGACAAGCTGCACGCGGGTGTCGAGTCGCACGTCGATGCCTGGTTCACGCTGTGGGCCGAGGCGGATCCGGCTCGCCGCGAGGCGGGGCTGCGCGCGATCGCGGCGCCCTCGGTCTCCTTCCGCGATCGATACAGCCTGCTCGACGGCATCGAGGACCTGTCCGCGCACATCGGCGCCGCGCTGCAGTTCATGCCGGGCGTGAAGCCCCAGCGTCGCGGCGCGATGCGCCATTGCCAGGGGATGGTGATCGCCGATTGGGCGGCCGTCGGTCCGGACGGCGCTCCGCGCGGTCAGGGCTCCAACGTGTTCTCGCTCGGATCGGACGGCAGGATTCAGGCGGTCACGGGATTCTGGGGGTGAAAAAGGCGTCAGAAGGCGTAAGGTTACGCCATGGCGCGCATCCGAACGTCTCGACGACGGTTTCTCTCGGAGGCCGCGATGGCCGCGGGCGCGATTGGTCTGGGGCCCGGTCTGGTGTCGTTCCTCGCGGCGCAGCGGTCCTCGTCTCGTCCTTGGCTCGACGTCGCCGTTCGATGCGGGGCGTGGATCGACAAGGCGGCACAGGATCGGAGCGGCGGCCTGGCCTGGCCCGCCGATCCGCTGAAGCCGGCGACCGTTGGCCTGGATTTCTACAACGGCATGCCGGGCGTCGTGTACTTCTTCGCGAACCTCTACGCGGCTACGGGTGATCCCCGGTGGCGCGACCGCGCGGAACGTGGCGGCGCGTATCTCGCCGCCACGGCCGCGCTTCCGGACGAGAAAGTGAACGCCGGCCTCTACACCGGCATCGCCGGGCTTGGGACGACGTACATGGCGCTCGAGACGGCGACGGCCGGATCGACGTGGACCGCACACGCGAAGGCTGCCGCGGCGTCGCTCGTCGCTCGCGCGCGCAACATCGGTGACGGCGCCGACTGGTCCGACTCCAATGACATCGTCAGCGGTACGGCCGGCACGGGTTTGTTCCTCCTTGCCGCCGCGAGGGCCTGGCAGGATCGAGCGCTAGGCGCGCTCGCGGTGCGCGCCGGCCGCCGCCTCATCGCCCAGGGCGTGCCCGCCGAGGGCGGGCTCATGTGGTTCCCCGCGGGACAACGCGGCGCGAACTATCCGAATTTTTCGCACGGCACGGCCGGTGTCGGGTATTTCCTTGCGACGCTCCATGAGGCCAGCGGCGAGCACGTGTTCCTCGACGCGGCTCTCGCCGGCGCCAGGTACCTCGACGCCATCGCAACACGCCGCGACGGCGCTCGTGCGGTCTTTCATGTCACCGGCGGCGGTGAGAATCGCTTCTACCTGAGCTGGTGCCACGGACCGGTGGGTACGGCGCGGCTGTACTACCGCCTCTACCGAATCTCGGGTGACGTCCGGCATCGCCGGGCCGTCGATGAACTGACGTCGTGGCTCATGTCGTCGGGCGCGCCCGAGCAGCAGTCTGCCGGCTACTGGAACAACATCTCGCAATGCTGCGGCCACGTGGGCATCGGCCAGTACGCCATCGATCTGGCCCGGCAGGGATGGGCCACGCCGGCCGGCCTCGCCGCCCGCGTGGTCGAGAGCACGCTGTCGCGGGCCAGCGATGACGCGGACGGGCTGAGATGGGTGCAGGCCGAGAACCGCGTCTCGCCCGCCAATCTGGTCGCGCAGACCGGCTTCATGCAGGGCGCGGCCGGAGTCGGCACGTTCTTCCTTCAACTGGATGCGTTCGAGCGTTCGCAGCGATGGCGTACTCCCTTGCCCGATACGCCCTGGACGTAGAGCGGGGGATCGCCCGTGTAGACTCTCGCGGTGGCTACGCTGACCGAACTCGCGCGATTCGTCGTATCGGCCGTGCCGCCGGCCGAGGCGCGGGCCCGCGCGGCTGCCGCCATCCTCGACACGGTAGGCGTCGCGCTCGCCGGTTCGATCGAGCCGGCCGCCCGCATCGTGCAACGGACGCTCTGGACACCTGGACCCGCCGGACTTTCAGGTCCGTCGGATCCCTGGACACATGGCCCGTGCGAGATCTGGGGCACGGCCCTCCGCGTCCCGGCCCCCGACGCCGCCTTTGCCAACGGCACCGCCGCCCACGCACTCGACTACGACGACATATGCTTCGTCTCTCTGGCGCACCCAAGCGCTCCCCTCGTTCCCGCCCTCGTCGCCGCCCGGGGTACGGTCCCGATGCGGTCCGGACCTGACCCCGAGCTCTGCGACGCCTACGTCATCGGATTCGAGATCCAGGCGCGGCTCGGATCGCTCATGAATCCGCGCCACTATCAGCGAGGCTGGCACTGCACGTCGACGCTGGGAGTCATGAGCGCCGCCGCCGGATCCAGCCGCGTGCTCGGGCTCGACGTGACGGCGACCGCGCACGCCCTTGCCATCGCCGCTTCTTCAGCCTCGGGCCTCAAGGAGAACTTCGGGACGATGGTGAAACCGCTTCACGCCGGGATGGCCGCGCGCGACGGAGTGCTGGCCGCGATGCTGGCCCGCGCGGGTTTCTCAGGAAGCGAGAACGCACTGTCCGGCCCGCAGGGCTTCCTCCACGCGCTCGATGCCCAGTCTGAGAATCTCGCGCGGGTCACGGCCGACCTCGGATCGCGCTGGGAGATTCTGGACACGGGGATCACCGTCAAGCTGTACCCGTCCTGCGCAGGCACGCATCCGACGATCGACGCGATTCTCGCCTTGCGCGCGCGTGAGGGGTTCACGGACGCGGATGTCGACCGCATCGATGTGGACGTCGATCCGATCGTTCCGACGATCCTCATCCACGACCGTCCCGCGAGCGCGCTCGAAGCGAAGTTCAGCATGCCCTTCTCGGCGGCCGCGGCCGTCGTCTTCGGACGCGTTGGACTCGACACCTTCGAGGCCGAGCGCCGCAGCGACCGGCGCGTCGCCGCGCTCATGCCGCGCGTGGCGATGCATGTGGACGAAGAGATCGGGCGGGGCAAGCCCGCGCTGACTGAATCGCGCGTCCGGATCACGCTCAGGAGCGGCCGCGTCCTGACGCAGGACGCGCATGGCGCCCGCGGCTATCCAGCGCATCCGGCCAGCGCCGCCGAGCTCGAAGCGAAGTTCCTCGAGTGCGCGACGCGCGCCATGCTCGCCTCCGACGCCCGGGCTGAACTCAGCCGCTGGCGCGGGCGCTGAACCCCGCCCGCGCACCCGCCCCTGAACCCTGCGCCTCGAACCCTATCGCTTGACCGCGATCCCCTGCAGCTCGAACTTCGCGCCCTGAAGCAGCGGGCCCGATCCCAGGAACGCGCGCGCCGGAAACTCGCCCTTGAAGTAGCTTCGATACACCTTGTTGAACGCGTCGTAGTTCGCGACATCGGGCGCGAAGACCTGCACCGACACCAGATCGTCCATCGTCAGGCCCGCGGCCTTGAGGCTGTTCTGGACGGCATTCAGTCCCGACGTTGCGGCCGCGTCTGCGGTGTCTCCGGTGCCGAGCACACCGGAGAGGTACACGGTGTTACCCACGACAACGGCGCCACTGAATGGCGGCTGCGTGGCGTTCGCAGGATTCGACGCAGAACGCGGATTGATGAACTGGCGATTCGACTGGGCCGACGTCGTGACGAAACTGACTCCGACGACGAAGCCCAGCAGGGCAGTGGCGATTCGACTCATTTCAGGACCTCCAAACTACGAGCAGTGATTCCCATGTTGCACCCCGCACTCGGCACGCGGCCCCCCGCACCCTTCAAGGCTTCGGCACCTTAATCGTGCTGATCATGAGGCTGCCGCTGATCGCGTACAGCACCGAGAAGGGATGGAAGTCGCGCCCCATGAGCTTGTAGTGGCCGCCGAGGAACGTCGTGCCCGGATCGGCGCCCGTCAGGTCGAACCAGTGCAGCACCGCGAGCAGCATGACGATGAAGATGCTCGTCGGGATCGGCAGGCCCTCGAAGTACTTCACTTTGCCCGTCTCGGCGTTGGTCATGGCCATCGCCGTCACGTTGTAGCGTGCGAGGCGGCTGATGCCGCAGCAGACGAAGTAGGTGAGAAAGATCGAATCCCACAAGCCGCGCAGGCCCAGCGTGTAGCCGAGCACGGCGGGAGCCACGCCAAACGAGACGATGTCCGCGAGCGAGTCGAGGTCCGCGCCGAGCCGCGACTGTTTGCCCGCGTAACGGCGCGCCACGTAGCCGTCGAAGCCGTCGAAGATGAACGCGGCGATCGGGAGCACGAACGCGGCCCACAGCCACTGCGACTGGTCGCCCGCGATGTAGCTGAGGCACGCGAAGATCGTGACGGTGCCGCAGCTCGCGTTGCCGAGCGTCAGCAGGTCCGCCCAGGTGTACGAGCGGATCATCGAGAGGCGTTGTTTCGGTTCGGTCACGGGTCGATATCCGGCCTCAGCATGGTCGAAGCGATAACGCTCGCGCAAGGGCTGCGCCGCGTCGGAATCCGCCGTATCATGCGGGCGCGAGCATCCTGCGCAGAAGGAGGACGTTCATGGTTCGCACGCTCACCATTCCAGTCGTGGCGATGGCTATTCTTCTGGCCTCGGCCACCGGCCTTGCCATGCAGTTCAAGGATCCAAAGATCGCCTCGCGGCCGCTGGACGACGCGGACATGGTCAAGTACGTGGCGATTCTCGGCGAGCTGACGAAAGCACGGAAGCAGATCAGGGGCATTTCCACGCCCGCCGGCGGGCAGCAGCTGCAGGCCGCGAAGGCGAAGGCGTGCGAGTCCCAGGGATGGGGCACGCTCGACTACAGCGTCGTCGATTCGCGAATCGTCGTGGCGCAACAGCACATCAAGATGGAGAAGACGACACCGGTGCCCGCCGACAAGGCGGCCGACGTGGCGCTCGCGCGGAAGTGGGCCGACCGGATCGCGGCCGCCAAGAAGTAGGCGGCCGGCCGTCAGGTTCGGCGCTTCGCTTTCGGCACGTGCCCGCGCTTCCAGACCATGAACGTGCGACGAAACTCGATGACGGGCGTGCCGTGCTGGTTGACGCCCGTGGTCCGGACCCGGACGATGCCGACGTTCGGCCGCGATTTCGACTCACGCGCTTCGAGCACTTCGCTCCGCGAGTAGACCGTGTCGCCCTCGAAGAGCGGATGTTGCAGCTTCACGTCTTCCCAGCCGAGGTTGGCGACGCCGTTCATGGTGAGGTCGATCACGGACTGCCCGGTCACGAGCGCCAGCGTGAAGCACGAGTTCACGAGCGGCCGCTTGAACTCGGTCTCCGCGGCATAGGCCTCGTCGAAGTGGATGGGGTTCGTGTTCATCGTGAGGCACGTGAACCAGATGTTGTCGGCCTGGGTCACGGTGCGCCCGAGCGGATGCTCGTAGACGTCACCGACCGAGAAGTCCTCGAACACGCGGCCCGTCCATCCGGTTTTCACGGTCATCAGATTGTCCCTCCCGCGCGCAAGGCGTCGATCGCGTCGCGGCCGAAGCCGAGCTCGACGAGCACCGAGTCGGTGTGCGCGCCGAGCGCCGGCACGGCGTCCATTCTGGGCGGAGCGCCGTCGATTGTCACGGGCGGTCGGAGCGCGCGGATCGGGCCGGCCGGCGTCTGCACGGTTCGCCAGCGATCGCGGGCGGCCAGCTGGGGATGCGCGAGGAAGTCGGTCATCGAGTTCATGCGCGCGTGCGCCACGCGGGCATCGTCGAGTTTCTGCGTCAGCTCGGACCGGGTGAGCGAACCCAAGGCCTGGCCCATGATCGCCAGCAGCGCATGTCGACTGGCGACCCGCCGCGGGTTCGTCGCAAACCGTTCGTCGTCAGTCAGATCCGGCCGTCCAAGCACGTCCACGCAGAGCCGCCGCCACTCGTCCTGGTTCTGAATCGCGATGAAGACGTCCGCGCCATCGCGGGTTCGCACCGGACCGTACGGCGCGATCGACGCGTGATGGGCCCCCGTGCGCACGGGTGCCGCGCCGCCGTACTCCGTGTACGCGGCCGGCGCGCCCATCCACTCCGCCAGCGCGTCGAAGAGCGAGACCTCGACGGACGCACCGCGCCCATGTGACGCGCGCGCGACCAGGGCCGCGAGGATGCCGGAGTATGCGTACATTCCCGCCGCGATGTCCGCGACCGAGATGCCCACTTTCGCGGGTGCGTCCGCGGTCCCGGTGAGCGACAGCAGTCCGGTCTCCCCCTGCACGAGCAGGTCGTACGCCTTGCGATCGGCGTAAGGTCCGGACGTTCCGTATCCGGACACGGTGCAGACGATGAGCCGTGGGTATCGGGTGCGAAGCCCGTCCGGGTCCGTGCCGAGACGGTTCGACGCGCCGGGCCCGACGTTCTGGACGAACACATCCGCGCGCGCGAGCAGCCGGTCGAGGATGTCCGCGCCGCCGGGCTTCTTCAGATCGAGCGTCAGCGATTCCTTCGATCGGTTCAGCCACACGAAGTAGCTCGAGAGCCCGTGCACGGTCGCGTCGTAGCCGCGTGCGAAGTCCCCCCGCCCGGGCCGCTCGATCTTGATCACGCGCGCGCCGAGATCCGCCAGCTGCCGCGTCGCGAAGGGCGCGGCGACGGCCTGCTCGAGCGAGACGACGGTCAGCTGGTCGAAGGGCAGCATCGGTTCCGGATCCCCTCCGGCGGGTGTCCGACTCTATCGCAACCGCGGAGAATCCAGCGAGCGTGCGGGAATTGTCTCGCCGGCCGGTCGTGGCAATAAAGTGCGCTTATTGCATACCTATAAGTTGTTTATTGCGTACCGTGGTGCGCGTTTTGCACACGTGCGGGCCACGCGCTCCGACAACAGCGCGGACGGCGGAGGGTGAATGACCGGTCGACCGTCCAGACATCAGCACGTCTACCGCGTAGCCGGGCTCTTCGCGGCCGGGTTCATGGCATTCGTCATCGTGCGCTGGGCGCTGGTGCCGGCCGACTTCGGGGTCTACGGCTTCTACCGCGGCGGCGCGCTGACTGATGCACGCGCCATCCCGATCAAGTACGGCGGCGAGCCCGCCTGCCTCGATTGTCATTCCGGCGTCGTCGACGAGCGCAAAGGCGTCAGGCACGAGAAGCTCAAGTGCGAGTCGTGCCACGGCCCGCTCGCGGGCCACGCGAACAGCGACGATCGCGACAAGCCAAGAGCCCTGAATCCGCGGCTCCTCTGCCTGTCCTGCCACACGGAGCTCAAGGGAAAGCCGTCGGCGGTGATTCCGTTGATTGCGGCCGATCACGGTGGCGACGGACCGTGCAGCGAGTGTCACAAGGCGCACCGTCCCAGGATCGAAGTGCCGTAGGGGGAGCGGCGGGGACGTAGTCCCCCCGCGTTGTAAATGGACCAGGACCGCCGTACGTTTCTCACCGACGCCGGCAAGTTCATCGTCCTCACCGGCGCCGCCGCGCTGGCCTGGGATCACGTCATCGCCGGCACCCCGCAGGGCGCACCTGGGTACGACGCCCACGCGCACTGGTGGGGAATGATCATCGACATCGACAAGTGCATCGGCTGCGGTAACTGCGTGCGCGCGTGCAAGGCCGAGAACGACGTCCTGAACGAGCCCGGATGCTTCCGCACCTGGGTCGAGCGGTACCAGGTGGATCCCGCCGACATGGAGCACCCCATTGTCGATTCGCCGAACGGGGCGTACGACGGATTCACGGAGATCGACCGGCCGGGCGACGGCGTCAAGGTGTTCTTCGTGCCGAAGCTGTGCAATCACTGCGCGCACTCGCCGTGCGTGCAGGTGTGTCCGGTCGGAGCGACGTTCGAGAGCCCCGACGGAGTGGTGCTGGTCGACAAGGACCGCTGCCTCGGCTGCCGCTATTGCGTGCAGGCGTGCCCGTACGGGTGCCGCTACATCGATCCGCGCACGCACACCGCAGACAAATGCACCCTCTGTTATCACCGCATCACGAAGGGGCTCACGACCGCCTGCTGCGAGGCCTGTCCGACGGGGGCACGGCAGCTCGTCGATCTGAAGAACCCGAAGGATCCCGTCCACGAGTTCCTCCGCACCCACAAGGTGCACGTGCTCAAACCCAACCTCGCGACGGGTTCGAAGGCCTTCTACAACGGCATGGATGGCTCGGTGAGGTGATTCAGCATGCAGGGATTCATCTATCCGAATGAAGTCGAGCTGCAGTGGAGCGTGCTCGTTGTCCTGTACCCGTTCCTGACCGGCCTGGTCGCCGGGGCGTTCATCCTGGCGTCCCTCGAGCGGGTGTTCAACGTCGTGGCCGTCCGGCCCACGTATCGACTGGCGCTGCTGACGGCGCTCGCGTTTCTGATCGTGGCGCCACTGCCGTTGCAGATGCACCTCGGCCATCCCGAACGATCGTTTTCGATGTACCTCACGCCGCACCGCGAATCCGCGATGGCGATGTTCGGATTCGTCTACCTCTGGTACCTGATGGCGGTGCTCGTGCTCGAAATCTGGTTCGACTACCGGAAGGATCTCGTGCTCACGTGGCGGGCCAGCACGGGCTTGAAGAAGAAGGTCTACGGGGCGCTCACGCTCTGGTCCGACAACATCGACGAGGCGTCCCTCAAGGTTGACGACCGCGTCGGGCGCCTCATCACGATTGTCGGCATCCCGTCTGCGTTCCTGCTCCACGGATACGTCGGCTTCATCTTCGGTTCGGTCAAGGCCAACCCGTGGTGGTCCACGCCGCTCATGCCCGTGGTCTTCCTGTTTTCCGCCATGGTGTCCGGCATCGCGGCCGTGATGCTGCTGTACATGGTCCTCACGCGGCTGCGGCGCGTGGAGATGGACATGCGCTGCCTCGACACGATCGCGCGCTATCTGTTCTACGCATTTCTGATCGACTTTTCGCTCGAGATGCTCGACCTGATTCACCGCCTGTACGAGGCCGACGAGTCGCTGCGCGCGCTTGATTTCATGGTCAAGACCAAGCTGTTCGTCTCGCAGATCGTGCTGCAGATCTTCCTGGGAACGCTGCTGCCCATTGCGCTGCTCGGCGTGACGCAGGTTCGGCAACTGTCCTCGCGCGCCAGGCAGTGGATCTATGGGACGAGCGGCGTCCTCACGCTCGTCGGCATCCTCGCGATGCGCTGGAACGTCGTTATCGGCGGGCAGTTGTTCTCGAAGAGCTTCCTCGGCTACACCTCGTACAAGATGGAGTTCGCCACGCGCGAGGGCCTGCTTCCGGCCATCGCCATCATGATTCTCCCGTTCCTGATTCTGGCTGTGCTCCTGCGGGTGCTGCCGCCATGGACCGACGACCGACGAGCGGAAACCTAGCGGGAATCGAGGAACACGTCCGCAGCATCGATGACGCGTTGGAAAGGCTGTGCGCGCGAGTGTCCGCGCTCGAGCGGGGCGCGCCCTTGCCGGTCGGGCCGGACGCTGGTTCGCCTGGTGACGCGCGCCCGCCCCAGGTTGCGATCAGGACACCTCACGTGCTCGGCCGGAACGCTGACGCCACGGTGGTCGTGACGCTGCTGGGGCGGACACTGGTCGTCCTCGGCGGCGCGTTTCTCCTCCGGGCGATCACCGACTCGGGACGGCTCCCGCGTTTCGGGGGCGTTGTGCTTGGTTTCGCGTACGCGTCCGCGTGGATCGGTGCGGCAGACTTCGCGGCGGTTCGACGCCCGGCGAGCGGCTTCTTCCACGGGCTCACCGGCATTGCCATCGGGTTCCCGCTCCTCATCGAAGCCGCCACCCGATTTGGCGCGATGCCGGCCACGGGCGCCGCCGCCCTGCTCGCCGGAATGACCGTCGCGATTCTCGTCGTCTCGTGGCATCGTCGGCTGCAGGCGCTTGCTGCGGTCACCGCGCTGGCCGCGTCTGTGACCGCGTTGATGGGTGCTTTCACGACCGGCCACTTCGTGCCGTTCGCGGCCGCTTCAATCGTTATGGGTGCCGCAGCGTCGATGGTCTGCATGCGCCGCGACTGGCATCTGCCCGCATGGCCGTTGGCGCTCACCGGTACTCTGATCGTGCTTCTCGCCGCCGCTCGCTCTCTGGCAGCGGCCGAGACGGAGGCGAAGATCGAATCTCTGGCGGTGGCGATGGGCCTGGCGGGCGTCTACTTCGCCCTTGCGATTCCAGCGCTGACGGCCAGAACAGACTCACCGCGACTCGGGGAACTCGCCAGGGCGGCGATGGGCCTTGTCTTCGGCATCGGGGTGGCGCTCCTGGTTGCGAATCAACTGGGCGACCTGGTGCCGAGAGCGCTGGGCGCGGGACTGACGACGGCCGGTCTCGTGATGTACGCGATCGTCCTGAGGTGTGGAGACGTGACGGGGAGACGAGGATCGGTCTTTCTGTCGAGCGTCGCCGTGGCCGCATTCTGCGCCGGCAACCTGGCAGCCGTGCCGGATGTCGCGCGAGATCTGGCGTTTGCCGTCGCCGTGTTGGAACTCGTACGGTCCTCGCGGCCCGGGCTTCGTCCGTGGCTCTACACTCACGCCGCAGTCGTCGCCACCGTCCTCGCGAACAGCTCGGGCCTGGTCGCGTTCAGTGTCGACGCGTGGACCGGGCTGGCAGTCGAGGCGGTTCCACCGGCGATGGGCGGCGCGGCCGTCGTGTTCTACGCCGGACTGATGCGGCCCGACAGTGCCGGGACGATGCGATGGCCTCGAGCCGTGTCGTTCGTGCAGCTTTGGCTTGCCCTGTTCGGCGCAGCAGCCGGCGTGGTCGTTCTCGTCGGCGCCATTGACGGTCTGCCATCGATCCCTTCGGTCGTCGCGACAGAACGCAGCGTCGTACTGGCGGCCGCGGCCGTGATCCTGGCCGCGGTCGGGAAATCGACGCGGAATGCGGTGTTCCGATGGCTGAGCTACGCCGCCCTTGGTCTCGGCACAGTCAAACTGCTCGCCGAGGACCTTATGGTGTCGTCGCCGGTCGGCTTGTTCGTCGCGTTCGGCGCCTTCGGCCTGGCGCTCATCGCCTCGTCGAGGAGAGAAGGCGCGAGGGGTGGAGACTCGGATCCCTAGTACGAGCGTGGCAGCCCCAGGACGTGCTCCGCCACGTAGGCCAGGATGAGATTCGTCGAGATCGGCGCCACCTGATACAGCCTGGTCTCCCTGAACTTCCTCTCGATGTCGTAGTCCTCGGCGAATCCAAACCCGCCGTGCGTCTGCACGCACACGTTCGCGGCCTCCCATGACGCATCCGCCGCGAGCAGCTTCGCCATGTTGGCCTCGGCGCCGCACGCCGCGCCCTTGTCGAACAGCTCGGCTGCGCGCACACGCATCAGATTCGCGGCTTCCACGTTCACGTGCGCGCGCGCGATTGGAAACTGCACGCCCTGGTTCTGGCCGATGGGCCGCGCGAAGACCACACGCTCGTTCGCGTACGTTGTCGCGCGCTCGATGAACCAGCGTCCGTCGCCGACGCACTCGGCCGCAATCAGGATCCGCTCGGCGTTGAGGCCGTCGATGAGATACCGGAAGCCCTTGCCCTCTTCGCCGACGAGTGATGAGGCAGGAATCTCCAGGTCGTCAAAGAAGAGCTCTGTCGTCGCGTGATTCATCATCGTGCGAATCGGCCGGATGGACAGGCCGTTGCCGATCGCCTTCCGAAGGTCGACGAGGAAGACCGAGAGGCCTTCCGTCCGCTTCTTCACCTGATCGATCGGCGTGGTCCTCGCGATGAGCAGCAGCAAATCCGAATGCTCGGCGCGCGAGATCCAGACCTTCTGGCCGCGGACGACGTAAGTGTCTCCCTTGCGCGTCGCCGTCGTCTTGAGTTGCGTCGTGTCCGACCCGGTAGTGGGTTCGCTCACGCCGAACGCCTGAAGCCGGAGGTCGCCGTTCGCGATCTGCGGGAGGTACTCGCGCTTCTGCGCGTCCGAGCCGTGCCGCAGCAGCGTGCCCATCGTGTACATCTGGGCGTGGCATGCGCCGGAGTTCGCGCCGCTGTGGTTGATCTCTTCGAGGATGACAGACGCCTCCTCGATGCCGAGTCCCGACCCCCCGAATTCCTCGGGAATGAGCGCCGCCAGGTACCCGGCCCCCGTGAGGGCCTTCACGAAAGCCTCGGGATAGGCCCGTTTCGTATCGAGATCCCGCCAGTAGGCGTCCGGGAAGTCCTTACAGAGGTCGCGGACGGCCGCGCGGAGGTCCGGGTGGGTTTCTGTTGCCATTGGGCGTCGAGAATCTTATTCTTTCCGCGGCGGCAATCCCCGCCAAACCCTCGTGACCCGGCCCCAGCTTGGGTCCTTGTGAGGGCAAAGGGGGGCATACTCCCGGATTGGCATCTATACCTTTGCGTCGCCTGGGCGATGCTGCTGGGGAGCGTTCGCCTTTGGCTTTGACGGAAGGGGAACTCCGATGCCGAGCAACAAGGATTTCAAACGTCTCGTTCGCGCCCGGATGGAAAAAACCGGTGAGGCCTACACCGCGGCCCGCGCGAATCTCCTGAGGTCCCGAGGGGCTTCGCCCCTGCGGGCACCCCGACAGCCTCACTCGCAGGGGCCCGTGGCCCTGCTCCGTTCGGCTGACTCGTTCGCTCCCGCTCACTCGTTGCCTGCGAAGCCCGACTACGCGAAGCTCGCCGGCATGAGCGACGCGGCGATCAAGAAGGCCACGGGCTGCGACTGGGAGAAGTGGGTGTTCTGCCTCGACCACGCCGGAGCCGGGGACTGGTCGCATCGCGCGATCGCCGATCACGTGCACACCGCCTACAAGGTGAAGGACTGGTGGACGCAAACCGTCGCCGTGGGCTACGAGCGCATCAAGGGCCTGCGCGCGATCGGTCAGCGGCGCGATGGCGGATTCGAAGCCAACAAGAGCCGAACGATCAACGCCTCCGCGGCCGCCGTCTTCAAGGCGTTCGCTCAGGCGCGCGTCCGCAAGCAGTGGCTGGCCGGCGCGAACGTCACCGTGAAGAAGGCGACGGCGAACCGGTCGGTTCGCATGCTGTGGGACGACGGCACGCCGGTCGAGGTGTGGATCGTCGCGAAGGGGAAGGGCAAGACGGCCGCGCAGGTCCAGCATCGCAAGCTCGCGAACAAGGAAGATGCGGATCGGCGGAAGGCGTTCTGGGCTGAACGGCTCGGGGCGCTGGCGCGCGTGGTCGAGTAATATCGCGGCCTCATGGCCGGCGTCGCGGACTATCTCATCAGCCGGTTGCGCGACGCCGGCACCCGTACGCTGTTCGGGCTGCCCGGCGGCGCAGGCAACCTCGATCTCATCGACACGGCAGGCCGGTTCGGCCTGCCGTTCGTTCTCACCGCCACCGAGACCGGCTCGGCGATTGCGGCCATCGCCCAGGCGGAAATCCTCGCCTCGCCCGGCGCGTGTCTCACCACACTCGGACCCGGCGCCGCTTCGGTCGTGAACGGCGTCGCGTGCGCGAAACTCGACCGCGCGCCGCTTCTGGTGATGACCGACAACCATGTGACGGGCGCCGTGTTCGAGCACCAGAGGATCGATCAGCGCGCGCTGCTGGGATCGTTGGTGAAGTGGTCCGGGAGTCTCGCGCCCGGCGGCGCATGTCAGCACATCGACGCCGCGTTCGATCGGCTCCGGGAACTGCCGCCGGGACCGGTGCACCTCGATTGTCCATCGGACTTCGAGCAGGCTGCGGTGTCCGTCGCCGGCCGAGCGCACGACGGTATTACCGGCGTCCCGCCATCGGCGCCTGGTGGGCCGGCGGCCGCTGACTACGCGGCCTTCCGCAAACCCCTGCTCATCGTCGGTCTCGGAGCCAGGCAGCCCGGGTGGGCGGCGGCGATCCGCGAACTGTGCGGGACCACGGGCATCCCCGCGCTCGTCACGTACAAGGCGAAGGGTGTCGTTCCGGACGGCCATCCCTGGTTTGCGGGCGTCTTCACGCACGGCGCGATCGAGCGTCCCGTCATCGACGAGTGCGACCTCATCATCGGCATCGGTTTCGATCCGGTCGAGATCCTGCCGCGGCCGTGGAACTACGCGGCGCCGGTCATGTCCATCGCGCCCTGGAGGATGCCCGAGGACCACGTGCCTTTCCACGATCAGCACGTCAGCAGGGATCCGGGAGCGCTCCGGGAGCTGGCCGGCCTCCTTCAGAGTGACTGGGACCGGCGGGGTGTCGAGGCGCATGCCGATCGATCCAGGCGCGCGGTGCTCGACGCCGGATCCGGCGCCACGGACCGCCTCACCGCTCAGTCTGTCGTCCTTGCCTCAGCCGGGAAGTTCGCCGGCGCCCGCGTGACGGTGGACGCCGGCGCGCACATGTTTCCGGCGACGACGCTCTGGCCGGTTGGAGAGCCAAACGAGATGCTGATCTCGAATGGCCTCTCGACGATGGGGTTTGCGCTGCCGGCGGCGATTGGCGCTGGGTTGATCGACCGTGAGCGGCCGGTCGTGGCGATGACGGGCGACGGCGGTCTGCTGATGTGCATGGGCGAGCTGGCGACGCTGGCTCGCGAACACTTGCGCGTCATTGTGATTGTCTTCAACGATGCGTCGCTCAGTCT
>CAZJTG010000043.1:0-20029 GCA_964548865.1 uncultured Solibacteraceae bacterium
GCCTGCGCGGGCGGCGCACCCGCCGGCGGAGGTGTCGCCGCCGCGCCCTGTGGCGGTGTGCCGGTGGCGGGTGGACCGCCGGCGCGACCGGCGGCCGCGGGCGGGGGCGGATCGCCCGGCATGACGGCCCGGCAGTTCGCATAGAGCGTCGTCCGGCTTGCGTAGAACAGGCCGTGACACGTGTTGAGCTTGTCGGAGACGATCTTTTCGGCTTCGAAGATGCCGTCGCCGTCGTTGTCGAGCAGGAGACGGGGCTCGGCGCCGCTGGCCGAGAGGCTCTGGGACACGACCGGCCGGCCCAGGGCATCGAAGGTGACGACGATCAGCGAGTCGATCTTGCTCGCCGGCGTCACCCTCTCGATCTTGAATCCCGGAAGAAGGGCGAACGGCGACCCCGGCGGAAACGGTTGATCCTGCGCGCGCTCGGCCGAAGCCTGTGGACGCGGGGCCTGCCGAAGAGCGGCCGGGACGGCGATCGTCAGTGCGGCAAGGACGCCAGCGGCAACGGCAGTACGCTTGATCATTCGAACCTCCGGATGCGGCGGCATCCTATCAGGTTCGCGGCCTCCGGCTGCGTCGGCCCGGGCCTGTTACTCTCGGCGCTACCGGGTCTCGGGAGTGGTCTTGGGCGGGCCAGCGAACATGAAGGCGACGAGATTCGAGATGTCGGACGCGCTCAAGCCCTCGATCAATCCCTCGGGCATGAACGATTGGGGCGACTTGCGGCGCGACTGGATGTCGGCAATCGCGAGGACAATGGGCTTGGGACTCTCAACGGTGCGAATCTGCAACGCGGCGGCCGTCTCCCTGACGAGGAGGCCGTGATGAATCTTGCCCGTCACGGTTTCGAAAAGCTCGCTTTCGTACTGATCCGAAATGGTCCTGGACGGCCACAGAATCGACTCCAGGAGTTCCTTCCGGCCGAAGCGGCTGGCCACGGTGGTCAGATCGGGCCCGACGTCCTGACCGAGCGAGCCGAATCGATGGCACATCGCGCACAACACGTCGTAGAGTTTCTGACCGGTCGCTGCCGATGCGGGTTTGGGGAGAGGCTTGAGCTGCTGTTCGAGAATCTGTTCTCGTTTGAGCTCGACGGCCGCCGAGGAACCCGCGGCTTGCGCGAGGTCCGCATCGACACTCTCGGCGTCTGTCGCCCGCGACGCGACCGCGAGGCACAGGCTCGCCGTGAACAGTACCGACACGGCCACTCGTAAGCTCATGCCCGTCTGTGTAGCACCGTCGTTGGCCACCGTCAACCGGACCTTCCATGGATGACCTCGCCAAACGCCAGCTGTCGCCATGGAAGGCATATCTCGCGCTCGTGCGTCCGCCGAATGTCGCGACGGCGCTGGCCGACGTACTCGCGGGCTACGGCGTCGCCGAGTTGGCCAATGCCGCCGCCCTGCCCTGGTTGCTGCTGTCAACAGCGTGCCTCTACGGAGGCGGTGTCGCGTTGAATGATTTCTTCGATCGTCATCTCGACCGGGTCGAGCGCCCGGAGCGTCCGATCCCCAGCGGACGTGTACCGGAGGCGATCGCGGGATCGATCGGAGGCCTGTTGCTGCTGTCGGGCGTCGTGGCGGCGAGCCGCGCGTCGCCAACGGCCGCGGCAATCGCGCTCGCAATCGCCGGCCTGGCGCTCCTCTACGATGCCGCGACGAAGCATGGGCGCGTCGCCGGGCCTGTGACGATCGCGAGCTGCCGCGGACTCAACCTGCTCCTTGGTGTCGCGGCCAGCCCATCGATGGTCGCGACCGCGTGGCCGGTCGCGATCCTGCCCTTCGCGTACATCGCCGGCGTGACCGCACTCAGCCGTGGCGAAGTGGTGGGAGGCACGCGCGCGGTGGCCACGCTCTCGCTCGGCCTGGTGGCGGCAGTGGTGGCTGCGCTTCTTCTGATGAGCCTGCGTACCGCGCACAGCGTGGCCGCCGGAGTCGCGCTGGCCCTTCTCCTGGGATGGCGCGTGCTACCGCCGTTCTGGCGGGCCCGCCGGAGTTCAGACCCGCAGGACATACGCCTGGCGGTCCGCGCCGGCGTCCTTTCATTAGTGTTGCTGGACGCCACGATCGGCGCCGTCTATGCTGGAGCGCCATACGGCCTGGTGATCCTGGCAGTCGCGCCCCTGGCGTGGCTGCTGGCGCGGCCGTTCGCCGTAACCTGACATGGATTCGCTTCAACAGCACGTACAGGCCGCGTTCCAGTTCCCGGTCCACTTCACGGCGGACGTTTTTGGCGCCGCGAACCCGGTCCTTCGGCGCGTGGTCGCCGACTCCGCCGATCGGTCGCCGGCCTCGGCCGTGTTCGTCGTCGATCGCGGCCTGCTGCCCGGGCATCCCTGGATCGTCGAAGCCATCGAGCAGTACTGCGAGGCCCATCGAGACGTGCTGGGCCTGGCGGCACCGGTGCTCCTGGTCCCGGGCGGCGAAGTCATCAAGAACGACTGGCATCACGTCGCGGACATCCATCGCGTGATCCACCGCGGTGGACTCTGCCGTCACTCGTACGTCGTGGGGGTGGGCGGAGGCGCCGTACTCGATGTCGTCGGGTTCGCCGCGGCCACCGCACATCGCGGCATCCGGCTCATTCGAATTCCCACGACCGTGCTCGCGCAGGATGATTCGGCCGTCGGCGTCAAGAACGGCATCAACGCGTACGGGAAGAAGAATTTTCTCGGCACGTTCGCGCCGCCGCACGCCGTCATCAACGATTCCGCGTTCCTGCCCACGCTCGATGACCGCGACTGGCGCGGCGGGATCTCCGAAGCAATCAAGGCCGCCCTCGTGCGCGATCCCGAGTTCTTCGACGACATCGAGCGACATGCCGCCGCGCTCAGAGCGCGCGACCAGGCGGTCATGCAGGAGGTGGTCAGGCGGTCGGCCGCGCTGCACCTCGCGCACATCGCGCAGGGCGGCGATCCCTTCGAGCAGGGCTCGTCACGCCCGCTGGACTATGGCCATTGGGCCGCGCACAAGCTGGAAGCGCTGACCGACTACCGGCTGCGGCATGGCGAGGCGGTCGGCATCGGCCTGGCGCTCGACACGACCTACGCGCACCTCACCGGCGCGCTGGGCGCCGAGGAGTGGCGCCGCGTCATCGACGTGCTCCAGGCCGTGGGCCTCGCCATCCACGCGCCCGAACTCGACCTGCACCTCGATGATCCCGGGGATCGCCGTGGCGTACTCTCCGGTCTCGAAGAGTTTCGCGAGCACCTCGGCGGCGAGCTCACGATCCTGCTGCTCCACGGCATCGGCCGGCCCTTCGACTGTCACGACATCGACACTGACATGATGGTGCGCAGCATCGAGATGCTGCGGCGCCTGAGCGCCGCCGGCGCCCCGCGCGGATAGCGTCCACGAGGTCCTTATGCCGTCTCCTTCTCCACTCGGCGTCGCGGAACTGACCGACGAGTACTTCATCGAGAACCGCAACCGGCTGCTCGAGATCGCGGCGTTTCTCGACCGGCTCGATCGCGCCGATCCGGAACGCCGCAGCGGTGACTTCCGCGTGCGCGCTTTTCGTGAGGCGCTCGCGATGCTTGCCGCCGCATCGCCGAACTACGTGGCGCAGATTCAGGCACTCCTGAGCGACCCGCGGTCGGAGCCGATCCCGACGCTCGATCGCAAGAGCGCGCTCGGCGCCTTCGACAAGTGGCAACAGCCGTGAGGGAGCTCGGCGCGAACGAGCGGCAGCCAGTGAGCCCCGCGAGCGGAGCGGGACTCAGGCGGGGTGCATGGGGTCCCCGCCGACCAGGCAACGCGGCCCCGGCGAGTGAGCGCGTCCGGGGGTCCGCGGGGGCGAAGCCCCCCGGAGTAACCGAATGAAATACATCGACCATCACGCGCACATGGTGTCGCGGACGACCGACGATTACGAGCGGATGGCGCTGACCGGGTGCGTCGCCGTGACCGAGCCGGCGTTCTGGGCCGGCTGGGACCGCAGTTGCGGCGACAGCGTCGAGGATTACTTCCGGCAGCTCACCGAGTTCGAGCCGAAGCGGGCGGCGCAATACGGACTGCAGCACTATGCGTGGCTGGCGATGAATCCGAAGGAGTCAGACGACCGCGAGCTCTCGCGCGACGTGCTCAAGAGAATTCCGAAGTTCCTCGATCGGCCGACCGTGCTCGGCATCGGCGAGATCGGCATGAATCGAATCACGCGCAACGAAGTGGCCACGTTCACCGAACAGGTGGAGCTGGCGCTCGAGCACCGGCAGCTGATACTGATTCACACGCCGCATCTCGAGGACAAACTGAAGGGCACCAGGGTCTCGATCGACGTGCTCCAGAAGTATCCGAACCTCGTCCCCAGCCGCGTGATGGTCGATCACGCCGAGGAGCACACGATCGAGCAGATTCTCGACGGCGGATACTGGACAGGCCTGACGCTGTACCCGCAGACGAAGGTCTCGCCGCAGCGCGCCGCCGACATCATCGAACGATTCGGCCCCGACCGCATCTGCGTGGCCGGAGCCTGCGACTGGGGGCCGAGCGATCCGCTCGCGGTGCCCCGTTTCGTCATGGAGATGCGCCGGCGCCGCCATTCCGAGGCGCTCATCCGCCGCGTCGTCTTCGAGAATCCGGTCGAGTTCCTGAGCCAGTCCGGCAAGTTCCGGGTCCGGCCGACGCATGCGGATTGAACCGGACGGGTTTTTCCACCTCACCTACTGCACGAACATCCACCCCGCTGACGGGTGGCCCGCGGTCTTCGACAACATCCGACGCGTCGCGCCGGTCCTGAAGGCGCGCCTGTCGCCGGCCGCTGCTTTCGGACTGGGCTTGCGGCTCTCCGCCCGGGAAGCGCGCGAGTTACTGACGGGCGACGCCCTCACAGACTTCAAGGCGTTTCTGGATCGCGAAGGCCTCTACGTCGCCATCATCAACGGATTTCCCTATGGCGCCTTCCACGGCGCGCCCGTGAAAGCGAACGTCTACGCGCCCGATTGGCGCGACGGCGCGCGGGTGCACTACACATTGAATCTCGTCGAGATCCTGCGGCAGCTTGTGCCGGATGGCGTGGACGGCGGCGTCTCCACCGCGCCGCTGTCCTACAAACCGTGGATGACCGGCGCCGGCGACAAGGACTGGGCGGCGATCACCACGAACATCGCGCGAGTGGCCGAAGCGCTGGCGCGGATCCACCGGGCGGGCGGCCCGTTGCTGCATCTCGACATCGAGCCGGAACCCGGCTGTCTGCTCGAAAACACCTCCGAGACGATCGACTTCTTCGAGCGGTGGCTGTTCCGGGATGGCGCCGCCTGGCTCGCGACCCGATTGGACACCAGCGTGGAGGCGGCATGCGACGCCATCCGCGAGCACATCCGGGTCTGCTTCGACTGCTGCCACTTCGCGGTGGAGTTCGAGAACCCCGTCACGGCGCTCGATCGCTTTCACGCGGCAGGCATCCGTATCGGCCGGGTGCAGCTCAGCTCGGCCCTGCGAGTGGCGCCATCCTCGAACCTCGTGGCGTCCGCCGATGCCGCAGCCCGACTGCAGCCATTTGTCGAATCCACCTACCTGCATCAGGTCGTCGCCTGTCAGGACAATGAGCTCGCGCACTTCCCGGACCTGGACGTCGCATTGCAATCAGCCCCGGAGGGGCCGGCGGACGCCGAGTGGCGCATTCACTTCCATGTGCCGCTCTTCACCGACCGCTACGACAATCTCGATTCGACGCAGGACGTCGTGAAAGAGACGCTGCAGAAGGCGCGCCTGACGCGCTTCACGCGCCACCTGGAGATCGAGACCTACACCTGGGACGTGCTGCCTGTGGCGCTGAAGATCGATATCGCGGATTCGATCACGCGTGAGTATGGTTGGGTACTCGAGACGTTCCGTGCACAAGACTGTCGTCCTTAACGTCGTCGGCCTCACGCAGGCGCTCATCGGCGCCAGCACGCCGAAGCTGTCGGCCTGGGCGGCGCGCGGCCGCCGGGCGCTCATCGCGCCGGCGTTTCCAGCTGTGACGTGCACGGCGCAGGCCGACTACCTCACCGGTGTCTATCCCGACCAGCACGGCATCGTCGGCAACGGCTGGTACTTCCGCGACGACTGCGAGGTGCGGTTCTGGCGGCAATCGAACAAGCTCGTGCAGGCGCCGAAGATCTGGGACATCGCACGGGCGGCCAACCCGGCGTTCACGTGCGCGAATCTATTCTGGTGGTTCAACATGTACTCGACCGCGGACGTCGCGGTCACGCCAAGACCGATCTATCGCGCCGACGGCGCGAAGCACCCGGACATCTACACGACGCCGGCGTCGCTGCGACCGGACCTGCAGTCGAGGCTGGGCCCGTTTCCGCTGTTCGATTTCTGGGGCCCGCGGACGACGATCCGGTCGAGTCAGTGGATTGCGGATGCTGCGATTCATGTCGATCGGCAGCACAACTCCACGCTGACGCTCGTGTATCTCCCGCACCTCGATTACAACCTGCAGCGCCTCGGTCCCAGCCATCCAGGTGTGGCCGGCGATCTGCGGGAGATCGATGCCGTCTGCGGCCAGCTCATCGAGTACTTCGAGTCGCGCGGCGCGCGGCTCATCGTGCTGTCTGAGTACGGCCTGGTTGATGTGTCCCGGCCGGTCCACCTGAATCGTGCGCTTCGCGAGCATGGCCTGCTTGCCGTTCGAGACGAACTCGGGGGCGAGATTCTTGACGCCGGCGCGAGCGCCGCGTTTGCGGTGGCCGACCATCAGGTGGCGCACGTCTACCTTAATGACTCGACGAAGCCGACGGCCGTGCGAGCCCTGCTCGAGAGGATGCCTGGAGTCGAGCGTGTGCTCGACAAGTCGCAGCAGCGGGAATATCGGCTGGCGCACGAACGCAGCGGCGACTTCGTGGTCATCGCCGAGCCGGATGCGTGGTTCACCTATTACTACTGGCAGGATGACGCGCGCGCGCCGGACTTCGCCAGGACGGTCGATATCCACCGCAAGCCGGGCTACGACCCGGCGGAGCTCTTCGTCGATCCGGCCATGCGCCTGCCGGCGGTGAAGGTCGGTTGGAAGCTCGCGAAGAAACAGCTTGGGTTCCGGTATCTGATGGACGTCGTCCCGCTCGATGCGTCCCTCGTGAAGGGATCGCACGGACGGCCGTCGGCCGGGGGCGATCAGGGTCCAGTGCTGATCACGCGCGAGCCCGATCTGATTTCAAGCGATCGGTTGCGGTCCACGGACGTGGCCGCGGCGATCCTCGCGCACGTGTCCCCCTAGCGGGCGTGACCGAGGCCTGCCGGCTACGTGCGGCGCGGCAGCCAGCGCGCAGCCAGCATCGCGAGACCCGGCACCGCCACGGCGCCAGCGAACGCCATCAGGAACGAGTCGAGCCGCATCGCATACGCGCCAATCGCGGCGTAGCCCACCGCAATGCCGAGGTTCGACGCGGCCGTCACGATCAGGAATCGCCGAAGCGGCGCGCGCACGAGTCCCGCGAACACGACGGTCGCTTCGGCGAGCACGGGGATGGGCCGGCACACCACCACCGCCCAGGCGCCGTAACGTTCGGCGAGATCGGCGGCGCGTGCCAGACCCGGCGGGCCGACGAGTCGCCGTGCCAGCGGCGCCGACCGCACGCCGACGAAGTAGCCGATCAGGCTGCCCGCCGTCATCCCGACCCACACGACAGACGCGCCCGCCCACAGGCCCAGCAGTACGCCGCCGGCGGTGGAGACGATGCTCGATGGCACGGGCAGAAATACATCGAGCGCGAGCAGTCCGCCGATCGCGAGCGCCGCAAGGCTCGTCGACGCTTCCCCGCTACTGATGCGATCGGCGAGGGCGTTGAACTGATCCTCGAAGAGCAGGAACGGGACGAGGACCACCGCGAGCAGCAGGATCCAGAGCAGCGCCCAGCGCATCCCTACTTCGGCGGACCTTTCGGGTCGAGATTGGCGGTGAGATCGGCCGCCGTGATGCGATCGACGACGCCCGCGGCGGGCACGGTCACTTTCGCGATCCACAGCAGCGCGTTCAGCACGATCCGGCGCTGGTTGGGATCGCCCCAGTTCGCGTGCGTGTGCCCCCCGGTGAACCCGAAACTCCGGCCGCCATCCGCCCGCTCGTACACCCACATCATCGTCTCCGTCCGGCCGCTGTCCGCGATGATGTGCGGGTAGGGGCCGCGCGGATGGACGTAGGGACCGGCGCGAACCGCATCGGTAGGCGCCGCGGTGAGCAACGGCGTGATCCGCGACTTGCCCGACGCGTCCGGCAGCCACCGCATGTTGAAGTACCACTCGTCACGGTTGGAGAACGGTCTCACGCCCCGCGTGACGGGATGTGACGGAAACACCGCGTAGTCCGGCGACCACATGGGATTCACGGACCAGTTGGTCTCGTAGAATCCGCCGAGCCAGCGGTGCATCGCGTCGCCGGCGGCGCCGGCGGGGACTTCGACCGCGTAGTGCGCGAATCCCAGGCCGACCCCCCTGGCGGCGAGCGCGTCGAGCACCTTCGTGCGATCGCCCTGCAGCGCGGGATGGCCCGAGCCGCCGTCGGCATAAATAAAAACCGCGGCGGCGCCATCGAGCGCCGCGTGGTCGTCCACTTGCTTCCCGTCAACGGTCTTCGTCGGCCAGCCGCCGGAAAACACGTCGACAGCGATGCCTGGGTGTTCTGAAAGCGCCTTCTGCAGCAGCATCGAGCCGGCACGATGCTCGTGCGCGCCGGGCCCATGGCTCGGCCGACCGGCGATCAGCACGATGCGTGTCGGCGCCGCCTGGTCCGCGAGAGTCGTGGCACCGGCAACGACAACAAGGAGACCCAGAACCCATCGGCGAAACAGCATGTGGTTGCCTCCTGAAGGCCGGGCCAAAGATTACCATCGGCCGAGCCTTGTGGCCGGGCTTCGCCGGGCGAGCGGCGAGGCGTGGAGGCTCATATCCATACCGCGCGTTCAGCCGACCAGGCAGGTCCGGCAGTATTCCAGACACCGGGCGAGCTCAGCCGTCCGATCCGAACCCGGCGGAACCGGGTACTCGAACTCGACGGTGGCCTGGAATCGCCATCGGCGATCCCGCATCAACTGCAGCACTTCCTTGATCGGCGTGTCGCCCTGGCCGAAGGGCACGTTGGGACCATTGTTGAGCCGCCGGTCCTTCACATGGATGTGCGTGATGCGGTCGTGGTGCCGCGTGAGGAACGGCACCGGCGATGTATTCTGGCCCGCCGTGAAATGTCCAAGATCCAGATTCGCGAAGTTGTAGGGCGACTGGGCAAACGCGGCCTCGAACTTCGCTGCCGACGTGTCCGCGTGCCCGTGGTAGCCCATGGGCAGCTTGTGGCGATCGGCGAACCGGCCGATCCGTTTCGTATGGTCCACCGAAATCTCAGTCGACAGCGCCTTCGCGCCCAACGCCTTCGACACCTGGAATGCGTAGTCGATTTCCTCGTCGGACATCGACGGGACGCCGTCCCACTTCACAATCTCGATGAGGACGCCGGCGGCCTCGAACGTCGCGCGCACCTCTCTGACCTTGTCCAGGGAAACACCAAGGCGCCGCTGACGGCGCTCTTCGGGAGCGGCCTCACGCGAGATTCCGAGAAAGAGCTCGACGGGTTGCGCGCGGAGTTCCACGGCGCTGACGCCAAGCGCGACGCATTTCCGGAGCACCTCGTCGGCAGGGGTGAAGTTGCCGGTACCGAAGTTGTACGGCACGTTCATCCCGACTTGCACCCCCGCCCACGTCGAGTTGGGTTTCGATTGGCCGAACGCGACGGCAGGAATCCCCGCGAGCATCGTCTTCGTGAAATCACGTCGTGTGAAGTCCATCAGCGTCCCTGCTGCCGGGCCTGAGGCCGGCCTCCTGGCGCGGTTACTTGCGGCCGGTCACGAGCGCCGCCAGCTCGCTGTCAGTCCACGGGCGCGAACGGCCGGCGATGAGGGCGCGCGTGGCCTTCACCGTACCTGCACTGACCGGGGACGCGGTCTGCCCCCAGTCTCTCCGGATGTACGTCAAGACCGCGGCGATCTGGTCGTCCGTCAGGCTCGATCCAATGGGCGGCATCAATCCCACTTTGCCTTCCTTGCCGTTGAGCACAATCCTCACGGGCACGTCCGGCGCCGCAGTGGCCCACCGGGCGCCCAGCAACGTCGCCGCGATCCCGTCCTGTCCCCGTCCGTCCGGCTGATGGCACGCCGTGCAGAGACTCTGGTAGATGCGAAGCCCGGCGTCAAACCGTCGCTGCTCCGCTGCAGTCAGCGGCGTCACGGGCGCCGCTGCGCCGGGCTTGCCGGGCCATTCGATTCTCGCGAGCAATGCGGTCGCTCGCTGGCCGACGGTACCGCTCCGACCGGCGAGCGCGACGAGCGCCGGCCTGCTGTTGAGGCGCAGGAGCGGACCACGACTGGCGCCGGCATTCGCGGCGGCGCCGGCGGCACTCTGTGCCGGAAACGCCGGCGCCCCGCCGGGACCGCCACGTTGACCAGGGGCAGTGCCCGCGGTTGTCGGGCCCGGTGCACCAGCGCCTGCGCCGCGACCCGGATCGCCCGGCATCGCCGCCGCAGGCACCAGCGCGACTTCGGCGCCGCGAAGCAACGCCGACTGCTGCCATTCAGGGCGGCCCGGGTCGGCCGCCCATGCAAAGAGTCCCTGCACCGGCGCGTTCTGCGCGCCGCGCACGATCGCTGCCGCGAGCATGACGACGGCCGCATCGCGCGCGGGTGTCTGCGACGTCAGGGCGAGGACGCGGCCGAGCACGTTGCCTTCGCTGCCGCGCAGGCCGCTGAGCGTGGCGTCGAGCGCAATCGGATCGGCGCCGTGCCGGTCGAGCATGGTGGCCGCCGCCTGTTCGCGGGCGATCGCCGGCATTGCGCCGATCGTCGCCGCCAGCTGATACCGCACCGCCCAGTCCGCATCGTCCAGACGGGCAAGCACTGCCGACTGGACGTCGCCGTGCTTCCCATCCAGCCAGCGCTCCGCGAGCCGCAACGACGCCGCGCGAACGTCACGCGAAGAGTCGCTCAGTCCCTTGATCGCCGCGGCCGGTTGGAGCTTGTCCAGCCCGTCGAGCGTCCAGAGCGCGTGGAGGCGCGTGCGCGCGTCGGTCGCACCCGAGGCCAGTTGCGTCAGGGCGCCCACGACAGACGCGTCGCCGCGCTGCACCAGCCACTGCTGCGCCGTGTCGCGCCACCAGCCATTGGGATGCGCGAGCCGCTCGACCAGTCGGGCAGAGGACTCGGCGGCAAGCGCCGGCGGCTCAGCACGCTTCGTCGTCTCGTGCACGATCCGGAAGATCCGGCCGACGCGCGTGGGCGCCTCGAGCTTCTTCGCCGTGATGTGGTCTCGCAGGTACTCGGTGATGTAACCCGTGTGCTGAATGACGCCGTGATACATGTCGACGACGTAGAGGGTGCCGTCGGGCCCGGACGACAGGTACACGGGTCGAAATCGCTCGTCGGTGGACGTCAGGAACTCCGCGCTGGCGTACGCCTTTCGTCCTCTGAGTCTTGTGCCGTCATCGGCGATGACGATGCGGCTGACGAGGTTGCCGCTCGGTTCGGCGAGGAAGACGTCGCCGTGGAGTTCCGCGGGCAGCCGGTCGCCGCGATACACCGTCGGCGCGCACGCGGCCGTGTACGTGGCCAGCGTTCCGTCCGCCCGCAGCTGTCCGGTGACGTATCCGCGATTGACGCCCCGATTCGGCCGGACGGGAAAGGTGGCGTTGAGCTCGGCCGGCGTACCGAGAAACTCGAAGCTGCCGCGCGTACGGACCGCAGCAGGGTTTCGCGCGTAGTACTGCGTCGGCACGAAGTCCACGTGCAGGGCCGAGCTGTTGTTGTTCCTGTACACGCGGCCCGCGTCGTCCTGCGTCGCACCCCACTGGCCTCTGGCGAGCGTCTTGCGGATCTCGAACTTGCCGAGCTTCAGCCGCAGAAACGTGTCGTGCTCGCTCGTGTAGATCCAGTTGTCCATCGCCCAGAGGAGGCCGTTCGCGTTGTGCTCGACGTTGGCCAGCGCCGTGCCGTAGCAGTCGCAGACCAGCGTCTTGCTGTCGGCCTTGAGGTCGCCGTTCGTGTCGCGCGCGAGCCACAGATGCGGCGGCTCGCCGACGAGCACGCCATCGGCAAGCACTTTCAGCGCCCGCGGCAGCACGAGGCCGTCCAGGAACACCGTCTTCCTGTCCATCCGGCCGTCGCCATTCGTGTCTTCGAGCACGCTGACGCGGCCGGTGGGATCGCGCTCGCGCGTCGAGGCCATGTCCTCCATGTAGCCGAGCATCTCGACGACCCACATCCGCCCGCTCGCGTCCCAGTCGATCACGACGGGCTCTTCGACCATCGGCTCGCTGGCCACCAGCTCGACGCGGTAGCCGGGCGGCAGGACGAAAGTCTTCATCTCGGCTTCGGGCGAAAGCGGCGGCGACTGCTCAGGGACCGATCGCAACGCGGGCGGCCACTCGGCGCCGCTCTGCGACGAGACGACCGTCGCGAGACTCACGATCGCCAGGGCGATCGCCAGGCGTGGCCGTGTCGGCGGGCGTCTTGGCATATTGGATTCGGGATCCCATGGGCGGGCCGAGGCCCGCCGGCTACGCATGCACGCGACCGGTGGCGGACCGAAGGAACCTGAGGCCTTCGACGGCGATGGACTCCGGATTCTTCTCGATGTCGCGCCAAATCGCCGCCGCCGCGCTCAAATCCCCGAGCGCAAAGCCGAAGCTCTCTATGGTCAGCCAGCCGTCGTAGCCGACCTCTCTGAGCGCGCGGAACACATCGTCCCATTCGACGTGCCCGCTGCCGGGAATGCCGCGATCGTTCTCGCAGGTGTGGACGTGTTTCAGGTGACGGCCAACGGTCCTGTAGCCGTCCCCGATGCTCTTTTCCTCGATGTTGGCGTGGAAGGTGTCGAACAGGACGCCAACGTTCGGGTGGTTGACTTCCTCGACGAGTCGGGCGGCGTCGGCCGCGGTATTAAGGAAGTAGGTTTCGAAGCGGTTGAGCGGCTCGATGGCCAGCGTGATGCCATGACGAACCAGCGTGTCTCCCAGGCGCTGGTAAGCCTCGACTGCCCAGCGCCACTCGTCCGAGGTACGCCGCCGGCCCGGCAGGTACCCGACCGGGCAATACAGCGGGCCGGCCAGCACTCTGGTTCCGGCCTCGGCAGCGGCCTTGATGACGTCCTGCATGTGGGCCAGCGTCGCCCGCCGGACTCCGGCGTCATTGCTGATCAGGCTGAAGCCCTGCACGAGGACCGAACAGACGGTGCACTCGAGGCCGTTCGCCTCGACGCCAGCGCGAATCTCCGCCGCGGCAAACTCGCCGGGGCGAAAGATCGGCACCTCGACGCCGTCGAAGCCCCAAGCCTTGATCTTCTGGAGCAGCGGCAGCTCGGCCGGGCCAAACTGCGCCGACCAGATGAACGAATTGACGCCAATCTTCATGTGGAAGGCATCATAATCCGGCCGTATGAAACTCCGAAACACGACGCTCGTGGCTCTTCCGTTGTTTCTGGCGTTCACGACGTTCACGGCAGGCGCTGGAACCGAGCCCAGGCAGGCGCCTCAACAGGCTGGTCCTCGCATCAATGCGCTTGTCGTGAGCGGCGGCTGCTGCCACGACTACCCGCTGCAGGGGCGCCTGTTGATGGATGCGGTCGGCAAGTCGCTGCCGGTCGACTGGACGGTGGTCGTTCAGGCCGGCCGCGGCACGCGCGGTTCGATGCCGGTGTACGCGAAGCCCGACTGGTCGAAGGGATTCGACATCGTCATCCACAACGAGTGCCTGGCCGACGTTGACGATCCGGAGTACATCCGCCGCATCACCGGGGGCCACCGCGGCGGCCCTCCCGCAGTCGTGATTCACTGCGCGATGCATTCGTATCGGTCGGCGGCCATCGACGACTGGCGCGAGTTCCTGGGCGTGACGTCTCGACGGCACACGCGGCAATTCCAGATACCCGTGAAGGTCGCCGCGAAAGATCATCCGGCGATGAAGGGCTTCAAAGAGGATTGGGTGACACCCACGGACGAGCTCTACGTCATCGACAAGATCTGGCCGAACACGACCGCGCTCGCCACGGCCGTGAGTCCGGAGGATCAGAAGGAGCATGCGCTGGCGTGGGCAGGCGAATACGCCGGCGCCCGAGTGTTCGGCACGACGCTGGGCCATGGCAATGACACCTGGGCCGACCCGACGTTCCAGGATTTGCTCGTGCGCGGCATCAAGTGGGCGCTGAAGCGCGATTGAGAGACGCGCCGCGACCGACGGCAGGCGCTCGGTCTCAGTTCTTCCGCGAGTCGAACGGCTTCCGTGTCATCGGGTCAATCGGCACGGTGGGCCTGGCCTCCCAGGCGTCGAGATCCGGGACCACCAGCATCACGCCGTACATCCGCAACCAGTGACCGGGAAACGTGCAGACGTAGATGTACTCCCCCGGTGACTCAGGCGCTCTGAAGCCGAGGCGCTCTGTGTCGCCGGCCTGAAGCAAACGGGTGGCGTGGAGCACAAGCGGCGTGTTTGGCACGAAGGGTCTGGCGCCGGGGTCGCTGGACTGCGGCATCGCTCCGCCCAGCGTGGCGACTTCCTGCAGGGAACCGGGCCGGCCGACCACGAGGTTGTGGGGCATCATGTCCGGGTTGGACAGAATGATCTGAACGGGCTTTCCCGCTTCGACCACGAACCACTTCACGTCGAACAACAACTGCTCGGGGATCGCTTCGATGCGGACGACCTGCACTCCCAGTCCGCGCAGGTCGCGGCGAACGGCGCGCGCCGGGTCAGCCGGAAGCTCCGCGGCCAGCCTCTCGCCCAGCTGGATCACGTCCAGCATGGCCGGCTCGGTGCGACGCTCGGGAGTCGTCGCGCCCACCCACGCGATAATCGCCCGCGCGAGCGGCTCGACTCCCTGCCGCCAGGCATTGTCCCTGGGCCAGTCGGCAGCCGGGATGACGAGCAGCGCGCGCGCGGCGGCGACGCGCGTGTCCTCATTGGCGCCGGTGACGATCTCGCCGGCCAGGATCCCGAACGTCGCAGCGTCGCGGCGCGTCCATGCGAGCGCGGTCAGCGCTTCCGCGCGTGTCGCGTCGTCCTTCGGCGCATCCGGTCCGCCGGGCGCGGCGATCGCGGCGATTGGCTTGAAGAGCGGACCGCCCGGCGCGTCCGGACTCCCCGCCGATGGCAGGTGCGCGACGCTGCGCAGCAGTTCCAGCAGATGGCCCTCGCGCCCGAGCGCCAGCTGCCACGCCGAATCCGGCGTGGCATCGGCAACGAGCAGCGCGCCGTAGGCGCCCCTCAGCACCAGCGGTACGCTCGACGCGTCGACGGTCTGCGCCAGCAGATCGCGCTGCCCCCGCAGCGCGCTCGCCGGCTGGCCGAGCAGTAGCGCCAGCAGTTTCTCGGCCGTGAAGGCATCGTCGGCCGGGACTTTCGCAAGCGCCTCGAGCAGGACGCGCGTCGCGCTCGACTTGTCCATCTTCGTCAGTGCGGCCACGGCCTCGTCGCGGAACTGACGCGGCAGGCCCTTGCGGGTGAGCAGCGCGAAGTACACCGGCCGGTACCGCACGTCGTCGTCTTTTCGCTCGACGCGGCTCAGCTCGTCGCTCGTGAGGCGGCCGAGCTGATACTCGACCGCGCGAAGCGGCTGATCGATCAGAATGCGCAGCGGCGCTGGTTCCTGACGAGGCGCGGCGAACGCCGGCAGCGAGACCGCCAGCGTGCAGAGCGCGAGCAGAAATCCCCGCGTCCCCTTGGCCCTCCGCCCCTTGGTCCTCTGCCCCTTGGCCCTCTGCCCTTTGCCCTCTGCTCTCATTTAATGAACGGCTTCAACGTATTCATCGTTTGATCGAGTGTGTACTGCAGGAACCGGTCCATCGGGTGGCTGAGCGACGCCAGCGCAATTTCGGCGGCTTCCTGCGTCCTGAAGAAACTCGCGGCGCGCACGGCCTCAAGCCGTACGGCCGGATGCGGATCGTTCACGAGCGTCTTCAAACGGTCGAGGGGCCCGCCGACGCGGTCTCTCCAGTAGCAGAGCACGCGCGTCGCGGCGGCGCGCGCCCACGGCTCGGTGGACCCGAGCATGCGCGCGAGCAGCTTCTCGTTGATCCGGTTGTGCCACTGATGGACCCAGAGCGCTTCCATCACGTGATGCTCGTACTGCGTGTCCTTTGGATCGAGACGCGCCACCCACGTCTCGAGCGCGGCCAGGACGTCTCGAGTCTCGCGGGCGCTGAGTTCGATCTTGACGCGGTAGCGGACGCGGTCCTCGGGCGATCTGAGCAGGTCGAGCAGTTGTGGGATGGGCTGGCCGAACACAGGGGCCGGCGTGAGGAGCGGCCGCCCGGGGTGGGTGACCCGATACACACGCCCGTGCTTCCGATCGCGCGTCGTATCGCGCAGGTTGTGCTGCATGTGACCGATGATGGGGTTGTGCCAGTCGACGAAGTACAGCGCCCCGTCCGGCCCGACCTCGGCGTCCACAGGGCGGAAGTTCTCGTCGGCTGACTGGAGGATCGGATCCGCCTCCGCCCACTTGAGGCCCGCACCGTCCTCGCTCAACCTGTAGTTCAGCAGACCTCGGAACCCGATGACGTTGAGCACGATGACGTTGCCCTGCATCGTCTCGGGAAAGTGGCGGCTCGACAGAATCTCCGCCCCCGCCACCGGCCGAACGCGCACGTTGCCGGGCCGCGGCGCCTTGTTCGTTTCCCTGGCCGGGGAGTACTTCTTCGTCGAGAACGACGCTCCGTAGAACGGCTGGCCACCGGTGCCGTCGAACACGATGCTGCGGCCCCAGTGGTCCCACACGTGCCCGTGCGGATTGGGAAAGCTCATCGGGATGAAGGTCTCGATCTTCCAGGTGCGCGGCTCGAAGCGATACACGCCGCCGTCGACCTCGCGAAGCACCGGTCCCCATGGCGACTCGACGGACGTCCGATGGAAGATGCCTTCCTGCATGTACAGCGCGCCACCAGGATCGAACGTGAAGCTGTTGATCGCATGGTGCGTGTCGGCCGAGTCGAATCCGTGCAGCAGGATCTCCTTGACGTCGTACCGATCGTCGCCGTTCGTGTCCTTGAGGAACACCAGATTCGGCTGCTGCGCGACGATCACGCCGCCGTTGTAGAACTCGAAGCCGGTCGGGCTGTCGAGATCGCCGGCGAACACGGTCCGCTTGTCGGCCCTGCCGTCGCCGTTCGTGTCCTCCAGGATCAGCAGCTTGTCGTCCATCGGCGTCTTCGGCTGCCAGTGCGGGTAGTTCTTCCAGCACGCCACCCACAGGCGACCCTTCGTGTCGAACGCCATCTGCACGGGGTTAACGAGCTCCGGGAACATCTCCTCCGACGCAAAGAGCTCCACCTTGAGACCCGGGCCTGCGGTGATCGCGGCCACGGACTCAGTGCCCGTCATGAAGACTGGTGTCCTCGGGAAGTTCGTCCGGGCATCCACGAACGGGGGCGTGTCGGCATCGTCGATCGTGGGATCCACCCTGACGGCCGCGCCGCGGGCGACGGCCCAAATCCGCCGATCCCGGTTCGCCGTCATGACGTCGAGGATCGGCAGCTCGCGCTGGAGCACGTCGTAGTTGCTGGGCAGGACGTCTTCCTTGGCCGTCTTGGCGGCCTGGGCCGCGTTGACGTTGGTGGGCGTGCCGCGAACGAACGTGAGAAACGCGCGGTCGCCGTACGTCGAGTACCCGTCCGTCACCCGATACCGGCGAAACCAGTGATGGTTCTTGTCCACGACCGCCTGCCGCAGACGCGCCAGGTACGGCTCCGCATGCTTCAGCGGCGCGCCGAAGAGCGCGCGATCGATCGCCTCTGCAATCCGCCGATTGCCAAGAGTATTCAAGTGCACGCCCTGTATCGTGAGCGGCGCCTTGTCTGCCGCATACAGCTGCGTGCTCGCCGCGAAGAGGTCGACGAACGTCACCTTGTGCGTCCTGGCCACGGCCGCCATCGCTCGCGTGTAGAGCTCCAGCCGCAGGTTGTTGTCCTTCCCATCCGGAAGATCCGGATCTTCCAGATCCTCGTGCGCGATCGGGGAGAACAGCACCAGCCTCGGCGCCGTCCTGCCGTTGTAGCGCTGGGCCAGCGTGTGCGTGATCCAGTCACCCAGCTGCTGTGTGAACGCGTCCAGGCCGGCCGGTCCCGCGTACGACTCGTTGTAGCCGAAGAACGCGAAGATGACGTCGGCGCGGGTGTTGGTGCCCGCGAATCGATTCTCCTCGCGCCCGCCGATCGGCGCGCCCACGCCGCTCAGCCATTCATCGGGCGTGCCGAAGTTCTTGGATCTCGGACGGTTGGCGACTTCGTCGCCGCTGAACCCGAGGTTGCGGATGACGAGGTCGTGCCTGGGAAAGCGCGCGTGCAGCATCGTGTCGAGCCATCCGTCGTACTGCATCCGCTCGGCGAGCGTGTTGCCGACGATCGAGATGTGGTCCCTCACGCGAAGCCCGAACGGCCCGGCCTGCCTGACCTGGGCAGTGTCGACGGACCCGCCCGTCAGAACCGTCCCAAGCGCGAGAAGCGTTGCGCCGGCTGCTGCCGACCAACGCATGGTCTTCGTCATCACAGTCATGCTCCCCTATCGTTTCGGGATAACCGAATCCCACCCTGCCAGGTCGGACGGCTTCATGCCTCTCACGAAGCCGTTGAAGTTGTACCTGGACGGCTGGTACGGGCCGACGAAGCCGATATCGCTCGTCGGCCGAATGGCGCCCTCCAGACCGGCGCCCCACAGGCTGGCGTTGACGAGCAGGCGCCGGAATCCGTCGTTCAGCAGATCTTCCGACGCGCCGTGCGTCGTCGTGAACACGCGTCCGGACTTGCCGGACGGGGACTGGTATTCGCGCACCCAGACGACGGGCTGCTCGTTCTTCCCCTCTGCGGGCGGTGCGTCGGGGGTCATGCCTTCGAGAATCCGGCCGACGGCGAGGACCTGGCTTCCCGCAATCGGATCGGCGGTGTAGCCGCCCGACTGCACCCACATGTCCCGGACGCCGCGCAGGATCGGATGCGACGCCTGCGCGGGCGGCACTACGAGCCGGGAACTCTGCTTGTGGTTGGTGCCGTAGTGCGACACCCACGTCTCCCCGAGGATCTGGCGGCCGAAGCCGCCGGGATAGTCGGCGCCGCGATTCCACGTGTACTTCGCGAACTTCGCGTCCGCGCGCCTGATCTGAAACGCGTGCGTCGCCGTGCGCAGGCCGATCACGGGGCCACCGCGATCGAGGTAATCGACGATGTGCTGCATTTCGGCGTCCGGAAAATCCTGGAAGCGGAGAAACACGATGAGCAGATCCGCCGTCTTGATGGCCTCGAGCCCCGCAATGTTGGAGCTTCCCGGCTCGACGAACCCCGTCTTCGGATCGGTCGTGAAGAAGACGCTGCAGGTGAATCCGTAACGCCGCGCGAGAATGCGCGCCAGCGCCGGCAGGGTTTCCTCTCCCCGATACTCGTGGTCGCCGGCGAGCATGACAATGTGTTTGCCGGCGCCCGGCCCTCGCCCGCCCGGGTACACGACGCGGTGAGCATCCGCCTTCGCCGGAGCGGCGACGGACGAGTTCTGCGGAATGCCTGCGGCAGAGACGGCCAGCGTCCCGGCCACGACCAGAAGGACCAATGCGTGCCTGATCATGGCCGGATTGTCTCACTTCTCATTTCATTTGATTCTTCCCGCCAGCCTGCCCAGGAACTTCATCGCGTAGATACCAATCCGCTCGCGGATTGCCTCCACGTCATCCGGGGCCCGGACGTCGAGGCAGACGCCGGCCAGATCCGCGAGCGCGTAGAGATCGCCCTCCCCCGGATGCGTTCCGACCCAGTACGCCACCTTGAGGAGCTGGTCCTTCGGCAGCTCCTGCCGGAGGTGATCGAACACCACGTGCGGCACATCGCGCTCGATCTCGAGGTGCAGCAGATCGGCCACGGCGGCCGGCAGGAGAACATTCCTGGCGCGCTGGATCACGTCCTCAACGTTCCCAGGCGGCCAGGTCCGCAGCGCGGATCGGATGCACTCGACGTCCTCGCGCCGCTGGTACTCGGCGCTGATCGGCGTGACGACGCCGTGGTCTGGCGGAAGTTCCGCGAGCAGACGGGC
>CAZJTG010000044.1:0-9757 GCA_964548865.1 uncultured Solibacteraceae bacterium
GCTCTTCAACGGCGAGCTGTACTTCAACGTAGGGGGGCCGGTGCGGGTGCTCGCCTTCTATGACGCGTGCCACGTGCGGGACCACGGCCAGCGGCTCGGCTGGAACGAGGACATCATCGAGACCGAGAACCCGGCCCCGCCGTTCCTGTCGGATCCTTTTGCGCTCATCACGCTGACGCCCCCAGGCACCAGCACGACGCCGACCGTGCGCGTCATCGGCAAGACGCCGGCGTTCAAGACGTCCACGGGTTTCGAGGTACGGTTCTTCATGCCGGTCTTGAACGTGCCGTTCCGCCTCATCGGCGCGTGGAATCCGTCGCGCCGCGGCGTGCTGAACAACAATCTGGGCCCGGCTCAGCGGTTCGTGTTCCGCTTCGCGGTGGGGACGACGTTCTAAGAGCTAAGCGACGACGGGTTACGACAGGTCCGGCCAAGGCCCTCTCGATCACCGACTGATGAATCGTTCCCCGGGCCAGTCGTCACCTGTCGTGACCTCTCGTGACCTGTCAGGGATGCACGACAACGATTTCAAAGCCCGTCGTTCCCGTGGCCTGCCCGATGTCGGCGATTCGGACGCAGAGCGTGCCTGCCCCGGAGACCTCGCCCCTGACGATCGCGCCAGTCGTCGCGCGGTCGTTCGTGAGGATGACCTGGCAGGAGACACCGTTCCAGGTGCCGAGCGCCAGGCTGAGTTGGATGGTGCTGACAGGGGTGATCGCGCGCAGGGTCGCCGTGACCGAGCCGGCGCCGCCGGTCGGGAAGGTGAAGCTGGCCGCGCCGTTGACGGCGATGCTGCCCGCAAAGGTCTCGGTGACGGTCGTGGTCGGTGTTGTCGGGGTCGTCGGCGTGGTGGTCTCGCCACCATCGCAGGCGGATGCTCCCGCGGCCGCGAGGCTCACGGCGAAAACCAAGGCAAAACGGCTCAACTGCGGACTCGACATGCACTCTCCTAGGGCGATTATGCCTTGTTTCCCGTCCACCGGGACGGGTCGGGCGTCTGCTCTGATAGACTCAGATGTCCGTGTCACGGCCGGGAGACCGACAGAGGGGGCCGGGACACCGACCAAGGTGCAGAATCCGATGAGAATCAGACGACAGACGATTGTTTTCGCCGTGATGACGTTGCTGGTGGCTGGAAGCGCGATGGCGCAGACAGCGCCGCCGCCGACCGCCCCGCCGCCGGCCGCCGGCCAGGCGGCTCAGAAGCCCGCGACACCCGCGCCGACCCCGACGCCGACCCCGACCCCCGTGCCGTTCCCGGCCGAGGCCAAGGTCGCGTTCATCGACCTCCAGGCCGTGGTCCAGCAGTCGAAGCTGGGCAAGCAGGGACGCGATGCGATGCAGGTCCTCAATGACAAGCTCTCGGCGGATTTGGCCGCCAAGAACAAGGAAATCCAGTCGCTGCAGGACCGGATGAAGACGCAGCAGGGTGTCGTCTCCGACGCCGTGTACAACAACATGGTCAAGGAACTCGACCGGTTGCAGCGCGAAGCGCAGTTCAAACAGCAGGACGCGCAGGTGCAGGTGGATCAGCTCAACCAGGAGCTGCTGACGACGTTCCAGGGGAAGGTGCTCCCGCTCGTCGAGAAGCTGCGCGAGGAGCGCGGGCTCTGGATCATCTTCGCGCTCGGGGAGAACTCGAACATCGCCGCGGCGCATGCCGGCCTCGATCTCTCAGCGGAGATCGTCAAGCGCCTCGACGCCACCATCAAGTAACCGCAGGGTCGCGGACTCTGCCAACGAGCCCCGCGAGTCAGCCGCGTGAACGGAGCGGGGCAGTGGGTCCCCGCTTCCTTCTTGATATTGTCTAGGTCGCCATGCGCATGCTGCCGGGCCTCGAGCGGCTGTCCTACCGGTTCCCCTCGGTACTGGTGGACGCCATCACCCACCACGAACCCGGCCGGCGCATCGTTGCGGCCAAGAACGTCACGGTGAACGAGGAGTTCTTCCAGGGGCACTTTCCAGGGACGCCGCTCATGCCCGGCGTGCTCATGATCGAGTCGCTCGCGCAACTCGCGGGCGTGCTGCTGTTCGGCGAGCGGCGGATGGAACTGCAGCCGCCGGGCTGCGCGTGGCTCCGCGGCGTGGACCACGCCAAATTCCGCCGACAGGTCGTGCCTGGCGATCGGCTCGAGCTCGAGGTCACCATGGGCGCGAGGCGCGGCCAGATCGCCCGCGCGCGAGCCGTGGCGTCCGTCGGCGGCCACGTCGTGGCGGAGGCCGAACTCGTGCTGGCGCTCGAGACCGCCGAGGAGGCGGCGCCCGAGATCCATCCGACCGCCATCGTCCATCCCGATGCCGTCATCGGCGCGGGTACCGTCGTCGGCCCTCACGTGACGATCGGCCCGCACGTGGTCATCGGCCGCCACTGCCGCATCGGTGCGTCGACCGTCGTGGCCGGCTGGACGGAGATCGGCGACCACAACGACATCTCGCCGCTCGCATCGATTGGCCTGGCGCCCCAGGATCTGAAATACCGGGGGGAGCCGACGCGCCTCCGCATCGGCCATCACAACATGTTCCGCGAGTTCGTGACCCTCCACCGCGGCACGGTTGGCGGCGGCGCGCTCACGACCATCGGCGATCACAATCTGTTCATGGCCTACGCGCACGTGGCGCACGACTGCCACGTCGGCAACTCGACCATCTTCGGCAACGCCGCGACGCTCGGCGGGCACGTGCACGTCGAGGATTTCGCGACCATCAGCGCCTACTCCGGCGTGCATCAGTTCTGCCGCATCGGCCAGCACGCCTTCATCGGCGGCTACACGGTCGTGACGCGCGATGCACTGCCGTTCGCCAAAACCGTGGGGAACCGCGCCAGGATCTACGGGCTGAACGCGATCGGGCTCAAGCGGCGAGGGTTCTCGGCCGTGACGATCGACAAGCTCCGGCGCGCCTACCGGCAGCTGATTCAGCACAACACCAGCCGGGCCCTGGAACTCATCGAGCGCGACCCCGATCTGGCGGTCCCGGAGGTGCGGTACCTCGTGACCTTCATCTCGTCCGCACGACGGGGCGTCATTCTCAGGCGGCCGTCCCGTCGCCTCGAGGACGTGGCGGAGGCCGAGTAGCCGGCGTGGCGATCGGCCTGATTGCCGGATTCGGCAGCTTTCCCCGCCTGGTCCTGCGCGCCGCACGGCAGGCCGGCCACGAGGTTGCGGTCGTCGCGATCAAGGGCGAGGCGGCTCCCGATTTCGAGCGCGAGGCTCACCACGCCGGTGCCTCCGCATTCGCCTGGATCGACCTCGGTCAGCTCAGCGCCTGCATCAGTTTCCTGAAGTCGGCCGGCGTCACCGAAGCCACCATGGCCGGGGGCGTCAGGCACACGCGGATCTTCGGCGGCATCCTGCCAGATCCGCTGCTCCTGTCGGTGCTGATGAAACTGCCGGCGAAGAACACGGACTCGCTGCTCGCCGCGGCGGTCGCCGTCCTCGGCGACCACGGGATCACAGTCGTGGATTCCACCGCGCTGCTGCCGGGCCTCGTGGCTCGCGCCGGCATCCTGACGAGGAAGGCGCCCGATGACGCCATGCGCCAGGATTTTGATTTCGGTTACCGCATCGCCGACGGCATCGCGGGCCGGGACATCGGCCAGACGATCGTGGTGAAAGATCGCGCGTGTGTTGCCGTGGAGGCCATGGAAGGCACGGACGCGACCATTGCCCGCGCCGGCACGCTGGCGGGCCCGGGCACGCGCGTGGTGAAAGTCGCGAAGCCCGCGCAGGATCGGCGTTTCGACGTTCCAGTCGTCGGTCTGGGCACCATCGAGGCGATGAGGGCGAGCGGGGCGGACGGGCTCTCGATCGACGCGGGGCTGACGCTCGTGCTCGATGGCGACCGCTTCCTCGCCGCCGCCGACGACGCGGGCCTGGTCGTCATCGGACGGGAGCGCTCGTGACGGCTGCGCGGAAACTCAGAGTCGGCGTCGTCGGCGTGGGCCACCTCGGCCGGCATCATGCGCGCATCCTTGCCGCGATGCCGGACGTGACGCTCGTCGCAGTCGCGGACGTCGACGCTGCTCGCGCGAAGACGGTCGCGGATGCGACCGGCGCCCGCGCCGTGACGGACGGGGCGGAGCTGCTGGGCCAGGTGGACGCGGTTTCCATTGCCGTGCCCACGGTGGCGCATCTGGCTGTGGCGCGGCCGTTCCTCGAGCGTGGCACGCACGTCCTGGTGGAGAAGCCCATCGCCACCACCGTCGAGGAGGCGGGCGAGATGCTGGCGGCCGCCGCAGCGTCGGGCGCGCGGCTGGCGGTGGGTCACACCGAGCGGTTCAATCCCGGATTCGTGGCGGCCCGACCGCACCTCCGCGCGCCGAAGTTCATGGAAGTGCATCGCCTCAGCAGCTTTCCTGAACGCTCGCTCGACATCGACGTGATCTTCGATCTGATGGTGCACGACCTCGATATCATTCTGTCCGTGGATGGGACGGACGTGACGTCAGTGGACGCCGTTGGCGTGCCCGTGCTGTCGGAGAGGATCGACATCTGCAGCGCACGGCTCAAGTTCACGTCGGGTGCGACCGCGAATCTCACGGCGAGCCGCATCAGCCACGACCGCGTGCGCAAGGCGAGGTTCTTTCAGTCGGACCTCTATGTGTCGGTCGATTTTGCAGCGCGGTCGGCCGCGACCTGGCGGGTCGGCCCGGACCCCGGCACTCGACCCGCGATCCAGGGCGGGGCGCTCGAGACGGTGAACGTCGAGCCGCTCTACGCCGAACTCGCCGACTTCGTGACTGCCGTGCGCGACGGCCGCGACCCGCTCGTCGGCGGCCGCGACGGACTTCGGGCGCTCGCGCTCGCCTCAAGGATCAGTGACGCATGTCGCACGTAGACGTCAACGCCTTCATCAGCGACCTCGACAAGCGCGGTGAGCTGGCGCGCATCGCCGACCCGGTCGATCCGCATCTCGAGATGGCGGCGCTCATCGACAAGGTGTCGAAAACACCCGGCGGGGGACCGGGGCTGCTCTTCGAGAAACCCGCGGGGCACACAATCCCGGTCGCCGCGAACATCTATGGGTCCATGTCGCGCATCTGTCTCGCGCTTGGCGTGACCCACCTCGACGAGCTGGCGCGCGAGATCGAGGAGCTGACGACGCCCCCGCAGCCGCGTGGATTCATGGACGCGCTGAAGATGATGCCGCTCGTGACGCGGCTGACCGACCTGATGCCCAAGACGGTGAAAGACGCACCGTGTCAGGAAGTCGTCAGGACGGACGGCGGTCTCGACGAGCTGCCGGTGCTCACGACCTGGCCGGAGGATGGCGGGCCGTTCATCACCCTGCCGCTCGTGATCACACGCGATCCCGAGACAGGCATGCGCAACATCGGCACGTACCGCATGCAGGTGTACGACCGGCGCACGACGGGCATGCACTGGCAGCGGCACAAGGGCGGCGCGCAGCACCATCGAGTCGCCGAACGGCTCGGCAGGCGCCTCGAAGTCGCGGTCGCGCTCGGCGCCGATCCGGTGCTGCAGTACTGCGCCACCGCGCCCATGCCAGAGGGACTCGACGAGTTGATGCTCGCCGGCGTGCTGGGCAAGCGGCGCGTCGAGATGGTCAAGTGCAGGACGGTCGATCTCGAAGCGCCCGCGCACTGCCAGATCGTGCTCGAGGGCTACGTCGAACCCGGCGAGCGCCGGAAGGAAGGGCCGTTCGGCGATCACACGGGCCTCTACTCGCTGGCCGACGATTTCCCCGTCTTTCACATGACGTGCATGACGATGCGCCGCAATCCGGTGTACGTCACGACGGTCGTCGGCATTCCGCCGATGGAGGACTACTACCTCGGCATGGCCAGTGAGCGCATTTTCCTGCCGCTCATCAAGAAGACCGTGCCGGAAATCGTGGACATGCACTTCCCGGCCGCGGGGATCTTCCACAACTACGTCTTCATCTCGATCGACAAGCGCTATCCTGGCCACGCGCGGAAGATCATGAGCGCGTGCTGGGGCCTGGGCCAGCTCATGTTCTCGAAATGCATCGTTGTGGTGGACCGCGACGTCGACGTGCAGAACGAAGCCGAAGTCGCCTGGATCGCCGGCACGCACGTCGATCCGTCGCGGGACATTCAGATCGTGACCGGGCCTGTGGACGACCTTGACGACGCCGCGGTGATGCCGTCGTTCGGCGGAAAAATGGGCATCGACGCCACGCGCAAGTGGCCCGAAGAGGGCCTTCGTCGCGAGTGGCCGAGGCGCCTCGTCACCACCGAGGCCGCCCGGACGAAGGCCGACGCCCTGTGGGAGAAGATCAGACACCGTGACGTCACGCGCTAGTCAATTCGACGCCATCGTCGCGGCGGGCACGGCGTTGACGCGCTCAGAGGCGGAGGCGGTCCTCGCGGATCCGGATCTCGTGAGCGTCGGCGTGCTCGGCGAGCAGGCTCGCACGGCGATGACCGGAAACCAGGTGGGCTACGGCCGAGTGGCCGTGACCGCCGACGCACCGCCGGCAGCGGGCGCCGATCAGGCGGGGGAGATTCGGATCGCGGGTGAGCCGGCGTCTGCCGATGACGCCGTGGCCGCGGTCGCGGCTGCCGCGCCGTTCACTGCGGGCCGGCCGCTGACCGGCTTTTCCCTGGCGACGCTGCTTCAGCTGGCCGGTGGTGATCATCTGGCGCTCTCTGACCTTGCCGGCGCACTCAGCGCTGCGGGCCTCGAGGCCGTTGCCGAAGCGCCGCTCGATTTGATCGGCGACACGGAAAACGCGATCGAGGTCGTGCGCGCGGTCCTGCACGGCGGACTGGCCGTGCGGCGAGCGACCATCGCGCGCGCGGATGTCGGCGCCAGGCTCGCGCTCGTCGAGCGCGCCGTCGAGATCCAGCGCGAGACGTCGTCCCTGAGGGCGCTCGCGCCGCTCCCGAGGCTCGACCCCGCCGACGCGCCGGCCACCGGCTACGATGACGTGCGAACGATTGCGGCCGCGAGGCTGATGGCGCGATCGATCCCGCTCATCCAGGTCGACTGGCCCCTGTACGGCCCGAAGCTGGCGCAGGTCGCGATCTGCTACGGCGCCAACGACATCGACGGGATCGCCGTCATCGATACGCTTGGGTTGGGCCTGCGCCGGTCGCCGAAGGAAGACATTGAGCGCCAGATTCGCGCCGCCGGCTGCGTGCCTGTCGAACGCGACGGTCGGTACGAATGGCCGACGTAGCGCGTCCGGTCCGACTGGGTGCCGTCGACTACCTGAACGTCCGGCCCCTGGTGCACGGGCTCGAACAGCATCGGGACCGGGTGGCGCTGCGATTCGACGTGCCTTCCGTCTGCGCGGCGCTCCTCGACGCGGGCGAGATCGACCTGGGCATGGTGCCGACAATCACGTATCTCGATCGTACCGCCGACCGCATCGTGCCCGGCGTCTGCATCGGCTCGGACGGCCCGGTCGCCTCGGTCGCGCTGTTCCATCGACGCCCGCTCGCTCAGGTCCGATCGATTGCGCTCGACACGTCGTCCCGGACATCGGCCGCGCTCACGCGCATCCTGTGCGCACGCCGATTCGGGATCGATCCCGCGTTCGTGCCGCACGCGCCGGACATCGATGCCATGCTGGCGGTCGCGGACGCCGCGCTCGTCATTGGCGATCCGGCGCTCTTCCTCGATCACGCCGCGCGCGGCGCCATGAAGACCGATCTTGGCGCCGAGTGGGCAGCCATGACCGGCCTGCCGTTCGTCTGGGCCTTCTGGTCGGGGCCGCCTGGCCCCGTCACGCCGGCGGTGGTGGCGTTGTTGCAGCGCGCCGCGGTCGAGGGCATGCGGGTATCCGATGCCGTGTCGGACGCCTACCTCGCGGACCGTCCCGACCGTCAGTCGACGGGACGTCGGTACCTGCGGGAGAACCTGATGTTCGATCTGTCGCCGCGCGCGATCGCCGGACTCGAGGCATATTTCCGTGAGGCGGTGTCGCTCGGCGTCGCGACAGGCGTGCGCCGCCCCGAGTTCTTTACGGAGGGCTGAGTCATGACAAACGCGGACCTCAGAATCCTGCTCGAGTTCAACTACTGGGCCCGCGATCGCATGCTGGCGCCGGTGGCGGCGCTGCCGGCCGACCAGTTGCTGAAGCCGCTCGGCAGCAGCTTCTCGTCGGTGCGGGACACGGTGGTCCACATCTATTCCGCCGAGTGGGTGTGGTGCGAGCGGTGGCACGGCAGTTCGCCGACGTCGCCGTTGAATCCCCTGGACTATCCGGACGTGGGGACGCTTGCCGCCGCGTGGCGGCAGCTCGAGACACGCGTCCGCGGTTTCGTCGAGGGACTGGGCGACGAGGGCATCGCGCGGGCAATCGAGTACCGGCAGATGAACGGGCAGCCGTTCAGTTCGCCCGTCTGGCAGATGGTGCAGCACGTCGTCAATCACGGCACCTACCATCGCGGCCAGGTGTCGACGCTGCTGAGGCAGCTGGGTGGGGCACCGGCGTCGACGGATTTGATCGCGTTCTACCGCGAGCGGACAATAGGCGTATGACCGTCGATGCGATCGCAAGGGCCCACGCGCAGGGCGTGCGGCTTACGCCGGACACGGCCCTGACGCTCTATGCCGAGGCGCCGACGGCAGTGCTCGGCAGGCTCGCGGACGACGTACGACGAGCGAAGCATCCGGAAGGGCTCGTCACGTACATCATCGACCGTAACGTCAACTACACGAACGTCTGCGTGGCGCGCTGCAGGTTCTGCGCGTTCTACCGCCCGGTGGGATCGGCGGAGGGCTACACGCTGGGCTTCGAGGAGATCCACCAGAAGATCGAAGAGACGATCCGGCTCGGCGGCAACCAGTTACTGCTGCAGGGCGGCCACAACCCGGATGTGCCTCTGCAGTGGTACGAGGATCTGTTCCGATCCGTGAAGGCGAGGTTCCCGGCCTTCAGGCTGCACGCCTTGTCGCCGCCGGAGATCATTCACATCTCGAGACTGTCGCAGTTGCCCGTGCCCGCCGTGATCGACCGGTTGATCTCCGCGGGGCTCGACAGCGTGCCCGGGGGTGGCGCGGAGATTCTCGTGGACCGCGTTCGCCGGGAGCTCAATTGCTACAACAAGGCCACCGCCGACGAGTGGCTGGACGTGATGCGTCACGCGCATCGTGCCGGCCTGCGCACGACGGCGACGATGATGTACGGGACGGTGGAAACCGTCGAAGAGCGGCTGGAGCACCTGTTCCGGCTCCGGTCGGTGCAGGACGAGACCGGCGGATTCACGGCGTTCATTGCATGGAGCTACCAGCCGCAGCACACCGAACTCGGGGGCACTGAGGCCACGGGTGTGGATTACCTGCGCACGCTCGCCATTTCGCGGCTCGTGCTCGACAACTTCGACAACCTCCAGTCGTCGTGGGTCACGCAGGGCGGCAAGGTCGGGCAGCTCAGCCTGGCGTACGGCGCCAACGACATGGGCAGCGTGATGATCGAGGAGAACGTCGTGCGCGCCGCGGGCGCCGAATACTGCATGGACGAGTTCGAAGTCGTCCGCAATATCGAGAGCGCCGGCTTCGTGCCGAAGCGCCGCAACATGCACTACGAGGTTCTGGGCGATCCGGTGTTCCGCGAGCGCAACATCCCCCGCAGGCTCGAACTCGCGGTCGCGCGTGCCGACGGGGCGGCCGGCGAGGCCGAGGATCTCCGCGGCTACGAGGCCCGCAGCGCCGCGGGCCGGCGCGCCCGAGAGGGCCAGTGATCAGCCCGCGAACTTCGCGGGCCCGCGCGAACGGCCCCGTGCTCCGGCCCTGCGCCCGGGTCGTCCGTCGCGCCCTCCCGTCGC
>CAZJTG010000044.1:9767-19757 GCA_964548865.1 uncultured Solibacteraceae bacterium
TGGGCCTGTCACCCCCCCGCTACCTGCGCGCCCCCGCGCGAGCGGGGGGGGGCTCGGGGGCCCCCGCGTGTCCGCGCGTCGGGGGGTGCGCGGGGGCCCCGCCCCCCGCACATTTTTCGAGCCCGTTGGGTGCTGCCCATCGACCGCCGGCGGATCGATGGCGGCTGGGTGGAGACCCGCGACGGGCGCATCATCCGCATCGGAGACGGCGTGCCGCCGTCTCCCGCGACGGACCTGGGTGATGTCGCGTTGCTGCCCGGTCTCGTCAACGCGCACACCCATCTCGAGCTCGCGTGGATGGCAGGCCGCGTGCCGCCGGCGCCGTCGATGGACGCCTGGCTTCAATCGCTGCTGGCCGTGCGACAGCGCGGGCCCGCAGGCGGCCCGCCGGAAGTCGCCGCCGCCATGACGCGTGCGGCCGCCGAAATGCGGGACACGGGAACCGTGCTCGTCGGAGATATCTCGAACACGCTCGCCTCGCCTCAGGTGCTGATCGATGCCGGTCTTGACGGCATGGTGTTTCACGAGATCCTGGGGTTCCGGGATCCCGATCCGGCCCGGTCCGTTCGCGAGGCCTGGGCGAGAGTCGCCGCCGCACCTCCGCCGCTCCGGTATGCCGTCGTTGCGCACGCGCCGTACTCCGTGTCGCCCGCGCTGTTCCGGGAGATCGTCCGGCGGGGCGGCGACGCCCCGGCGACCATTCATCTCGGCGAGTCGGCGGAGGAAATCGAGTTTCTCCGGAGCGGCTCCGGTCCCATCCGGCGTCTGCTCGAGGCCCTCGGGATCTGGACCGACAGTTGGCAGATTCCTGCCTGCGATCCTGTGGAGTTCATCGCCAGGCTGGGCTACCTCCGCGAGGGCCTGCTCGTTGTCCACGGCGTTCATCTGGGCGACAGGGCCGTGGAGCGGGTGGGCCGCGCCGGCGGCGTGCTGGTCACCTGCCCGCGGAGCAACCTCTGGGTCGGCGCGGGCGCGCCGCGGCTTGCGCACTTCTACGCGTCGCGCACGCCGGTGGCGGCCAGCACGGACAGCCTGGCGTCTGCCCCGACGCTCAATCTCTTCGACGAGCTCGCAGAAATGCGCCGTCTGGCGCCAGACGTCAGCGCCGAGGCGCTGCTCGAGAGCGCGACGCGACGTGGAGCGGACGCACTTGGATTCGGCAGGGATTTCGGCACGCTCTCGGTGGGGAAACGGGCGGCAATCGTCGCCGTGGACGTTCCGCCGGCCGAACGCGATGTGGAAGAATACCTGGTCAGCGGCGTCACGGCCGGCGCCGTCCGCCGTGTGGCGTGACCCGGCCGTCCACATGCTTTCCCGTCTCTGCACCTACGCGTCGTTCGTCCGGTTCAGCCACTCGGTGTTCGCGCTGCCGTTCGCGCTGGTCGGTGCGATGCTCGCCGCCCGCACCGTGCCCTTCGCCTGGGACCGGCTGGTGTGGATCGTGCTCTGCATGGTGAGCGCGAGGAGCGCGGCGATGGGGTTCAATCGACTGCTGGATGCCGGCTTCGACGCGAGGAATCCGCGGACCGCCATGCGCGAACTGCCCGCGGGCCGGATGTCCACGGGCGAGGCCAGAGTGTTCGTCGCCATCTCATCGGTGGTGTTCATTGCGGGCAGCTATCCGCTCGGCAGCGTGTGCTTCGCGCTGTCCCCGGTCGCGCTCGCAATCGTGTTCTGGTACTCGCTCGCCAAGCGAGTCACGAGCTACACCCAGGCCTTTCTCGGACTGGCGATGGCCGTGGCGCCGGTCGGAGGCTGGCTCGCCGCCGGCGGCAGCGCCGCCACGCTGGAGCCGTGGCTGCTCGGTCTGGCGATCGGCTGCTGGGTAGGCGGCTTCGACATTCTCTACGCCTGCCAGGACGTGGATTTCGATCGTCGCGAGGGGCTGCACTCGATTCCGACGCGCTTTGGCGTGGCGCGCGCCATCACGATCTCGCGCGCCCTGCATGTCGTGACGATCGCCGCCCTGACGGTCGTCGGCGTCCGCGCGGCGCTCGGGCCGATCTACACGGGCGGCGTGGGACTCGTCGGCCTGCTTCTCGTCTGGGAGCAGTCGCTCGTCAGCGCGAGCGATTTGTCGCAGGTCAAGCGCGCGTTCGACATGAATGGGTGGGTGGGTGTGTTGTATTTCGTCACGACGACGGTCTCTGTCTACTGGAAATAGGCCGTTCGGGGCGCAGGGTTCAGGGGCGGGTTCGGGCGCCCGGTTCAGGGAGCAGGGTTCTGAGTGATGGAGCAGAAGCGACGAATCGCGGTCGCGGTGACCGGTGCGAGCGGGGCGATCTACGCGGCGCGGACGATCGCGGCGTTGCTCGAGGCGGGCTGCGACCTCGAACTCGTCTTCAGCGACTACGGCAAGCGGCTGCTGCTGGATGAACTTGGCCCGGACGCCAGAGTCGAGCGCCTCGGCGATCTCCTCAGGGCCCGTTACGGCGAGGGAATCTCGCGCGGTTCATACGTGATTCACAGCAACAAGGACCTGGGCGCGTCACTGGCCAGCGGCAGTCACCGCTCGGAAGCCATGGTGATCGTGCCGTGCTCGATGAAGACGCTGGCCGGCGTGGCGCTCGGCTTGTCGCGCAGTCTCATCGAGCGCGCCGCCGACGTCATGTTGAAGGAGCATCGCCGTCTCGTGATGGTTCCGCGCGAAACGCCGATGAGCCTGCCGTCCCTCAGGAACATGGTCACCTGCGCGGAGGCCGGCGCCGTCATCCTGCCGGCGATGCCGGCGTTCTACCAGCAGCCGAAGACCATCGACGACCTCGCGGCGTTCGTGGCCGGGAAGATCCTGAACGTCCTGGGGTTCGAGCAGCAGCTGTTTCCCCCGTGGAAGCCGTAGTGAACGAGTCCCGCGTGTCGGTATCGACCTCCAAGGAGCCGGAACGCATCGCCGGGATGTTTGACGCGATTGCGCTCAGGTATGACCGCCTCAATCACCTGCTCAGCGCCGGCATGGACCGCCGCTGGCGGCGTCGTGCCATCCGCGAGCTCGGGCTCACCGGCACCGAGCGGCTCCTGGATGTGTGCACGGGCACGGCGGACCTTGCGATCGAGGGCGCCGTGCACCGCCACGGCGCCGCCGCGCGCGTCATCGGCATCGACTTCGCCGGCGAGATGCTGCGCCTCGGTCTCGACAAGGTGCGGGCCGCGGGACTCGGGAGCCGCGTGGCACTGGCCCGGGGCGACGCCACGCGCCTCCCCGTGCCGGACGAATCGTTCGACGCCGCGACAATCGCTTTCGGGATTCGCAACGTCGCCGATCCGCTGGCAGGATGCCGAGAACTTCACCGCGTGCTCGTGCCCGGCGGTCGCGCAGCCATTCTCGAGTTCGGGATGCCGACGCTGCCGATCGTGGCCGGGGTGTATGCGTGGTATTTCCGGGTGGTCCTGCCCAGGATTGGCCGCCTTGTGTCGAGGCACGCCGATGCCTATGAGTACCTGCCGGCGTCCGTGTCGGCGTTCCCCTCGGGTGAGGGTTTTGTGACGATCCTCCGCCAGGCCGGTTTTGCGTCCGTACGCTACGTCCCGCTGGTCATGGGCGCCGTCTATCTGTACGTGGCGGAACGGGATCAGGCCCTGAAGCCCCGGTCGTCCGACATGTAGGCAGGTCGGCCCTTCGGGGCCGGCCGCCCTCGCGGCCGATATACTTTTCAGAGCGAAAGCATCATGTACCTGGATCTCGAGGACTATCGTCCGGATACGCCGCGTGTGCCGCAGGCGATCTCGCTGCGCGAGGGCATCCTCATGTCGCTGCTCATCCACGCGCTCATGGTGATTGCGTACCTCGTCGCGCCCGAATACGTACCGTCGGCCGCCGCGGCGGTGCCGCCAGTGTCGCCGCAGGAATCGGTGCAGTACGTGCAGATCACGCCGAGGTTCGAGCGCGAGGCGCCGCCGCGGGCCCGGCCCGAACACTCGGATCTCGACCGGCGCGCGTCGTCACCGGAGACTTCGCCGACGGCGGCCAACACGAAGCCGTTTTCGGTGGGGGATACGTCCGAGCGCGTGGTGTCCAGCCGCGAGGAGAAGCCGGCCGGAGCCGAAACCGGCGCCGCGCCGCCCAATCCGTCGACGGCCCCGCCGCCGGCCGATCTTGGGTCGAAGCCTTCGCCGGCGGCCCCGCAAGTCCAGACGCCGCCCGCGGGCGCCGGGCTCGCAAACGCGCTGAAGAACCTCTCGCAATACCTGCAGGATGGCAACTTCGACAATCAGCAGGGCGGCCAGGCTGATCGGATGCCCGACATCCAGTTCGATTCAAAGGGGGTCGAGTTCGGACCGTGGCTGCGGCGATTCGTCCAGACGGTCAAGCGTAACTGGAACGTGCCGGCGGCCATGTTCCAGTCGGGCCGCGTCGTGATTCAGTTCTACGTCCTCAGGAACGGCACGATCACCGACCTCAGGATCGTATCGCGCAGCCCGTTTCAGGCCTACGACCTTGCCGCCTTCAACGCGCTCAAGAACTCCAGTCCCGTGCTTCCCCTGCCGCCGGAATACCCGGACGACCGCGCGTTTTTCACGGTCACGTTCTACTACGACGTGCGCGCGCCGCTCCCCTCGCCGGCAGAACCCGTGCCGGTCCGTCCGGCGCGCGACTGACCGCGATGCGCGCGATCGCCGTCGTCGGCCCGACGGCCACGGGCAAGAGCGCGCTCGCGCTCGCCATCGCCGAGCGGCACGGCGGCGTCATCGTGGCGTGCGACTCCACGGCGGTCTATCGCGGCATCGACATTGGCACGGACAAGGTCCCCGTCGACGAGCAGCGCGGCGTGCCGCATTTCATGGTGGACGTCACGCACCCGGCGGACGCCTACTCAGCGGCGCGCTACGCGCAGGACGCGTCGCGCGTCATGCGCGAGCACGCGGCAGCCGGCCGGTTGCCGGTGCTCGTGGGCGGCACGGGCTTCTACTACCGCGCGCTCCTGCGGGGCCTGTTCCCGGGTCCCGCGCGCGACGAGGCGCTCCGCGCGCGACTGGAGCGGGTTGCGGCGCGACGCGGCGTCGAGGCCTTGCATCGCTGGCTGGCGCGCGTCGATGCGGATTCGGGGCGTCGGATCCAGCCGCGGGATCTGAAACGACTGGTCCGGGCGCTCGAGGTCTACCTGCTGACGGGAAAGCCGCTGACCGCCCATTTCGAACAGACGGCGTCACCCATCACCGACTTCGACGTGCTGACGCTCGGTCTCACCATGCCGCGAGAAGCCCTCAGGCCGCGGATCTCGCGGCGCGTCGATCAGCAGTTCGCGCGCGGGGTCGTCGATGAGGTCCGCGCGCAGCTGGCCGCCGGCGTGCCGAGGACCGCGCATGTCTTTACCGGCCTCGTGTACCGGCAGGTCATGGAGATGCTGGACGGCATCCGTGACGAAGCCTCGACGCGGGAGCTCATCGTCCGCGAGAACATGCGCTACGCCAGGCGCCAGCTGTCATGGTTCCGCGGCGAACCTGACGTACGATGGCTCGACGGTCCCGGCGAGTCGCCAGCGACGACGTCGAAGGCAGTTGCGCTCGTGGAAGCCTGGCTGGACAGGTAGCCCTGACTTGGCGCCGTTTGCTTAGTTGGCCTCGTTTAAGGATGTCCATACACATCTCTCGCGTCATCCTCATCGTCATGGATTCCGTCGGCTGCGGCGAGTTGCCGGACGCAGCGTCCTACGGTGACGAGGGCAGCGACACGCTGGGCAACATCGCGCGGGAGACCGGACTTCGCGTGCCGGCGCTGCGGTCGCTCGGTCTCGGGGAAGTGGCGGCGATCGGGGGTGAGCGGGTGGCGCCCCGTGGCGCCTTCGGCCGCATGGCCGAGTCGTCGCCGGGGAAAGACTCCGTCACCGGCCACTGGGAGATGATGGGCATCGTCCTCGACCGGGCGTTTCCGACGTTCCCTCACGGGTTTCCGGTGGACGTGATTCGTGAGTTCGAAGCGAGGATCGGCCGGCGGAGTCTCGGCAACACGGTCGCGTCCGGCACGGCCATCGTCGATGCGCTCGGTCCCGAGCACGTGCGGACAGGGCACCCGATTGTTTACACCTCCGCGGACTCCGTGTTTCAGATCGCCGCCCACGAATCGGTGATTCCGGTGGACGAGCTGTACCGCATCTGCGGCGTGGCATTCGATCTGGTCGGGCGCGGCATGGGCGTGGGACGCGTGATCGCCCGGCCGTTCGTGGGCGAGCCCGGCGCGTTCGCGCGCACGGCCAACCGCCGCGATTTCGCCCTCGAGCCACCTCAGACGACGGTGCTCGATCTCATGAAGGGCGCCGGCCATGAGGTCGTCGGCATCGGCAAGATCGAGGACTTGTTTGCCGGACGCGGACTCACGCGGGCCATTCACACGACGTCCGATGATCACGGCATGACGGTGCTGGAGTCCGAGCTCGACGGGACGCTGGCAGGACTCGTGGCCATCAACCTGGTGGATTTCGACTCGCAGTTCGGCCACAGAAATGACGTCCCGGGATACGCCATGAACCTCGAGCGCTTCGACGCCCGCCTGGCTGGTCTGCTGCCACGCCTGAAAGCCACGGACCTGCTCGTGGTCACCGCCGATCACGGAAACGACCCGAGCACGCCGTCCACCGACCATTCCCGTGAGTACGTGCCGTTGCTGCTCTTCGGTGAGGCCGTCCGGCCGGGCGTCAACCTCGGCACGCGCGCGACGTTCGCCGACCTTGGCCAGACGATCGGCGAGGCCTTCGGCCTGCCTCGCCTCGCCCACGGCGCGAGCTTTCTCGCGGACGTGGTGCGATAGACTCTCCAGTCTCACGGCCCACAGATGTCTTCCATCCGCGAACAACTCGAAGCCCGCGAACTCGAATTCCTGGCGCCGCAGGCGGCGAAGAGCGCCCGCAGCCGCGGCCGATTGACTGAGGAGCCGCAGGATCCCATCCGTCCGGTGTTTCAGCGCGATCGCGACCGCATCATTCACTCGAAGGCGTTTCGGCGCCTCAAGCACAAGACGCAGGTCTTCTTTGCGCCGACCGGCGATCACTACCGGACGCGGCTGACGCACACCCTGGAGGTGTCGCAGATCGCGCGCAGCATCGCGAAGGTCCTCCGGCTCCACGAAGAGCTGACGGAGGCCATCGCGCTGGGCCACGACCTCGGCCATCCGCCGTTCGGTCACGCAGGCGAGCGCGTGATCGACAAGCTCGTGCCCGGCGGCTTCAGCCACTACGAACAGAGCCTGCGCATCGTCGATGTCCTGGAGAACAGCCGGCGGGGGTTGAACCTGACGTTCGAGGTGCGCGAGGGCATCGCCAGGCATTCGAAGGGCAAGCACGGCATGCCCGTGGGCGCGCCGCCCGAGCATCGCTCGAGCACGGTCGAGGGGCAGATCGCGCGGGTCGCCGACATCTGCGCCTACGTCAATCACGACATCGATGACGCGGTGCGGGCGGGAATTCTCGAGGAGGCCGACCTGCCCGCGAAGGCCGTCGCCGTCCTCGGTCGCACGTCCTCCCAGCGCATCAACACCATGGTCACGGACGTCGTCACGCGCACGCTCGACGGCGGGCTCCGCGAGATCCGCATGAGCGACGAAATCCTCCACGCGACGCTGGCCCTGCGCACGTTCCTCTTCGAGGCGGTCTACGAGAACCCCCGGGCGACCGCTGAGTTCGAGAAAGCCTCCGGCATCCTGGGCGGACTCTGGGAGAAGCTGCATGCGCGGCCCGAGCCCTACGTGGACCCAGTCACGGCTGAACGGGAGGGGCTCGACGCGGCCGTCCGGGACTTCGTGGCCGGGATGACCGACCGCTACGCCGTGGCGCTGTTCGAGGAACTCTTCGTGCCGCGGTCCTGGAGCGGCCCGGCCTAGCCGCGTGCTAGGATCGTTGTTTCGGACGGGCCGGAAATGCCCGGCTGAAGGCTCCAATGTTGCTCGATCTCCGAGGGTTCCGTGGCGGCGTCGACCAGGTTTCCCGGACGTTCCAGGCGGCGGACTTTGCCCTCGACGGCGAGGACTTTCGCATTGCGACGCCCGTGGCGCTCACTGCGGAGGTCCGGAAGGACGCCCAGAAGGTCCGGGTGGTGGGGCGCGTCGTCGCGGACCTCGAGCTCGACTGCGGCCGGTGCCTGGAGCCGTTTCCGATACACGTGGATGCCGCGTTCGACCTGTTGTTCCTGCCGCAGGCGGAGGATGGTCCGGCAGATGAGCGTGAAGTGCAGGATTCCGATGTGGGTGTCACGTTCTACAAGGACGATGTGATCGACCTGGGCGAGGTGATGCGAGAGCAGTTCCTGCTCGCCCTGCCGATGAAGCCGCTCTGCCGGCCCGATTGCCGGGGGCTCTGCGCCCTGTGCGGGACGAATCGCAATCGCGCGACGTGCGAGTGCAAGACCGAGTGGGTCGATCCCAGGCTTGCCGTACTGAAGAAATTGATTGAGTAAAGGTTCAGACGATGCCGAATCCCAAACGACGACACTCCAAGACGCGGACGGCCAAGCGCCGGACGCACGATGCCCTGAAGCCCATCGCCACTGGTGCGTGCCCGCAGTGCCGGGAACCCAAGCCGCCGCATGTCGTGTGCCCGAACTGCGGCTTCTACAGGGGCCGCCAGGTTCGCGCGGTGAAAGAAGACTAGCGTCCACCCTCGATGCCCATCACTGTCGCCGTTGACGCGATGGGTGGCGACCGCGCACCGGACGCGGTGGTCGCCGGCGCGATTCAGGCGTGCCGGCGGGGCCTGTCGATCAAATTGACCGGGCCCGCCGCGGTCCTCGCCTCATTGGTCGAGGAATACGGTGGCGCGGATGCCGCGACGTTCACGATCGTCGACGCGCCCGACGCCGTGGCGATGGACGAGAAGCCCATCGCCGCCCACTGGCGCAAGCCCGGTTCGTCGGTACGCGTGGCCGCCGGCCTCGTGGCCCGTGGCGAGGCCGACGCGCTCTTCAGCGCGGGGCATACCGGCGCCGCCTACCTGTCGGCGCGGGCGGCGCTCGGCGTTCTGCCAGGGGTCGATCGGCCGGCGCTCGCCGTCACCGTCCCGACGCGGACCGGCGCGGCCGTACTGCTCGATGCCGGGGCCAACCTCGATTGCCGGCCGGAACATCTCCGCCAGTTCGGCATTCTGGGCGCCGCGTACGCGCGCATCTTGCTCCACGTCGATCACCCGAAAGTCGGGCTGCTGTCCATCGGCGAGGAGGCCGGCAAAGGAACGGACCTCGTGCGAGAGGCCCACGCCTTGCTCGAGCACGCGCCGGTGGAGTTCCTGGGCAACCTCGAGGCGCGCGAGTTCTTCAGCGGCCGCGCCGACGTGATCGTCTGCGACGGCTTCACGGGCAACATCGCGCTCAAGGTGGGCGAGGGCATCGTCGAGGCCGCGCAGGAGATGCTGCGCGAGGAGATGGGCGCGCAGATCGTCTCGCAGATCGGCGGGCTGCTGACGCGCGGGGCGTTCCTGAGATTCAGGCAGCGGGTGGACTACGCCGAATCCGGCGGCGCGCTGCTCGTGGGGCTGGCCGGCGTTGCCGTCGTCGGACACGGCCGATCGACGCCGCAGGCGATCGAGAACGGCATTCGCATGGCCGCCCGCCTGGCCGAACAGGGCATCGTGCGCCAGCTTGGCGATGCGCTGGGAAATGTGCTGAAGTAGACAGGTTGTCTATGTCGAAATTGGCGGGCCGTGTGGCCCTGGTCACAGGAGCGTCGCGCGGGATCGGCAGGGCGATTGCCGTGCGCCTCGCGTCGGCCGGCGCGACGGTCGTGGCGGCCGCACGCGGCGACAACGCCCGGGGGACCGTCGAGGCGATTCAGGCTGCCGGCGCCCACGCCGAACTGGTGTCGCTCGATGTGACCGACGAGGCCGCGATTGGGTCCACCGTGGCCGGCGCGCTCGCGCGGCACGGGCGCATCGACATTCTGGTGAATTCGGCAGGCGTGTTCTTCACCACGCCTGTTGGATCGACCACGGAGGAGGATTTCGACCGCACCTTCGACATCAACGTCAAAGGCACGTTCTTCTGCATCAACGCGATCGCCCCCGGCATGAAGGC
>CAZJTG010000045.1:0-9420 GCA_964548865.1 uncultured Solibacteraceae bacterium
AATCCAGGTACGATCGTCAGTAACTCGACCCTCTGGACAGCCGACATCAAACGCGCATCTTTCAGAACGCCGTCGACGAACGATCGGCCCTGCTGCTCCGTACGCTGCTGCTCGCGCAATGGAACACTGACCATAGCCAGTTCGTTCACTTTAGGTTTAGTCGATAGCTGCGGCCTACTCGAGACGGCTCTCACACCAATCGCTACGACAAGAAAGAGGCTTACGGATACAGTCACTTGCAGAGCGATCAAGTTCGCTTGCCCTCTCCATCTCGACGTGGCGGCGACAAGAGTTTCAGACCTGTTGGTGTAGCCCGGCGGTCTGGTGAGACTGACCGACGGCCACAAGGACGCTACGAGAAAGCACACCACCGCTACCACACCCGTCATGATCAGGACGGTGGGCTCGAGCCGCGGGTCAATTCGGTATTGAGGCCATGAACCAAGGGTCTCAGCAATGGCGGCGTTTACAAAAGTCAAGATCCCCCTCGCTGCGATGACACCCCCGAGACCACCCGCGGCAGCGATGATGACGCCGTCTATCAGCAGCGGCCGTATGATCCGCCATCGGGACGCACCGAGCGCCCGTCGGATGCCAAACTCCTGGCGCCGTGACACGCCACGCGACAGCGCGAGATTCGCTAGGTTCGTACAGGCCACGAGCAAGACCAACGCCGGTGTTGCCAATATGAGAAGCGCGGGAAGCCCTGCTGAGGCGATCAGCCGACGATCGTCCATTGCAGGCGAGAGCAGTACCGACCGCGATCCTGGCGTCTTCCTGGACATCGGCGCGATCGACTCGAGGCGTTGACTGACGAACGTGATCTTCGGCGCTATGTCATCGATGACTTGACCGGGCCTCAGGCGACCAATGACGCTTAGGATCCGATGGTCCCGATTGCCAAGCTGAAGGTTCCAGTCATCGTTCCGGCCAGGTGCATGTGTGAGAGTGACCCAAGCGCTCTGGTCGAACCTGCCCAGTCGAGAAGCGCCACGGAATGATCTTGAGGAGACGCCTACGACCTCGTAGCTGCGACCAGCCATCCGAACGCTACGTCCCACGATGGCTGGGTCACGATTGAACAGGCGTTCCCATGCAGAATCTGACAGAACGACTACCGCAGGCGATCCGGGTTGATCGTCTTCGGACTGGAGAACGCGCCCGAGATGGGCCTTTACACCAAGCGTGCTAAAGAAGTTGCCGCTGACAGCTTCCGCAGAGATCAGTTCAGGATTGTCGTGCCCCGCTAGCGAAGACGCAAACCACGTCCACGCACAGACGTCCTCGAATACTCCGGCTTGTCGAAGGTCTTGATACTCCGGTGACGAAAAGTCAAAACCTTGGACGGTTTGCCGCACCTCGACGAGCCGGCCTCGGTCCTTGACGCCAACGTCTCGGAAGAGAAACGAATAGGCGACCGAGTACGAAGCTGTCGTAGCTCCAATTCCACCAGCCAGTGAGATCACCGAGAACAAAGCAAAAGTCGGAGCCACGAACAAGCGTCGTACGCGTGCGGAAATCTCAGGGCAAAAATCGGCCATGGCCGCGATCAAGGAAAGCGTAACTCCATTTGACTTCCCTATCGGCCGAGTGTCATCTCCAAATTAGAGATGCTTCGACTGCTCACGGGAGCGCTTGAAGCGCCCTTTGGCCACGCTTCATGGGCACGCCAGAGGTAATAGCCGCTCGGCGCGACACCGAGAACGCGGCACATCATCTGCACGCTGTACTGGTGGCGATTACCGTTGATGAACTGGTACGTCGAACGGACGCGCCCTTCGCTGATGGGAGTGGACATGGGTATCGGCCTCCACGCCGAATGCTAGCTGTCCACTGAATCCTGGGAACTCCACGCGTGTCGAAGTTAGCGGTTTTTCGAAGTAGCAGCCTGTCCCCGAACCTGTCCCTGCGAGGAGCCAACACTGGCCCATTCCAGCCAACGCCAGGCCACTCGCGCGCGGCTGTAAGGTTTTTGATTTCTGTGATTTGGGCCGAAAAACAGAGAGGCCGAGCACCGACGGCGGTGGTTTAGCAAACCGCCGCTTTCGGCCACTCAGCCACCTCACCCCTTCGACTCGCTATGCTCGCTCAGGGCAAACCGCGGGACTGCAAGTATACGACGCGCTGCGCCACCAGCAGGCACCGCGGCGACCCATCCATTGTTGATCTCTCGCCGCGCCGGCCGTAGGATGCGGGCACCGTTCAGCGCCCCCGGAGGTCCCATGCGTCGGATCGCGGTGTCCCTCTCCCTCGTCACGATGTTGGTCACCTCCGGGTTGACGACCGCCGCCCAGGCTCCGCCGCCACCGCAGACGGCCACGGCCAAGCCACTGGTCGAAGACATCGGTTTTCCCAGCGTCCCGGGATGGTCCATCAATGTTCCCGATCTGTCCGACGCGCAGGTCGATGACCTGCTTGCGACGCTCGACCGCCTCGTGGCCCAGGAGAAAGACCCCGCTAAGTGGGCGTCCAGCGCGGGGATTCACTTCTGGCGCTTCCAGAACCGGTTCGAGCGCGGACGGACGACCGATGCGCAGCGTGCGACGGTCGCCGCGCGTTTCGATCGCATCGCGGCGGCGCATCCTGCCGAGAAGGCCTTCGTCGATCGCCGGAAGTGGATGGCCGTAAGTCTCGGCGTCGGACGTCCGGTGCCGAACATCACCGGCAAGGATTTCGACGGCGTGACGTTCTCGCTCAGCGAATACCTCGGCAAGGTCATCTATCTTGTGTTCACCGGCGAATGGTGCGGACCGTGCCGCAGCGAGTATCCCTACCAGCGTCTGATGCTCGAGCTGTACAAGGACAGACCGTTCGCGATTCTTGGCGTCAACAGCGACGAGAAGCTCGAGACGGCCCGACAGGGAAAGATCGACAATCGGCTCCCCGGCCGATCGTGGTGGGACGGCCACGAGAAAGAAAGCACCAAGGGCCCGATCGCCACCGCCTGGGGCGTCACGGGCTGGCCCACGATCTATGTCATCGACGCGAAGGGTACGATTCGCTTCGCCGGCGTGCGCCACGAAGATTCGCTCAAGGCCGTGGCGCAGTTGATGTCAGAGATTCCAAGAACGGCAAAATAGCCACGAAACGGACCTATCTGATGCGACATTCGAACAGGCCAATCACGCCGATCGCGGCACTCTTCGTCGTCCTGATTGCGCCCGTCATCGCGCAGTCGACTCAGTCGAAACCGCCCGCCGGACAAGTCGGCCGGGCGAACTCAGCCTCCACGACGAACTGGCCGCGCTTTCGCGGACCGATCTCAAATCCCGTTTCCGACCATCCGAACCTCCCGCTCACCTGGTCGAAGACCGAGAACGTCGACTGGGCCGCCGACATCACAGGCGTCGGCTGGTCGTCGCCCGTCGTGTGGGGACGGCGCGTGTTTCTGACGGCGGCCACGAGCGACAAGCCGATGAAGCAGCCCAGGACGGGGGTGGACTTCAGCAACGAGTACATCGCCGAGCTGCGCAAGAAGGGCCTCTCGCCGGAGGAGATCAACAAACAGCTGTATCTGCGCGATCGCGAGATGCCGGACGAGCTCGAGATCAGGTTGATGCTGTACTGCTACGACCTCGAGACGGGAAAGAAGCTGTGGGAACGTGAGATGTACCAAGGCCGGCCGGCGCGGGGACGGCACAGCAAGAACAGCTTCGCGTCCGAGACGCCGACGACCGACGGCCAGCGTGTGTATGTGTACCTGACCGACTACGGCCTGTACGCATACGACCTCGACGGCAAGCCGGCGTGGACGACGCCGCTCGCGCCGCACGAGTCAACGCGCGACTGGGGCACCGGCGCCTCGCCTGCCCTGCACAACGATCGCCTGTTCATCCTGAACGACAACGAAGAAGAGAGCTTCGTCGCGGCCTTCGACACACGCACGGGCAAGGAAGTCTGGCGAACGCCTCGCACGGTGCAGCCGGCGCGAAAGACGGGCTGGTCGACGCCGTTCGTCTGGCAGAACTCGGCCCGAACGGAACTCGTGACGCTCGGGCCTGGCGTCGCCATCAGCTACGGTCTCGATGGCCGGGAACTCTGGCGAATGAATCGCATGGGCGGCGTGGCCATTCAGAGCCCGTTCGCCTGGAACGACCTCCTCTTTGTGACGTCCGGCGCCGGCGGAGACGACAGCCGGCCCATCGTGGCGGTGCGCGCCGGCGCATCTGGCGACATCACGCTCCCCGCCGCCGACACGACCAGCGCTCATGTCGCGTGGTTCGACCGTCGCGCCGGCGGCACGTACCTTCCCACGCCCGTGATTTACGACAGCGCGATGTACGTGCTGAACGACAAGGGGATCTTCTCGCGTCACAACGCCCAGACCGGCGAGCGCACCTATCAGGCGCGCGTGTCGCCTGGACCCGCGACGTTCACGGCGTCACCCTGGGCGTATAACGGCCACGTGTTCGCGCTCAGTGAAGAGGGCGACACCTACGTCGTCGACACAACCAACGAGTTCAAGCTCGTGCATACCAATTCTCTGGATGACTTCGCCATGGCGACGCCGGCCATCGTCGGCGATCGGCTCCTGATCCGGACGCAGCACCGGCTGTATTCGATTCGGCAGCGCAAATAGTCCGGCGCGGCGCGAGAATGCCGTCGTTTTTGTGTTAGAACCTGTCACATCATGAAGAGTCTGGACTCGATCTGGCGGCGCGCCTCCGTGCGCGCGGCAACGGCGCTACTTGTCTCGGTAACGGCGGGCGTGATCACCGGCGCATGCATGGGTCCGAAGGCGCCGGCCGCCGCGCCGGCGCCCGCGGCGCCTGTGGCGCAACCCGCGCCACCGGCCACTCCACCTCCGACAGCCAGGCCGGCTGCACCGCCGGCGACCCCGGCACCTCCGGCAGGGGCACGACCAGCAGGCGCCCCGGCGGCCGTAGTCGCGCCGGCGGCCGGCCGCGGTACGCCGCCTCCGCCCAGGCCTGCACCGCCGGCGATGTATCCCGCGGCTCCGGCACCGATCGTTTCCGGGACCATTCCGACGCCGGACCCCAGAATCGGACTGACGGCCGGTTACTGGAATCCCGCTGAGGTTCAATGGAATCTGCGGCGGGTCTCAACGACAATGCCGCACGAGAAGAACCTCGAGGTCTATCACTCAGACCTCGCGTTCACCGGCAAGTACACGATTCAAGGCAACTACAACGGCTTCCAGATCTACGACATCACCAATCCCGCGAAGCCCGTCGTCGTGCAGACGTACTTCTGTCCCGCGTCTCAGAACGACGTGTCCGTGTACAAGAACATCCTGTTCATGTCGTCCGAAGCGACAGCCAGCCGCGCCGACTGCGGCTTTGGTGGAGTTCCGGATCCCGTGAGCAAAGAGCGGGTGCGCGGCATTCGGCTGTTCGACATCTCCGACGTCGCACGTCCGAAGCTCATCAAGAGCGTTGAAACCTGCCGTGGATCGCACACGCACACGGTCGTGACGCAACCTGGTGACAACGACAACATCTATATCTACGTCTCCGGATCCGGTGGTGTGCGACCGGCGGAAGAACTGCCGGGCTGTTCGAGCGGCACGCTGGACGCGAACCCGGACACGGCGCAGTTCCGCATCGAAGTGATCAAAGTGCCGCTGGCCGCGCCGCAGAACGCGGCCATCGTCAGCTCGCCGCGCATTTTCACGGGGCTCACGGCGCCGCCGGGCCGTGGCGCTGGTCCGGGCGTTGCGGGCGCGACGCCTCCTGCGGCGGTGGCCGGCGCGCCGGCGCCGGCCGGTCGTGCCGCGGGCCCCGCTCGAAGCGGGCCGAATCAGTGCCACGACATCACGGTGTACCCCGCCGTGGGCCTCGGCGGCGGCGCGTGCAACGGTCTGGGACTCCTGCTCGATATCCGCGAGGCCGCGCATCCCGTGCGTATCGACTTCGCAGCCGACCCGAACATGTCGCTCTGGCATTCAGCCACGTTCAGCAACGACGGCACGAAGATGCTGTTCTCGGACGAATGGGGCGGCGGCACGTCGCCCCGATGCCGCGCCACCGACAACCTGGCGTTCGGCGCGAATGCGATCTTCACCATCGAAAAGGGCAAGTTGGTGTTCAAGAGCTACTACAAGATGCCGGCGGCGCAGACCGAGTTCGAGAACTGCGTGGCGCACAACGGGTCGATGATTCCGATCCCGGGCCGCGAAGTGATGGTGCAGGCGTGGTACCAGGGCGGCATTTCGGTGTTCGACTGGACCGATCCGGCTAAGCCGTTCGAAGTGGCGTTTCACGATCGCGGACCGCTCGATCCCACCAGGCTGATCGTGGGCGGCTCGTGGTCGGTGTATTGGTACAACGGCGTCATGGTGAGCTCGGAGATCGCGCGCGGCCTCGACATCTTCGAGCTCGTGGCGAGCCCACTGATCTCGCAGAACGAGATCGACGCGGCGAAGACCGTGGTCTACGACCACCTGAACGCCCAGGGCCAGCCGAAGATGGTGTGGCCGCCGAGTTTCGCGCTCGCGCGGGCGTTCGTCGATCAGCTCGAGCGCTCGAAAGGCCTGGCGGCTTCGCGGATTTCGTCGGTGCGCGCGGCGCTGACGTCAGCCGAGCGTGCCTCGGGCGCCGCCCGCAGCACGGCCCTGTCGCAACTGGCGACGTCGCTCGATGCTGACGCCGCCGGCTCGAGCGATCGGGCGAAGGTCCGCCTGCTGATTGGCGCGGTGGGAGATCTCGGAAAATAGGGTGGTCGCGCCGGGGAATCGTCTACCTGGCGAGAAGCATCGCCAGCGCTCCCTGCGCTTCGCCGAGTGACCAGCCAACATGCCCGACGATCTGGACCGGCATCGTCCAGAGGCACGGCATCGTCCACCCAGCGCGAACCGCGTCGCGGCAGCCGCGAGCCAGGGGAATGACCGGCAGCACCGGGAATCCAGCCACGCAGATGGCCAGGCGCAACGTCGACCACCCTTCGGCTCGAGCGCGAGCCCGCACAAAATCCACGCCGCGCTCCCGCCGTTCGCGCCAGAACTCACCCAGCGTGTGATCGAAGACATGGCGAACGACGGCACGCGGTTCGAACCAAGGCCTGATGCCGTGACGTGCTGCGCTCCAAGCCAGCAGCGCGTCGCCGGAATAGCACGATCCGTCGAATGGACCGATGACGGCCCAGACTGATCGGGCGTAGCTCGCATTCGCCGTCCCGGCAATGCGGCAGGGACCGGCCGGCAACGTGCTCAGGCGGAACGAGTACTTGCAAAGGTGGACGCCGTCGGCGAACCAACCGCGCTCAGCGGGCTCGATGCTCCCACAGACCACCGCGTGCCCTGCGTCGATCGCTCCCAGGCTCTGTGCCAGCCAATCCGGCTCGGGCCGACAGTCTGCGTCCGTGAACATCAGCAGCCGGCCGGCAGCAACTTCGACGCCGCGGTTTCGCGCGGCGTGCGGCAGCAGCCGCGTGTCGTGCTCGACAAAACGCACTTCGGGAAATCGGCCGGCGACGATCTCGCGCGTCCCGTCGCCGGGCGCGCTGTTCACGACGATCGTCTCGAAGTCCTGGATGGACTGTCGTCTGATCGCCTCCAGGCACTCACCGATCACGCGCGCCGAGTGATACGCCGCGACGATGACGGAGGCCCTGGGCGACACCGTCATGAATCGCGCTCGGTCTCGAGTTCGTACTTGAGCACCGCTTGCTCCGATTGCCCAGCGCCGAACAGGTACCCAGCGGCTTCGCCCCACGCGTCGGACGCGTACATCAGCGTGATGAGAGGCAGGCCGCCGAAAAAAGACGGCCAGAGCGCCGGGCGCGCGCGAAGGCTCGCCGCAAGACGGATCAGCCTCAGGACCGGCGCGCTCATCGGACTCACGATGCCGTAGAAGACACGGCGGGACCGGCTCCACTGGTCGAAACGGGCGCGGTGCGACGCGAGCAGCCGGCAGTACGGGCGTCCGGCGCGGCACTCGCCCGCCAGTGTTGAGTAGTTCTCGTGAGCGGAAATGGCGCGGGCTTCGACGAACAACTGATGGCCTTCGCGGCGAAGCGCCTCTTGAAGGTTGAAGTCGATGTCGAGAAGGTCGTCGAGGCTGCGGCCCAGCCCAAGGAGAAGGTCGCGCCGGTACGAGACGTTGTTTCCTGGCAGATATCGGGCAGGTCCGCCTGTGGCGGGACTGACGAACATCCCGTACCGGGCCAGGAGAGCGGCCCGGCTGACGTACGACCGAGGGTTCGCATTCGTGAACGCGTAACCGACCGCCGCCCATGGACCGGCGTGCGCACCGATCAGGGCTTGCGCCCATGTGGGCGCCGGATAGCAGTGGTCTTCCGTGAACGCCACGACTGGCGCGCGCGCGGCCCTCACCGCGTCGGCCCGCGCGTGTCCCCAACGTGTAAGGCCTGGCCGGCGGACGTACGTTGTCGGCACACCCCTGCCGACGACGAGCGGCGCGCTCGACTCGGGCGCCAGATCGACGACGACGATCTCGAGGGACGTGACAGCCGTCTGCGTCGACAACGCATCAACCACGCGCTGGGCCCGCTCGCGGCAGGGCCCGACAATCAGCACTGCAGAGAGCGTGGGCGTCGCGTTCGGGGTCACCACGGAGGGACTGTGGGCGCGACTATACTCGCTTTACGACATGATGCGATTCGTTTTCGGTACTGGCGAGATCGCCGTCGGCCGAGCGTGCGTCTGGCGCCCCTCGCAGGACGGCCCTGTCGCAACTGGCGACGTCGCTCGATGCTGACGCCGCCGGCTCGAGCGATCGGGCGAAGGTCCGCCTGCTCGCAGGCGCTGTTCGAGGGCCTCGCGAAGTAGCGCGGCGTGAGGCGGCGGCCGGGTGCGCGGTCTACACCGCGACACTCGGCCGTTCGACGAGGGCGGGCTGCGCCACGGCGGCGCGCGACCGCGGCTGGCACACCGACGCAATCGTCTTCACGAGCTCGCGATCGACACCATTACGGTGCGTTCGCGCGGCCAGCCGCGCGAGGTCGTTCAGCGAGACGATTCCGGCGACCCGGTCGTTCCGATCGAGGATCGGCACGCGCCGGATCTGGCTCGTTCGCATCAGCGATTCGACGCTCTCGATGGAGTCGTCGATGTGCGCGGCGACGACGTCCGTGGCCATGGCGCTTGTGACCGGAATGGCGGAGAGCGGCATGCCCTGCGTGTACGCCGCCATGCAGATGTCGCGGTCGGTGATCGCGCCCGACAGACGCCCGTCGTCGTCCACCACGGGAACAATCCCGCAGTCGTTGTCCCACATCAGGCGCGCGGCTTCATCGGCCATAGCGGCCGGTGAGCACGTCATCGCCGGGTGACTCATGATGTCCTTGATCTGCATGGTGCACTTCCCTGCCCTTCCCTGGCGGTCTGTCGTCGGTCGGCGACTTCCCGCCACACCCGTCGTGAGCAAGGAAGCTGCCAAGGCGCGCTGCCGCCGGCAGGCGTCGGCCGACCGGGCCAGACTTCTGCTGCGGACTAGTTCG
>CAZJTG010000045.1:9430-19014 GCA_964548865.1 uncultured Solibacteraceae bacterium
TGTTGCCGCGAGAAACCCTGCAAGTCGCCGCCGGCACGAGTCGGGCCGCCATCAGGCGACGGCCCGCTGGAGCGCGAGCCCAACCGCGAGGGTGGTCACGAGGGCGAGTGCCAGCGTGACCAGGCAAACGCCGACGGCCCGCCACGTGCTTCGGAAGTCGAGGGCCTGACGCACCGCCACCACCATCGCGGCCAGCATCCAGGTCCAGACGATGATGAAGATCGGAACCGAGATGGAAGCGAAGAGGCCGCCCACGCAAGCCAGGTCGCCACCGCCACTCCGATGACCACGAGCAGTTCGAACAGGCTTGGGCCTGCCAGGCCGGATGCGCCAACGGCGGCGGCAAAACTCGACATCAGGACGACGAGGGCCGCCTGCCAGCCGCTTGAGCGCTGAGTCTCCACCGATTCGTATGTGGCGCGATCGAGGAGAATCGCCCCCATCATTCGGTACGCGAACGTGATCATGAAACCTCCCCGCCCTCCTGGTGAGGAGCAGAAGCAGTACCAATCAGGCAGGCCGCTTCTCGCGTGCGTTCCTGTAACCGACGAGGGCCGCGACGTGAAGCCGGCGGCGGCGCAGCGGGATTTTCCGCGGCTACTTCGACATCCTGGCCATGTCCGCCTCGGCCGCGATGTGACCGAACGACGGCCAGTCCGTTCCCGCGAGAATCTGCGTCCAGAGCTTCATCGCGTCGTCCTTACGGCCGTTCCCGAGCTGCCACGCGCTCACGCCGTACCTGACAGCCGTGCCGGAGGATCCCGCGCCTGCCGCGGCGAGGACCTCCGCTTCGCTGCGGACGCCCTTGTAGAGCAAACACAGCGAGTGATAGCTCATGTTCTCGATCACGTCCATGGCCGCGGTGATCGGGGCGACCGCTTCGGCGGCCTCCGACTGGCGGCCGGCGCGGCGGAGCGTGGTGTACAGCCAGTGACTCGAGGAGACGAGGTTGTCGGCGTTCTTCCCCGCCGCGCGGCATCGCCGCCAGTCCTCGACCGACCGCGCGTAATCACCGGCGAGATAGCGGGCAAGCGCGAGGTGGTACCAGACGTTCGTATGGAGCGTGCTCGTGGGAACGTTGCGCGCGTTCGGCTGGCCGTCCGGCTCGACCTCGTCTGGCTTCCCCGCGATGAGTTGCGCCGCACGCTCGAAATCCGCGATGGCGCGATCGAACTCGCGCACCGAGATGTAGCGATGGCCGCGATGGCGGAAGAAGCGCGGATCGTCGGGATAGAGCTGCAGGCCGCCGGAGTACACCTGAATGGCCTCGCGGAACCGGCCGAGATACGCCGTCCGGCGCCCCAGCCAGATGATGGCCTCCGCACTCGGCTCGCCCTTGGCCTTCTCGAACGCGGCCGCACGGTCCGATTCCATGCGCGCGCGGTCGGCGGCCGGAATCGCAGGCGGGAACAGGGGTTTACCCAGAAGCGACGTGGCTTCGGGCTGGGACTGAAAGAGGCCTCGGCTCAGCACGGGCTGAGTATAGTAGGCGACACTGCGGAATGCGTCCCACGCTTCGGACATCTGTGTTCGCAGTCCTGTGCGCCGCCGGCGCCTCATGCGGCGGCTTCGGGCCGGCGGACGGGCCGCCCTGGACGCCGCAAGGCGCGGCGCCTGTCCCAGCCACCGTGGTGCTCGTGCATGAAGACGAGGGAGCCCTGTCCATCGTCAATACCGCGGAGAACCGGCTCGAGGGGACCATCGCCGTTGCCGCGAGATTCGGCGCCGTCGCGCTCGACGCGGACGCAGAACTGATCGCCGCGGCCGTGCCAGGCGGCATCGCCGTCATCGACGTGCCCTCGCGGAAGATACTGCGCACACTGCCCTTCACCGCGGAGCCGTCGGGCCTGGCGATTGCCGGTGACTTCGTCTACGTCATCAACGACGAAGAGGCGAAAGGCCGGGTATCGGCGCTCTCTCTCGCAGACGGCAAGGTGACCGCGACGCAGGCGACCTGGGGTCTTGGAGACAGAATCGTGGTGAGCGCGGACGGCAGGCGCCTGTTCGTACCGCACCACTACTACTCCGGCTTCGTAACGGTGCTCGACGCCTCGACGCTGAAGGAGCGCGCGAGCATCCGCTTTGAGGACGGGGCCCGCCAGCCGGCGCTCTCCCCGGACGAGCGCTGGCTGCTCGTACCCAACGGCACCACCAGCAGCGGGCGCGTCACGATCGTCGACACTGCGACGAACCGGATCGCGGCCGACGTCACGCTGACCGGCCACCCGATGGACGTGGCGATTTCGCCGGACGGCAGATACGCCTTTGCCCCCCAGTTCGGCGACCACTCGGTTGCGGTGATCGATGTCGACAAGCGGACCGTCGAGCGCACGATTCGCGTGTCGGACTATCCGACCCGTCTCGCCGTCACCCCGGATGGGACCAGGCTGTTCGCCGTGCACAATGGCACCAACCGCCTGACAATTGTCGACGTCGCGAAGGGAACAGCCGAACTGCGCGAGCTCGACAAGACGGTCATCGATATCGTCCGGCCGGGACGTCGCGCCGCCGGAAAATAGCGGCCGGCCGCTACCGCCCGGCAGGGCTCAGCTGCTTCGGCGTCGAGGCGGCGCTCAGCACAAACAGGATCGACACCGCGAAGAGTGGTCCCGCCACGGCGAGAATCCACTCCGGCCGCCATGGAATGCTGACCGCGTACGCGATCCCCAGCGCCGCAAACCCGGCGGCGCCCACCCACGGCCGCCGCCAGCCCGCGAGCACGACAAGGCCGACCACGGCCGCCGGCAGCAGATGCATGGCGAAATCTGGAAGGGCCTGGGCGAGCGGCTTGCCGTGGAAAGCGTCGAACGCAAACAGCGACGCGAGTGCGACCAGTCCGATGCCGGCCAGGCGGGCGATCCAGACGAACACACGATGTGATGCAGACAACATGGCCGTTTCTCCTTCAGTCACACACTGAAGTTACGCGCCCGGCTGGCGCGAAGTCGTGTATCTGAGGTCAGTTTCCCTGAGAAGCCCTGAGTCGTGAAGAGGCAGTAAAACTCGCGTTCAGGCTGTGGGGACGGCCGATACCCCGACGACCCGATCGCGCCCGGCCTGTTTGCCCTCATACAGTCGACGGTCGGCCGCTCGCATCAGGTCCTCGGGTGTCCGGATTTCAAGGTTCCGCCGGAAGGTCGCAATGCCGATGGTCGTCGAGAGCCGGCCCCACGGATGGGGCGGGCTGGCGGTCCGGCACGCGGTGGCCAGGGCCTCGCGGAACCGATGCGCAAACGCCTCGGCGGCGGCGGCGTCGGCCTTCAGCAGCACGACGAATTCGTCGCCGCCGAGCCGGCAGGCTACGTCGCCCGAGCGGGTCTGCTTGGCCAGCGTGCGGGCGATGAGCTGCAGCGCCCGATCCCCCTCGACGTGCGACAGTCCGTCGTTGATCTGCTTGAATCGATCGACGTCCACGATCAGCAGACTCAGAGATTCGCCGGTCCGCGTGGCGCTGGCCATCGCTTCCGGCAGCACCTCGTCAAAGTGACCGCGATTGAACAGACCGGTGAGCGCGTCCCTCACCATGCGCTTTCGGACCTGCTCGTACTTCTGCCGGTACGTCAGCCGCTGGAAAACATCGGACACGAGACCGCTGCCGACCACGGCGGTTCGTGGCTCGAAAAATCTCAGGTACGCCCAGGCCAGCACCGAGTAGAACAGCGCCGCGCTGGCTTTGCCGAGGAATCCCGTCGCCAGCAGCCAGAGTACGTCCGGGCGACCGCGGTGAACCGCCGCCATGAACAGCAGGTTGTCGAACGCGACGATTGTGAGAAACGACAAGAAGAACGGGGCGAACAGGCCGCGGGTATGGCGGCTGAAGAACTCGTAGAAGAGGATGATACCCAGCACGTCCAGAAGGAGGAGTGACGTGCCGACCAGGGAAATCCACGCGCTTCCAAGAAAATCCTGCGCGCGCAGGTTGGACGGCGCCGTGCCGGGCAACTCGAGGTGCACGCCGATCAGCAGCGACATGATCGCGGCGACCGCGTTCGCCAGCACGAGGCCGTAGACGAGCTTTCTCGCTTCGAGCGCGTCCTCCTTCACATAGATGAGAAGCACCGAGACCAGCGTCGCCGGAAACATCACCGTGGACGCCGGATACAACCAGAAGCCCGGCGCCACCTCGGCCCGCATGCTGAGCGTCGCTTCGAGGTACTGGAGGCCGCCAAGAACGACGTAGAGCGGCGTCGGTCCGATCGCCGTGCGCGCCCGGAACAGACCGATCACGACGACCGCCATGACGGCGGCCTCGGACACAAGCATCAATAATTGTTCGACGTGCAAAGGAAGGCCTCGCGAGAACGTTGAGCCTACCATGATGGTCGGTTACGTTTTCGTCGCTGACCGCTGGGTAATCTGCCCCAGCGACCCGCTGCCCCTGCTCTTCACGAGGTCTGACAGCTCGCGAAACATGTCGGCATTTACCTGCTCGGCGTACGGCAGGATGTGCGTCCTGGTCTCCTCGACATAGCGCGTCACAAATTCCGGTTCGTTCACGAAACCCAGCGCCGTCAGGTTGCTGATGCGATCCGCCAGTTTCAGGAGACGCGCGCGGCTCGTGCCGGCGGTCATGACGCGGCGGAGATAAACGGCCTTCGGCTCCTTCTGCCCGTGGACCATTCTGATCGTCACTTCCATGACGAGCGCAAACACCGCAGGGCCATCGCGGTCGAGACTGACGATCTCTTCCTCGGTGACACCGGGCATGTCGGCGGCGTCCTCGAACAGATCGTGAATCACGGCCGCCTTGAGCAGAATCGGGTCGAGGACCTTGTAGTCGAGCAGGATCGCCAGCGTGCTGAGCTGGTGCCGGAACATGTTGCTGCCGCCCCGGCGCCTCACACCGATGAGCGCCATCGCCTTCACGATGTACGGTGCGAGCGTGAGGTTCCTGAGGGCATGTTCGATGTCAGGCTGCATAGGTCTCGCTCCCGTTCCTGCAATGCACGCCGATTCTACGCGCCACACGCGGACTGCGTAGGCCTGGCGTGGGCGGACGTCTTGACACGGGTACCCCAAATCACGGATGTGGTACGTGCACTGGCCTCATGACAATTGTGGGAACCGGCATCAGGCACGTGCAGGACTGAAATCCGAGGGCGAATCTCGATATCCGCAGCATTGTGATCCTGCAAATCTCCGAGAAATTCAGCGTGCTTTGCGCGCACGCCGGCGTGCACAACACTTGCACCAGCCCGAGGCACATGCGTTCAACGATCGCGCGCTTCGCACTGTGCGGCGTCCTCGCGGCGGGCCTCGCGGGTATCCGCGTGGAGGGGCGCGACAACAACCCTACAGACGCTTCTGCCGACTCCGCCGCGTTGCGCGAGTTGCTCGAGGGCACGAAAGGCCGCCGCGAATCCTGGCAGGTCGTGCCCGCGCTCGTCGTGGTGACCTCGGTGCTGGATTACTCGAAGGGCGAACTCATGACGGGTTACGCCGCCACGGACGAGCGCCTCACCGACACGGAACAGGAATCGATGGTCGCCGATCTGACCCAGGCACTGGGCGAACTGACGGGCGGCCGGTTCAAAGCCTTTGCGGGAGTCAGGACCGAGACGGCCGCCGCAGGCGAAATCCTGAAAGTGCTTGGCGCCGGCGAAATCGTGGTGGGCAGGTTCCGCGGCCTGCGGTCAGCGACCGGCAGCCTGGGTTACGGCGGCCGCATGACGCGCGCTGGCAGGATTTCGGCCGCGGTCGTCATGGTGGACCGGGACGCGGATCGCGACTTGAAGCACCGGTTGGTGACCCGCGCCCACGAACTCGGCCACGCCCTGGGCTACAACCACGTGGAATCGCGGCCGTCGATCATGAATCCGAAGGTGGGCGGCGGCATGACAGCGTTCGACCGTATGGCCGCCAAGCTGGCCTTTGGGCCCGCCCACGTCAACTAACAGAACTGAGATTACTGGTCGCTGCTGTAAGTTTTTCAGCCCCTCCGGCGACTTTTGATGGCCAGTCAGACGATAAGGCCCGATTTCGACCACACTTTGTGTGGTACGCCCGTTGCCATTGGAATGAGCCGTGGATAGTGAACTTTCGCCCGTCACCGGGCCCGGGCCCGGGCGGCGCCGACGGCGGTCCACTCCGGGTCGCGGCAAGCGAAGCAGGCGGGTTTTTGCCGGAGCTCTCGCGGGCATCGTCATTTCGCTGGGGATCTTCGGCGCGGTCATCTGGCAGCGCCTCGAGCACTCGAACCGACGGGTTCAGGCCTCGGACAGCGCGGCCGTCACTCCAATCGGCGCTGACGCGGACTCGATCGATCGGGCGATCCGATCGTCAGGCGGGCGCCCGGTATATCGCTACTCGGTCGTCCCCGGCGGCGTCCACTCGCCGGAGGAAATGCTGGAAGTCATGGCGCGCGACAAGGTCGTCGCCGATCACTACACGGGGATGGATCCCGCCAACATGCGCGTACAGCGGCTTGCGAAGCCGATGCAGGCGCACGTGTCGTATCGGGTCGCGGACCGCGTGTACTGGACAAAGGCGAAGGTCACGATTCCCGCCGGCGAGTCCGTCCTCACCGACGGCGAGAAGATGCTGCGGTGCCGGTGCGGCAACGGCATCTCGGTCGATCCGCTGCTGCCGACGCTCGACGCCGAGCCGCCGGCCGACGCGTTCGACGCCGTGGTGGCGCCCCTGTCGGTGACGAATCAGGCGCCGCTCGATCCCAAGTTCTCGTTCTATACGCCGCCGCATCTGACTTCGCGCGGCCTGCCGACGCCTGGTGGATCGCCGTACGGCAATCCTCCGGGTAATCCGCCGTACCCACCGGGAGGCCTGCCGCCGCCAGGCAACCCGCCTGGAAACCCACCGCCGGGAGACCCGCCGTCAGGTGATCCGCCTCCGCCGGGCAACCCGCCGCCAGGGAACCCGCCGCCGGGACCTCCCCCGCCCGGGAATCCGCCGCCGCCCGGGAATCCGCCGCCACCGGGGAATCCGCCGCCGGGCGATCCGCCGCCACCGGGTAACCCTCCGCCGCCGGGGAATCCGCCGTCGGAGTTTCCACCACCGCCGCCAACGCCGGTGCCGGAGCCGAGCACGCTGCTTCTCGTCGCGGCCGGCGCAGGCTGGCTGCTTGCGCGTCGCCTGCGGAAACAGGATCAGTAACGTCTCAGATTCGTTCGAAGCCCCAGCCGACCACGTCGAGCCTTCGGCTGAAGTGAAGCAGGGGCGTGGTGTCTGGAAGCGCGACCCCCTGGTGCGCAGCCACGCCGTTCACCGTGATTCGCGCCTGCGCCTGCTGGAGCGGCCACGGCTCGTGGTGGATCTCCATCCGCAGCCGGCTGCCGCGTGAGTTCTCGGTGTAGAGACAGTAGCGCTCCGTCAGAAAATGCTCGATCGTCCCGGGCACGCTGGCGGCGACCGCACTCGTCGGTCCGTAGTTCGCACCGAAAGCCACGCGGCTGTCGCGCCGCCGTACGGACGCATACCGAATGCCATCAGCCTCCGCCTCGCACGTCATTCGCGCATGGAAGTACGGCAGATGCGCCAGCCAGCGCGCGGCAATCACGGCGGCAAGCCTCGACGCATCGAGGCTGAGGAACCAGACCCCAGGCTTCCCGTCGCGCTCGACGTACAGGCGGAGGTTCATCTCGGGAAAGTGCGACAGGACCGGCGCGGGCGGGAGGTGGCGCAGCGTGACGTTCGTCATGCGAAAGGGCACGAGCCCGACCCACGTTGAGCCGGCGAACTCCTGCACGTGCAGCCAGTCTGGAACGAAGCGGCGAACGGTGCTGACGGGAACGGGCCAGTGAGCGAACAGCAGATCATGCCAGGACTGGCGCCATTTCCATGGCGCCGCCGGCATCGGCCACGGCCGCTGTGCAACCCCGGTCACGTCACTGCTTTCCTGGCTGATACGTGCGTCGCGTGTGGTCCTTCAGCTGGTCTGGATAGAAGTACACGTCACGGAGGTTGCCACTCGCGTATCGCTCCGCCTGATCGTTGAAGTGCGGCGACGCCGGGTCGCCGCTCTCACCACCCGCGGTCACGGCTTTCGCGCGCACGCGGTCCGGTCCGAATTCCACCACGGCGACGAAGCTGTTGCCGGTCACGCCGTACAGCTTCTTCATGCCAGGCGGGGTCCGCGTGCCGAACGACGCGAGCGATCCCCATCGGGCAGACGTGAACGGCACCGGAATGCTGGGCTTCGCATCGTCGAACGGATGGACGATCTCGGCGCTGATGCGCTGGAAGCGGTTGATCTCGCCCCACGGCGTATCCCACCTGCCAAAGTCGGCCGCCAGCCTGTCCACGACCTTGGCCAGGGCGTCGAGGCGGATCGCCGCGGACGCTTCCTTCCGGATCCACTCGTAGGAAGGCGTGCCCCGGCCGTTGATCTCGGTCGAGAGGGATCGCGTCCACATCTCGTCGCCCCAGAAACAGGCCAGCGCCGTCGGCACGGACTGCGCTGACCAGCGGAAGTCCCAGGCGCGCAGGGCGGCAACGGGCGCGTCGAGCTTCTTCTTCAGTCCGTGCGACACAGGCAGCGCGTCGAATGCCCGGACGAGCTGCGGGATCGTCACGGCGAACTCCGGAAGGAAGCTGTCGAACGCGGCGTCGCGAAGTGTGTCCATCGAGAACGTCGGCGTGGCGCCGAGCACCTGGATGGCGTGAACGCCTCGTGGATTCTCGATGTTGCGATCCATGTAGGCGGGATACGCGGCGTGCTTCGGGCTGTCGGCGCCCGCCGCCGAGTAGGGCCAGTTGTTGGTGTTGTAGAGCCAGCCTGTCCTTGGATTCACGACGAGCGGCGATTCGTCGATCGTGTGGAGCTCGCCCCACTCGGTCGCGGGATCGCTGCCGTCCACCGGCCTCGACCAGTCGAATTTCTGGTTGCGCTTCGGAACGAAGTTCGCGTGAAAGTACGCGATCGTGCCGTCGGCGTCGGCGAAGATCGTGTTGTTGGACGAGTTGGTATGGAGCTCCATCGTCTTGCGGAAATCCTGGTAGCCGCGTGCCTTCGTGCGGGAGTAGGACTGCGTCAGGGCCTTCAGCGGCTCCTGCATCATCCGCACGGCGATCCACTTGCCCGCGTCTTCGCGCACGACGGGTCCGTGGTGCGTGCGAAACACCGTGAATTCCTTCGTCGCCATGCCGGTCGCGGTCTTGTAGGGCACCGAAATCTTCGTGGCCGCCACGGGCCGCTCCTCGCTGCCGTACCTGTAGACGTAGCCGTTCCCCGTCTTCGTCACCGTCTCCGCATACTCGTCAATGTTGTCCGTGCCGCTCGAGGTGTGCATCCAGCCGGCGCGCTCGTTGAAGCCCTGGTAGATGAAGAACTGGCCCCACGTCACCGCGCCATAGGCGTTGAGCCCCTCGTCGCTCGACATCTGCAGCTCGGATCGAAAAAAGAAAGAGGTGTGGGGATTGATAAAGAGCAGCGCCTTCTTCGTGACCGAGTTCGACGGCGCGATGGCGAAGCCGTTGGAACCGGAGGGCTCGGCACTGTAGTCCAGATCTTCGTCCCCTCCAGTGGCGTCGCTGCTGTCGCTGGCGTCGTTTCGCGGCGCGCCATAGAACTTCTCAAGCGCTCTGAGGTTCACCCGCTCGATGTCGCCGCCGATGCTGCCTTCGCTGAA
>CAZJTG010000045.1:19024-19632 GCA_964548865.1 uncultured Solibacteraceae bacterium
TCCAGGGTTCGAACGACTTGATGGCGCGCGGCTTCACGGCTGGATGGGTCTGGAGGTAAAAGTTCAGCCCGTCCGCCCACGCGATCATCAGGGCCTTCAACCACTCGGGCGCCGTGTCGTACTGCGATTTCATCTGGATCGGATCGATGAAGATCTTCATCCGCAGGTCGCGATAGATCGCGCTTTCTCCTTCGGCTTCCGCCAGCCGGCCCATCGAATTCAGATAGTTGGTCTCGATGCGGTTGAAGTCGTCCTCGGCCTGCGCGTAGATCATGCCGAACACCGCGCCGGCGTCCGTCTTGCCGCGCACGTGCGCGATGCCCCAGTCGTCGCGCGTGATGGTGACGCTGGCTGCCTGCTGCTGCCATCGCACCGCGTCCGGATGCTGCGGCAGCTTCCCGGAGTAACAGGCGGCAGTGACGAGCAGAATGAGACCGAGAGCCAGCTTCTTCATGAGCCGGAATGGTACACAACGGGGTCAGACGGGGGTCAGACATCATTTTCGATCTGACCCAGACCTGAACGGACCCCGGCCTACTTGCCAAGCATCACGATCGGCATCGTGGGCGTCGCCGATCCGCCGGCAGGCTCGATCGTGACGCCGAAGG
>CAZJTG010000046.1:0-19574 GCA_964548865.1 uncultured Solibacteraceae bacterium
TGTCGGAAGCACCAGGACGGCACCCAGTCCCGGTGCGGCGGCGTTCGGGGCCGTCAGCCGGCAAGCAACTCGCGGCTACTTCTCGAACCTGCCCTTCGAGTCGGTCGACATGGTGAATGGCAGCGTGTCGATCACGGTCCCCGTCCTGGGCCTTCCGGGCGATGCAGGCATGGATCTGCGGATTTCGCAGAATTTCCGAAGCGGCGCCGGCCTGACGGTGACGTTTACCGATGTTCCAATCAAGGTGGAAGACACCCAGTACACACCGAAGGTCCTGGTCATGGCCGACGGCACCCGGAAGAAGCTGCACACCGACGTGATGCCGCCGTACTGGATCACGACAGATTTCTGGAAGTACGACCGGGTGTCCGACATCCTGGTCCTGCCGGACGGACGGCTCGCCTTCTACGACGTCTACGTCAGCTCCCCGGGCCCGGGAGATCGATTCCTGCGATTGAACCGGATCGAGGACCGCTTTGGAAACACGATTCGCGTCTACTGGGACGGCGCCCTTGGGACGGTTGTCGATCGCCTCGAACAGACCGTTGGCGGTTTCACCCGCATCGTCGAGTTCACCGCGATTAGCGGCGGCACCGCGGTCGCGTACGGTGACCGAACGTGGACGTTCGCCGGTGGCTCGATCCAGCCGCCGACAGGCCCGGGCTGGACGTTCGCCCAGTCAGGATTTGTGGCGCCCAGCCTGGCCGGCACGCTCGCCGTCACCACCCCCTCCGGAGGCACCGTCGCGTACGAGTTCGTCGAGGCCAACGGCCAGTCGCGGATCGACAAGATCACGACGGGCGGGCGCGCGATTGAAAGCGGCACCTGGCAGTTCGCGTTTGATGGCGAGTCTCTACAAACCTCGACCGTCACGACACCGAGCGGTCGCGTGCTGACCTACAAGCACGAGCTCTACGCCGGTCCTGAGACCACCGACTGGGTGCTGAAGGAACAGACCGTTTCAAAGGACGCTGCCAGCTCGACCGCACAATGGACCTACGGCAACGTCCCGTTCAACACGTTCGGTCCCCTCAAAGTCCCGACCGAACGCGTGATCACCCAAGATGGCGTGACGTTCACCACGCAGTTTGATTACCACGCGCCGTATTTCGCAGACTACCTGCGCCCGTGGCGGGTCACGGAATCCGCCAGCAATCACCCCACGACGCGCGTGACGACACGGACGTTCGATTACGGCTTCCTCAACGGGTTCATCATCAACAGAATCGGCGCGCAGACGGTGACGGTCGGCGGCGAACCATTTAGCAGCGCCGTCGAGTACGACGACAGCTCTGGTTTTCCGACGCAGCAGACACAGTTCGGCGTGACAACGCAATTGCAGCAAGACGGGCGCGGGAACCCGGCGACGGTGATTGACCCCCTGGCTCATCAGGTGACGACTTCCTTCGAATGGGGCGTGCCGAAGACCACTACGTCGGCGCACGGTTCCGTCTCGAGGATCGTCAATGGCGACGGCACCGTAGGCTCGGAGACGTATGGCGGCGCGACGACAACCTTCGCATACGACGCGGCCGGGAGACCGACGGGCGTTTCGCCGCCCGAGGGTGCAACGATCACGACGACCTATTGGCCGGATGGATCTGCGGTGCGGGTCGGACGCGGGATTGGCTGGGTCCACACGACGCTCGATGGGTTCGGCCGCGCGATCGAGACAGAGAATTCAGAAGGCGTCAAGACCCGGACGATCTACGATGCCGAAGGCCGGGTCACCTCCCGTAGTTATCCGTTCACCGGGAACGCCAACATCGGCGACGGTTTTCAATACGACGCGTTCGGCCGCGTGACGCGCGTCACGCATCCCGACAGCACGTTCGTGCAGTACGGCTACTCGGGCACGACGGTGGCGATCACTGACGAGAACGGGCACACGACGTCGCAGATCTGGGAATCGATGGGCCAGCCCGGGGGCGGCCGGCTGAAGTCGGTGACCGACGCCGACGGCAAGGTCTGGCACTACTCGTACAACGGCGCGGGCAGCCTGACGCGCGTCAGCGGCCCGGTCGGCGCCGATCGCGTCTGGACCTATAACGCGAACAACCAGTTCATCTCCGAGTGGCAGCCCGAATCGGGGACCACGTCCTACAGCTATCGATCCGATGGGTTGCTCGACTCGCGCACGGTCGCGGTCGGCACGGCCGAGCAGGCCACGACGCTCTACGCGTACGACGAGGACCACCGGCTGACGGCGACGAATGCGCCGGGCACGGCGGACGACACGGGGTTCTTCTACGACGCCCGCGGCAATCGTATCCGCTCGTTGCTCGGCAACGGCCATGAAACCCTCTTTGGCTACGACGCCGCGAATCGGCTGACGAGCCGCGAAGAACGGCTCGGCGGCCAGGCCTACCTCACCGGCTTCACGTACGACGCGCGCGACAACCTGAAAACCACTACCTATCCGAGCGGCCGCGTCGTGACCTACGAGTACGACAGCGCCGATCGGCCAACCGGCGTGTCGACGGGCGCCCAGGTGCTGGCGCAGTCGATCGGCTATCACGCGTCCGGCGCGCGCACGGCGCTCACGTTCGGGAATGGCACGACCGAATCGCTCACGCTCGACGGGCGCTACCGGCCGGACCATCTCCAGACCGGTGCCATCGCGAACCGTATCGATCTGACGTATGGGTACGATCCGGTCGGCAACGTCACGAGCATCGTCGACCCGCGCCCGACTCAGAGCGCCTGGTACGCGTACGATGCGCTCGATCGGCTGACGCAAGTCCAGGGCTCTGGCGCGAATGTCTTCACGTACGATGCCCTGGGGAACCGGAAGACCAAAGCGTCGGCGGGCGTCACGTACAACTACGATCCGATCACCAATCGGCTCCTGAGCGCGACGAGCGGCGTGGGCATCCCGGAGGCGGGCACCTTCACCTACGACGCGGTGGGCAATATGATCGGCGACGGCGTCGGCACCTACACGTACTCGCCGCGCCAGACGCTGACGAGCGCGACCGTGGCAGGCGCGACGACGAACTACAGTTACGACGCCGACGGGATGCGCACGATGAAATCGTCGGCGGCAGGCCGACAGGCGTACGTGCGCGGCCTCGGGGGGCAGCTCCTCGCCGAGTATGCGGCCTTGCTCGTCAAGCTGGCCCCGACGAGCGGCTCGGCCACCAACAACGCGACCCGCACAATCAGTTGGACCAGTGTGCCCGGAGCCGAGGCGTATGCCTTCTGCGTCCACACCGTGGATGACAATTGCAACGGCGTGTCGTGGACGTGGAATGGTCTGGCCACGACCAAGACGCTCACGAACCTGGCGCCGGGCACGTACTACTGGCAAGCGTTCGTGCTGCGGGGCGGGGTCTGGCAGGCGGCCGACAACGGCGCGTGGTGGAGCTTCACCGTCACGAGCGGCGGCTTCGCGAAGCTCGGCCCGATGAACGCGGCGTCCGGGTTGCCGAGTGCGGTGACCCTGCAATGGGCGGGCGTGCCGGACTCCGGGTACTGGGTCTGCTGGGACACGACCAACAACGATTCGTGCGACGGCGCATGGACGCCCAATGGCGCCGCGACCTCGAAGCTGCTGCAGAATCTGCCCGAGGGGATCTACTACTGGCAGGTGCGCGCGCAGACGCCGTATGAGGTGCTGGAGGCCGACGGCGGTGAGTGGTGGCGCTTCATGGTCGGGAATCCGAACATCAACGTCGCCGCATCGGCGAACGGCGCGACGGCGACGGCCTCCTCGGTCCATAGTCCCGGCTTTGCCGCGAGCGGTGCGATTGACGGCAACCGCCGAGGCGATCCGTGGGGGTGGGGCGTCGGCTGGAATGACGGCACGCCCAGCGACTGGCCGGATGCGTTGCAGGTGTCCTTCGCCGGCGCCAAGACGGTCAGCGTCGTGGACGTGTTCTCCCTGCAAGACAACTCGGAGTCGCCGGTCGAGCCGACACCGACGATGACCTTTTCCACGTACGGCCTCACGGATTTCTCCGTGGAGTACTGGAATGGGTCCCAGTTCGTGACCGTGCCGAACGGCACCGTCACGAACAACAACCTGGTCTGGCGACGGATCACCTTCCCGGCGGTGACGACCACCGCCATCCGGATCACCGTCACGGGCGCGCTCGCCACGTGGACCCGCCTCGTCGAGATCGAGGCCTATGCCGCGCCCCCCGAGAGTGGTGGGGTCGCGTTTTCCAAGCTCGCGCCGGCCCACGGTCTTGAGGGTCTGTCGAGCAATCTGTTCTTGGAATGGGCCGCGCTGCCGGACGAGGGCTACTCGGTCTGCTGGGACACCACGAACAACGGGCAGTGCGACACGACGTGGTGGCCGAATGGCGGCGGGACGACGAGGCTCCTGCAGGATCTGACGCCGGGGACGTATTACTGGCAGGTCAAACGCGCCTCGAACGGCGCCGAGGCCAACGCCGGGCAGTGGTGGTCGTTTACCGTCGGGGTACCCACGGTTGTCTTCGGCAAACAGACACCGGCGCCCGGCGCGATCCTGACGACCCACACGGCCTCGCTTCGCTGGAACGCGGCGACGGACGCGAGCTTCTACGAGGCGTGTCTCGACACGACGAACAACAACGTCTGCGAAGGCGGCTGGCAGAACGCCATGCTGCTTTTGCAGCGCACGATCAGCGGGCTGCCGAACGGGACGTACTACTGGCAGGTGCGGGCGCAGACGACCGCGGGCATCACGGAAGCCGACAGCGGGGCGTGGTGGACGATCAAAGTGGACGTCCCGAGTCCCGCGCGCGAGTACATCTACCTCCGCGGGAGCCTGCTTGCGTCCTACGCGTATCCGCTCACCGGCCCGCCCGTGCTCACCTACTACCACACGGACGTGCTCGGCTCCGTGCGCGCCGTCACGAGCGCCACTGGCACGCCGGTCATCCGGCACGACTACGCGGCGTTCGGCGAGAGCGGATCTCCGATGACGGGCGATCCGCGGCGGTTCACGGGACTCGAACGCGACCCGGAATCGGCGCACGACTATGCCGCCGCCCGCTACTACCGGAATGTCTGGGGGCGGTTCGGTTCGCCAGACGATACGGTCTTCATGGACCCGCTCGATCCGCAAACGTTCAATCGGTACGCGTACGTCTCGAACAACCCGTTGCGGTGGGCCGATCCGTCCGGGCACCAGCAGGAGCCGATCAACAGAGGCTGGACCGACAGCACGTCGGTATCGGTATCGTTTCCTGACCCGACGGCGACGCTGCGGTGGATCACCACGACCGCCTTGACGATTCGCGACGGCCTTCGAGCACTGGGAGAGGGGCTTGGTGAAGCTGCTGAAGAAGAGGCAATCGCACAACGCCTGGCGCAGTTGCGAATTCGATTTGGCGAGGCCTCACCGGAAGACTATTCAGTCTTTTTTGGCGTTGTTCTTGGCTCTGAGCGTGCGGGGCTGTTGGTCATTGGTCGCGCGAACAAGATTCGCAACACCAAGCTGAACCCGGGTGATCGGACGCTTGTCGGGCAATTACCGGATCAAGGCAGCCCGAGAGCAAACTGGAAGCTGAATGCGGGCCAACTCCGGAGGATCATGAGGGAAGGCAGGCCAATTCGAGACATATCTCCACTCGGCGACACGGGAGGGCCCTTTCTGAATGCTGAGCGCTATCTTTTGATAGAGAGGGGTTGGATTCGAGTAAACGGGCTTTGGTATCCGCCTCGAATGATTCTCTAAGCCGTAAGCTAGGATGGAAGCGTGCCGCCTTCCTACTTCGTGGACGCTGTGCGACTGCATTTCGGGTTTCTGCTGGCACTCGGATTTGCAGAAGAAATCGCCGTTCCGACCCTTGTGAGGTATCGACGGCAGGAGCTTGAAGTCTCGCTCTACCATGGCGAGAGACTGCATGAGTTGGGTATCGAAATCGCTTGGAAGGGAACCTCATTTGCACTTTCGGAAGTAATCCGGCTATCGAATCCTGAGGAGGCGAGGCAGTTTCGCAACTGGATAGCTGTTTCTACGGATGACGTCTCGAAGGGAATTGCACGCCTTCGCGATCTGGTTGAAAGGTACGCAGTGCCAGCCTTCGCCGGCGACGAATCGTTCTTCTTGAAGCTCCACGAGTCCCGTCAGCAATCCGAGATCGACCTGGAGATGCGAGTCCTAGCTGAAACGGTGAGGCCGCGCGCCGAAAGGGAGTTCCGCGCTGGCTGTTACAAAGCGGTTGTCGACCTCTACGAGTCGATTCTGCCAATCCTCACGGCCGTTGAACGCAAGAAGCTCGAAATCGCAAGGCAGCGGATAGATTCGCCGGGACACTAGCTGGAACCTATCTCATAAACCCCTGACGGGGTGTTACAACAAGCGACGAGGCGACACGACGAACAACAACGTCTGCAACACCGGCTGGCAGCACGCCGCACTGCTGCTCCAGCGCACGATCAGCGGGCTGCCGAACGGGACCTCGTTCGACCCAAGTCCTCGCTGACGTCCTCTGGTCTCGTCTTGACGCTCTCAGCCACTGACCTTCTGTTATGCGAGAGATCGGGAGTTGAACTCGGCCCGCCGAGTGGGCCTTCCTCTTCCGGAAGGCGTCCAGTTTCATCAGCACCTCGAACTGCCGCCGTTCCGCGGGCGTCATTCCAAGGATCCGCGCAGCCACTGAGTCCAACACTTCGACCCGGAACCGAAGACTGGCCATTTCCGACTCATAGGGCCGACTTGCCCAGACGTGGCCAGCGCCGAATGCCGCGGAGGCGGCCAAGGCGATTGCGATGGCCACCACCCATCGACGCCAAACGCCGGGCCAGATTCGATTGAGCTCTGCCTCCCGAAAGTGTCGAACCTCCTTGATGAGGTCCTGTGTCCGCAACAGCCAAGTCTGTTCCTCCTCCGGTAACTTCCGAAGAACATCGTCGTGAGTGATCGTGGTCGCCTCCGCGCGGATGGCGCGTAGAAGTTCCACGACTTGTGTCAGCTGCACGTGAAGCCGCTCGACCTCTTCGCGTTGAGCCTTGAACGCTTGGAGCGCACTCGACATGGTTACCTCTCCCAGGACTCGTCGTCACTGCGACCGCCGCCGCGCGAGTGCGAGTAGCCGCGTGATTCTGATGTCGCTTCGTCCGCCAAGCCGTGCTCGACGATCGCCGCTCGGTTGGCTTCGAGCTGACTGATCTCGGCCTCCACGGCATGGAGGGCACGCTCATCGTCGATAGCCGAGGATGCGGATTCCAGACGGTCGTGGCTGTCTCCACGGCTGGCGATGTGGGCGGCGCCCGGTCCGAAGTGTTCGCCTGGGTGCAGATCGATCCCTTGCCGCTCGTAGCTACGGTGCTCAACCCGGTCCCCTCGGCCAGCCTTGGCTAGCTTTTCGTTGGTCATTCCGGCCCAACGCTCACGGGCTCGCTCGACCCAGGCCGGTCCGTGAAACGTCCGGCTCTTCAGCGCGCCGCCACGTTCGGGATGTTCGGAATTCGCGCGTTTGAACCATTGGTCTTCCGATCGCTCGATGCCGTCGTTTTGCCGTTCGGAGAACATGAGATGCGCGTGTGGATTGTGTTCCTCGCCTTTCTCGTCCAGGCCCGCGTGAATCGCCAGCGTGTAAGGAAGAGCCTCCGCATCGGTGAGCTCGTGCGCGAACTCGCGCGCCAAGGCGATCTGGTCTTCAGCTGAGAGACCGAGCGGCAGAGCGAAATCCGCACTGACATAGAGCCGCCCGTTCGCGCGCTCGTAGAGGTCCGCCGCGTCCCAGTACTTGGCAGGGTCGTCCACTGCCCATGCCGGCATGTGGTCGGACTCGGTGTAAACCGCCGGATCGCGATCCGGGCCGCCGTACTCGTCCTGGCGCGTGACGTATTCATACGCGGCGCGCGCGGATGCACCACCGGCCCGGGCGCCCGAGCGAAAAGACAGGTGATACAAACTGCCTCCGGTGCGGGCGGCTCCGCCGCCGACGCTGGGTTTCTGATCCAACACGTCCATGGACACCTCACACCGGCCACAGGTGCACGCCAGGCGTTTCGAAGAAACGCCAAAGTGCGCCTGTGGCCGAAATCAACATCTGTGCGCGGCACGGCGGCGTGCCGGCCCCAGGCGGCGGGCATCTGCGTTGCCCCACCGCGCCGATTGGCGCGGCCACACCCGGGAGTGGCAGGCTCACGCCAGCTGCCGCGGTGCCAGGTCGAACACGCTTCGGTCGTGAGGCCGCTTGAGATGCTGGTCCAGCCACCGGACCAGATCCGCGCGGGTCTGGAGCGCTGGGACGCCTCCGTGTTCCACCGCGGCGAGCACCGTGCCGCCGATGACGATCTTCCGGCGCGTATCTCGTCTGCGTTCGACGCGGCTAGCGCGTGCCGCGAGCCTGTCTCGCTCTGCACGCAACCGTGCCAGCCGTTCATCCAGGGACTGAAGACGGTGACGGACTCTCTCGCTCTGGGACATGGCTGTCTCTCTTCGAACATGAATGAGGGGCTTTCGCCCCCCTGCTCAGACCCGCCCCTCTTCTGTATCCCCAGGCTCGACGCCGACCCTGGATCGCATCCAGTCAGCAATCTCCGACTCGAGCCAGGCCACGGCGTTCCTCGAAATGCGGCGGTGCCGCGGAAAGCCGCCCTGTCGCTCCAGACGCCAAATCGTGGACCGGGACAATCCCGTCCGCGCGCGGACGCTTGGAAATCTGAGGAACTTCAGCGGCCGGTCTGTGATCGCAGAGTCCGGACTGGTAGGAAGAGGAAGTCGCGGTCTAGCCTTGGTCGTTTCTGATCCCACGGGCATCTCCTTCGCGGCACGGGCGTGGCTGTTCGTCCACACGGAAAACCGACCCGCCGGGCCTACAGGGATCAGACAGATTTCGCGATGAATCTTACATGTCAGGTCGGGGCAGCGTCGGAGGCCGGGAGCTCGGCTGGTAGCGGTTGCCATTGCCTAGGCCCGATCCAACCGGTGATGACCTCACGGAGGGCCCGGCGCATGAGCCCTGCCGCCCTGCGCGGAGTCGACGTCAAGGCCGCAGCCCCGCGCCTGCGGGGTGCGAGCGAAGCGAGCAGCCTGGACGTCGACGAGCACAGGGCGAGAATGGCAGGCGCCGGTGCCGCCTCTGGCCGATAGTCAGCCACCAACTCGGATGAGTTCCCCAGGTTTCACCGACTCGAGCGACGCAAGAATCTGCGGAATGAGGGGCCGGAGTTCCTTGACGCGATTCGTGAGCGCGACCACGACGACCACGCCTAGACCAGAGGACTGGAGGTCTTGCTGAAACGGCAGGTTCTGATCGACGGTGAGCAGAACCTCAAATCCCTCCGCGATCATGAGTTTCAGCAGTTCACCGTTGCGCTTCGAAGACCACCCCATGTCGACCACGTGATGAGCGTCATGAGCCGCAAGGTCGCGCAGAAGCGGCCTCGGGACACACTCATCGAGTAACAGTCGCATGGGCCTCGGTCATGGAGCGCGCGAGCTCGAGGGCAGCAACCGCCTGTTCTCGTGTGACCGAAGGGAAACTCTCAAGGAACTCGTCGAGTGAGTCCCCGGCCTCGAGGTAGTCGTAGAGCGACTTGACTGGAACACGGGTTCCAACGAAGACCGGTGTACCACCTAGGATGTCTGGGTCGCTGTGAACAACCGTAGGCTTGGGGGTCATGGCTGGCGTCCTCGACCGAGTATACCGCCCGACTACCAGACCGCCCGCCCCTCTATCGAAAGGAGAGCACCTTGCTTACTTGGCGCTCGCCTCCGACGATCCCATCGATCACGAGTCGCCCCCACCGAACCAGCGCATCCCGCATTTCATCGTCATACGCATAGCGGTCGTAAACGCCGGTTACTCCAGGCTCGATGTGGTTGAGAACTCGCCCGACCGTGAAGCGCGGGATCTTGAGTTCCCCGGTCATCCTCGTCGCCGCAGTCCGACGCAGATCGTGAGCCGTGTAATCAGGCTTCCCGCAGGCGAGTCGCAGCCGGTCAAACGCCTTCTGTGTGGGGCCCATCGGCGCGTCGCCGCGGCGCGATCGGAATACCCACTCACTTGGCGGACGCAGCGGCTGGCCTCTTTTCTCGCGAAACCTGTTGGCGCTCTGCCGATCTTCCTCGGCCCGAATGCCCACCGCGCTCAGGATGGCCATGACGGCCGGGCTCAGCGGCACACGGTGACTGCGCCGGTTCTTCGTGACTTCCTGAGGAAGCGTCCAGACAGATCCAGCTGGCTCTTGCGAGATATCGCACCACCTCATTCGCCGCACTTCCCTGCCGCGCTGCGCCGTCAGCAATCGGATCCGATAGAACGCGGCTGTCAGATAGCGACCTTCCTCTTCCTCCTGATCCAGTGCCGTCCACAATGACCGGACTTCGTCGTCTGTCAGCACTCGATCGCGCGAGCGTTCTCGAGACGGCGGCATTATTCTGTGGCACGGATTGAATTCGACCAGGTCGCGCTCCAATCCGAAGTTGAACATCTTTCGCGCGAGCGCCAACGTTCGGTTCGCCATGATCGGCGCCTTCCGATCGACAATCGCATCGAGGACTTGACGCACATCCGCGCGTGTCACGTCCTTCGCCTTGCGGTGGCGCCAGTGCGGCAGCAATTCCGCCTTCGCGATTCGCTCATCGTCTCGCCACGATCGCTTGTTCTGCTTCGCGTGACGACGGAAATACTCATCCCACAGTTCGCCGAACGTCTCTGCACGCCTGGCAAGCGCCTTCGCGACAGCCGGATCATCGCCGCTCTCGACGCTCACGAGCACAGACCTGGCCTTCGCCCGTGCGTCAGCCAGTGAGACGCGGCGGGCATCCCCGAGGCTCAGGCGGCGCATTTTCGTCCCGATGCGATAGCGAACGAAATACGTTTTGGCGGTCGTCGCCGCTTTGCCGCGCCGCGAGACACGGACACCGAATCCCTTTAACCCCTCGTCCCAAAACTCGAGGCGCGCCCCGGCGTCGGCAGTGAGCGCGTCCACCGTCTTCGCGGTGAGGTTCAGCTCAGCCATGACGCAGACCGCGGACACCGTGATTCTTCGTCACGGTGTCGGCAGGATATTCGTGGGGGGCACACTGGGGGCACAAGCGGCGCGCGACTGGGTGCAATCGCATCGACGACGATGACACCACACAACTATTGTGAATTCAATGTGTTACGAAGAGGACAATCGTCTCAGGCGTGTTCAGGAAACTCCAACAAATCGCAAAAAGTCGTGACTGAAAATCACGGTGTCGCCAGTTCGATTCTGGCCCTCGGCACCAGCCTCCTTCCTTAGAGCGCAAGATTTCACGTTCACCGGCAACGTGCGCATCCTGGTCGACGCCGATCAGAATCCCGTGACCTATACCGCCGGCGGTACAGGTTCGGCGTGCAAGTAAGCCCGCCGCCGTTACGGTGCCTTCAACACGACGAGCGGATCCAGGCGCGACGCCCGACGGGCGGGCACCCAGGCGGCGACGAGGCTCGCCGCCACCAGTGCGAGCGCAGCGGCGCCGAGCGACCACGGATCGCGAGCGCTGAAGCGAAACAGGAATGACTGGAGCACCGGCCCGGCCCAAAGCGCCAGACCGATGCCCGCCGCAACGCCGGCGAGGACCGGCTTGGCCGAATCCGCGAGAACCATGCCGACAACGGTCCGGCGCGACGCCCCTAACGCGATTCGCACGCCCAGCTCACGCCGCCGGCTGACGACGCTGAAGCTGGTGATCGTGTACAGGCCGACCATCGCGATGACGAGCGCGACCGCACCGAACGCGCCGAACAACACCGCGCGGAAGCGAGGCGCCTCGAGCGCCCGCCCGTACGACAGCTGCAGTGGCCGGACGTAGAAGAACTCGCGCCCGCTCGACGCTTCGAGACGCGGCCGAATCTTGCTGAAGGCTACCGGCGTGCCCGGGCGCGTCCGCGTGACGATGAGCATCCCAGTGAACGAGTCGGCGTCGACCGGTACATACAGCCCGGGGAGGAAATCGTCGTCGAAGCCGCGACGGGTGTCGCCGACGATGCCGACAACCTCGCGGGATGGCTCGCCATCGAGTGCGAGCAACCGGCCGACGGCGGCGGCCGGCGCGACTCCAGGCCACACATGGCGCAGGCCGGCTTGGTTGAGCATCGCAACCGGCGCCCCCGCTCGCACGTCGTCATCGGTGATCGCACGACCGGCAAGAACCGGAACGCCGATCGTCGAGACGTAGTCACCCGTGACCTGCCAGCGGCAGCACGGCGGACCCTCTTTCGCAAAGGGCGCGGTACCGGTCCGCAACACGGGCATCATCGGCGCTCCCGCCGCCGAAATGACGCCGGACTCTTCTCGGACGATCGTGAGCGCCTGTTGCATGTCGGCGTACCGATCGGCCGGCGTCGTAGCCGAGGAGCGGACGAGCAGCGTCTGCAGGTCTTGCGGATCGAAACCGAGGCCTCGCGACGTAAGGCCGAAAAAATTACGTGCGGTGACCACGGCTGCAGCCACGAGTATCACGCCGATCGCGGCCTCGACGGCGAGCAGCCAACGCCCGCGGCGCGGCGAGCCGCCACCGAAGGGCGCTGTTCCGCCCGGCACGACCTGCCACACCTGGCGACGGCTGACGACGATCACTGGCAGCACCGCCGCTGCGACGCTTGCGACGACAGCCGTCGTGAGCGCGATCGCCACGATGCGAACATCCGTGCCCGCGGAGAACCGGCTGAAGATTGGCGGCAACACCGAGTCCAGCCAGCGCGAGCCCCAGCGCAGGGCGAGGAGCGCGGCCGTCGTGCCCGCAAAGCACACGAGCACACTCTCCGCCATCGCATCAACGACAAGCCGCGGTCGCGAGGCGCCGAGTGAGAGCCGGACCGCCGCGTCGCGGAGGTGCGAGCGGCCGCGCACGAGGAACAGCCCCGCGAGGTTTGCGCATGCGATGACGAGCACCAACACCGCGCCGCCAACGACGAGCCACAGATACTGGTAGTACTGCCCGAACATCGCGTCGCGGATCGGGACGAGTTGAACGACTTGTGGCGCCCCCGTCACGGGCGGCATTTCTGGCCGAAGCCGTTCGACCATCGCGTCGATCGCCTCCTGCGCCGCCTCGCGCGAAACACCGGCGCGCAGGCGGAGTGTCGGCGGCTGCGTCCGTTCCAGTCCCCCGGTCGTGAATCTCGGGACCGGCATCAGCCCGACACCGGAGATGTTGGGATCGACGGCTGAACGCCGGCGACGTCGAGCATCCGGGAGGTGACCATGGAGACGCGAATCTCCGGACCATCGCCGTCGGGGGTCATGAAGTAACCGGTTGAGTCGCCGAGGACGGCCACGTCCTCGATGAAGCTGAACTGGGCGCGCGCTTCGGCCACATACCGCGCCGGCAGTGACACGCGCTGGCCTGACTGCGTGTCGATCATCTGCAGCAAGAACAGCCGATCGGGTTCGCGGTACGGAAGGGGGCGAAAGAGCAGGCGATCGACGGACGCGAAGATGGCGATGTTGACGCCGATGCCGAGCGCGAATGTCGCGGCGGCGCCCGCCGCGAACCCCGGCGACCGTGCGAGGAAGCGCCATGCCTGGCGGAGCGCGGTCATGCGTCACGCTGCCTCGGGACGAAGGGTGCCGCTGCTCATTGCTTCAGGTGGATCGCGACACCGATCGTGGCGGTCACCCCATCGTCGACACGGTCGGCGAAGGATATCCTGATCCCGGCCGCGCCGCGGCCGAGCAGGCGATCGTTGATGCTGAACTCGGCAGCCAGCCCGGACTCGATCACGAAATCAGATTCGCTCAACCACGGCTCAACGCCGCCCTGAGCGCTGACGAACCACTTCACCTTCGACCCGGGCATCAGCGGCTTGAGCTGATACTCAGCGCCGCACATGATCGCGGTGATGTTGAGGCCGTCGCGCCGAAGTATGTTCACACCGCCGAGAATCCTCGCCGCCCGCCACGCCCCGCCCTGCGGCGTGTTCCAGAGTGAGTGGGCGATGCTGGGTTCTTGGATCCTCCCAACGGAAACGCCACTTGCGCATTCATCCGTCACGGCCCCTATCCAGGATCGCGTCGTCGTCATGTCAACTCCCTTGGCCGAAGGGCAAGCGCGCCCGTGTAGTTCAGGTGGGGCCAACGCGGCGGTATCTTTTCAGTGAACTCCGCCCGCTAATCCCGGCGACCGCCTTGAACACTACACCATCGTCGCGCACTTCGGGCCTGGCGGAATTGGGGGCGGCGTATCGCGCCACCGATAGCACGCTCGACTGAGAGGTCGCGTTGAAGGTGCTTCCGCTGGAAGTCGCCTCAGACGCGGAACACCTGGAGCACCGGCGACGGGGGTGCCCGTCAGACGATCCCGGCGGTCGCTTGGGATCACGGCAGTGCCCGCCCAGGGCACGAGCTACGTCAGGATCGTGCTGAGCCTCTGCCTGAACCAATCGTGAGGGCCTACTGGTTGATGTTGCCGGTCCCGACGTCGGGCGTGAGCCGTTCGAGTTCCTCATCGCCGCCGTCGAGCGTGCCGCCGTTCAGCTCGATCGCGCCACCGGTACGCTGCGCTGGACAATCGACCGCCCGGAGGCCACACGGTCCTGGTGTCCACGCTTTCCAGCCGCGAACCGGCCCTGCCGCAGTGGGCCGCGACCGCTCGGGTCGCCAGGCTTCCCGTGATTGCACAACGCATCACATCGACGCCCCGGGCGTCATCGTGGCACTGCTCTTGCTCAGCCACAGGGCGTGCGTATCTCTATGCCCATGCGGGCTTTCACTCTTGCGATGTCAGTGTCAGCCGGCGCACAAACGTGTGATCGCGTCCGAGCGCTCTTCCCGATTCCGGCGCCTGCGCCGGCGCCGGCCCCAGTCGAAACGGCGACATCCGCCGACGTGTTCGACTCGAGCCTCCTTCGCGATCTGCACCTGACGATCAACCCTGCCGACCTCGACTCGCTCCGGACACACTTCGGCGAGAACACGTTCTATTCGGCGGATCTAAAGTGGAACAAGACGACCGTGCGGAACGTGGCCGTCCGATCGCGCGGCGCGTCCAGTCGCAGCGCCACAAAGCTTGGCCTCTACATCGACATCAACCGGCTGACGCCCGGCCAGACCTTTGCCGGCCTGAAGGCCCTCGTGCTGGACAACCTCTATCAGGATCCCGCGATGATGCGGGAGGCGCTCGCCATGTCCATCTTCGCGCGCATGGGCCTGCCCGCCCCGCGAGTGGCGTTCTACCGTCTCTATCTGAACGACCAGTACGAAGGCCTGTATCTCCTCATGGAGAACGTTGATAAGCAGTTCCTTCAGCGGACGTTTGGACGGGATGACGGGTATCTGTTCGAGCACCGCCTGACCCAGCGATTCGATGGCGAGTACATCGGCGACGACCTTTCTGCCTACCGGTCCCTGTTCGAAGCACGCACGCACAGCAGCGAGTCAGATTGGGCGCTCTACGAGCCGATTCGCGCGCTCTTCGAGGCCGTCAACGCGCCAGAGGAATCCAAGGGACGGGCGGATCTGGAGGCGCTGATCGACTTGCGGCAATTCGTGCGGCTCCTCGCAGTCGAGAAGGTCATGATGGAGGTGGATGGCCTTGCCGGGTACTTCGGCATGCACAACTTCTATCTCCATCGCGACGACGCCGGGAGGCACTCGTTCCTGCCGTGGGACCGCGATCGTGCGTTTGGGCTTGACCTTCTCTGGGGATCGATCTTCCACGGCACCACCGACAATCGGCTCGCCCAGCGCGCGCTCGGTTACGGCGACCTCCATGATCTCTTTCTCCAGACCGCCGATGAGACGGCCGGTCTGTGGCGTGACAACGGGTGGCTCTCTTCGGAACTCGAGCGTCTCTGGACGCTGATCAGGGATGCCGCCTACGCGGACACGCGCAAGCCGTACTCGAACGCGGAGATCGATGCCGACGTCGAGTTGCTTCGGCAAATGGCCACCGACAGGCCGGACATCGTGCTCCGCGAAACTGCCGCGATGCGCGGCGGAACAGGTCGCTAGGGCAATTCCAGAACGCAGCAGCCGATCATCAGTACGCGATCTGGACGCGGAAGACGCGGCTCCAGAAAGCCGGGCGCGCAGGAACGGGACCCTGGTCGGGATACAGAACTGACTCTCGAATTACATTTATCTGCAGCTTGAGCCAGCGCGACGGGTACCAGTTGACGCCCGCCGTGAGCGCACGCAGCCTGTTGCCGAGCACGTTGTCGGCGCGCGAGCCGGTCGAGGGTGAACCGCCCGTGGCGCGGCTTCCGAACCGAAGCTCCTCTACCCGGGTGGCCAGTTCGATCGCTCCCGGCCCGCCGTCGAACACGGTTCGTTTTGGCCGCGAAGGACCTGCCGCCTTGGATTCCCCCGTAACGATCCACGTCCCACTGACGTACCAGCCTGTCGCGAGCAACGGCGAGAGATCCGTCCCGCTGACGCTCTGCCGCTCGCGGGCTGACGTGACGCGCACGTACTCCGACTTGATCGAGAACGGTCCCGGCCGCCAGCGTACTTCGGCACCCGTCCGCTGGATCGGACCGCTCACCCAGTGATCGGGTTCGTAGAACTGCCAGCCGAACGCCGTCTCGCCTTCAAGCGACGAATAGCCCGTGGGTGCCTCGCTTGTGGCGAATGCCGCGCCGAGGTCGAGGGTACTCGCCACCGACTTGGCCCGTCGCCAGGGCCGGGCGGTTACCCGCGCCACGAGCGTCCTGCCGCCGTACACCCGCGCCGGGTTCCGACGGCGACCGTTGTTGCCGTCATGCTGGAACACCCCGGCCTCATAGGTGACGACTCTGCTGAACAGCCGGCCGTGGACCATGACCCCACGATCTCTGCCCGGAGCCAATTGATCTGCCAGTCGTGACCGGTGCACGAAGTCCAGGTTTGCCGCCGACGTGGTCTCATCGAGGCTGAACGGCAACTTGAACTTGCCGGCCTGAACCTGAAGCGCTTCGAACTGCTGGTAATTGAGGTAGACATCGCGCCACGGAGTGTCGCTCGAGAATTCGCGTTCGATCTGAAAGCGGAACACGCCGCCCAACCTGCCATCAAGTCCGACGCGCCTCGAGGCCCACCTGGGGTCCGCCGGAACGTCGAGGGACGCGTCCGATCCCCGCGAGTCCGCCTGCAGCCGCAAGCGCAGATCGATGCGAACGACATTTCCGATGGTGATGACCGGCCGATCGTCCCATGTCAGGCTGACTGGCAGCCTTTTGTTCTGGATTGGCTCGCGTTCGGCGAACTCAGTCGCCGCGGGCGGCGACTCCTGCGATGTCGGCCTGATCTGGGCCTCGGCGAGCCTACAAAAAAGGCCGAAGGCGATTGAAAAAATAGCGATTCGCAGAATCTTGTGGCTCATTCCTTAGTGGTCTGTGCTTAGACTGCTCTTGGGAGCATAACCATGCGGGCGTTCGCTATCGTGCTCATGGCGGTACTCGCGGCCGGCTGTTCGAAGACGCCGGCTTCGCCCAGCGCCGTTACATCGTCGGGCACGCCGCCGAGTGGCTTTTCGATGACGCCGCAGATACTGGTCGGTGCCGGCGACATCGGCCGCTGCGGCTCCGATGGTGCCGAGCAGACGGCGGCACTGCTCGATGGGATAGGCGGGACCGTGTTCACCGCCGGGGACAACGCGTACCCGAACGGGCGTGAACAGGACTACCGCGATTGCTATGCGCCCAATTGGGGACGGCATCGCGATCGGACCTATCCTTCGCCCGGCAATCATGAGTACGAAACTCCTGGCGCCGCGGGCTACTTCGCGTTCTTCGGGCCGCGCGCCGGGCCTGGCTCCCAGGGCTATTACGCCTACTCGCTCGGTTCGTGGCGGATCTTCTCGCTGAACAGCGAAGTGCCATCCTCGGCCGGATCGCCACAGGCGCGTTGGCTGGAGGCGGAACTCGCAGCCGCCGGCACGGGCTGTGCGGCGGCCTACTGGCACCGCCCGCTCTTCTCGTCGGGCCCACACGGGGACGCCCGGGACATGAGGGACCTGTTCCAAATCCTCTACGCGGGGGGCGTCGAGTTCGTCGTCTTCGGACACGACCACATCTACGAACGGTTTGCGCGGATGAGCCCCGACGGAACACCCGATCCGATCAAAGGCGTACGCGCCTTCGTCGCAGGAACGGGTGGGACGCCGCTCAGCACGCCACGGACGGTTCGCCCCGGCAGCGAAGCGCTGCTGTCCGCCTGGGGCGTGGTCCGATTCGAACTCTCCTCCACCGGCTACCAGTGGCAGTTCGTACAGGCCGGCCGAGGCGCAGCGATTGGGGATTCTGGTAGCGACAGCTGTCACTGACGCACCCGACGGTGCGGCGTGAGTATACCGCCTTGCCCGACTTCGGCGCTGCGACTTCCGCATCGTCGTTGCCGCGACCATGTCAGCGTCAGCATCGCTTCTTGTGAGGTGTCGAACACGGCAGGAGCCGGATCGGCCGGTCGCCCATCAGCCAGGAGATGGTTCGTAATCTCGGCGTCCCGGAGTTTCCTGAGCCTCGCCTGTGTACCTCTCCCTCCAGCGGCGCGGGTCAAGGGTTCCCGGCGCTACTGAATGCCGCGAAGCGCCTGCAGCGTGAATGTTCGATTCAGCGGTGCGCCGACCGCCGGGACCGCGATGACGCGAACGACGACGCCCTCGCCCGGCTCGAATGCCGACAACGGGAACACGACCTCGCCGGAGACGACTGCCCGGGATGTCGGCGGTGTGTTCGGCAACCGCCTGGGCGCCAGCGTGCTCGAGAGCACAGTGGCGGGCATCTCCGCTCCCGACCGCCCCTGCGCCTCGCTTCGTTGAACCACGATCTGTTTGATGTCGGGCGCATCCACCGATGCCGGCGCCACGACGATGGCCACGTCTGGTGACCAGACGGCGCCCGCAATGGGCAACCGTCGCTGCAGCCGGTCCAGCACCTGTGCCTCGAACCGCGACACCGGCCCGGACGCGTAGATTTTCAGCGCCGCCGAACCGTAGGCAATCAACGGCCCCATGAACTCGGGCGCAGATTCCCTGACGCGCGCGCGAAACCTGGCCGGGAACTCGGCCAGGTTTCCGTTCGCGTCCCTCAGCGCCGCCTCGGCGGCCGCGCGCGCCTGCATTTCTGTCAGGCGCACGACCGGCGCGGTCTCCTTCGACCGCCGCGCGTCTTCGAGTTCCTTGAGTCTCCGCACGCGCTCGGCTTCCTCGGCGTCGGCTTTCCGCTTCGCTTCGGCCGCCTCCGCCGCGGCCTTCGCCTTCACCTCGGCCTTGATCGTCTCGCCGTGCGCCTTCACAAAGGCAGCCCACTCCGGCTGGTGCTCGAGGGGCTCGCAAATTGGACACGCCCGCAGGCTCTGACGCAGGGCCTGCTGTAGCGGCATCGACGGCGCCTGGCGCCCGACCGCAATGCTGCACTCGGCGAGGTGATACCACCCGTCCGAGACCCGGATGTCCGGCCCAGCCGGAATCTGCGGCTCCTGCCTGGCGCGAACCGCCATGGTCGTCAAAAGCACGGCGATGACAATTACCTGAACGGCGATTGGCCGGCGAAACATGCCTGTCCCCGATTCTACGACACGGGTTCTTCGACGCAGGTTCTACGGGTCCTGCGGGTGCGACAGGATGAACGGGTTCGGCAGGTTCTCAGGCGGGGTCGCGGGGCGCAGCCCCCCGAACTCGAGCGAATCCGCGAGCGAGTACCACGAGCGAGCCGCGCGAACGGCGCGGGGCGACG
>CAZJTG010000047.1:0-15210 GCA_964548865.1 uncultured Solibacteraceae bacterium
ACCAAAGCCTCGATCCGCGAAATGCTCATGCCCGGCGCCATTGCGCTCATCACGGCGTTCGAAGGCATCGCGAAGATCGCGTCCCGCCTCGGTCTCGACGGAGCGTTCATGCGGCACTACCACGACCGCGCCAGCGGCGGTCCGCTCGAGCGCATGACCAGCACTATCGTCTGGTTCCTCGTGGGTGCCAACGTCCTCATCTTCGTGCCGGCGTTTGTCGCATCCGGATGGGTCGGCGAGCGCGTCATTCACAACGCGGCCTACGTTCCCGCGTTCCGGCTGATGCTGGTCAATACTTTTCTCATCAGCCTCACGTTCGTACCGTTTCACCTGATGCGCCTGCGGAACGAGGCGATCACGTACAGCGCGTTCGTGTTCGCCAGATCGGCCGGCACCACCCTGCTTCGCGGCGTACTCGTGATCGGCCTGGGCTGGGGATTCACGGGGTGGTACGCCGCCGACCTGATTCTCACGCTCTGTCTCTGGCCGTTCCTCTGGCGCTGGATGCGGCCCGTCCTGACCGCGGCGTTCGATCGGCAGGAACTCGCGACGGCCCTCCGCTTTGGCCTGCCCAGACTGCCGCACGGCCTGGCACAGCAGGCCCTCGAAGCAGGCAACAAGATGCTGCTCAAGGCCCACGTGGGCCTCGAGCAGGTCGGCGTGTACCAGAACGGATTCACGCTCGGGACGGCGATTCGTTTCTTCACATCGGCGTTCGAGACCGCGTGGGCGCCCTTCTACTACTCCACTGCGAAGCAGCCCGGCGCGCAGGCGGTGCTGTCGAAGATGACCACCTACGGCGTGGCCGTCCTGACGCTGCTCGTCGCGGGAACGGTCGCGGTCTCGCGCGATGTGATTCTCGTCGTGCTGACGCCCACCTACCTGTCGGCCGTCCCGGTGATTCCCCTCATTGCCATCGGGATGGCGGCGCAGGGCGTGTATCTGTTCACGTCGATCGGACTGAATCTCACCAGCAAGACGCATTACTACCCCGCGGCGACGTTCGGGGCACTGGCGGTCGGCATCGGCGCCGGCGTCCTCCTGATGCCGCGCTTCGGCATGACGGGCGCCGCGGCGGCGTTCGCGCTGTCCGGCCTCACGCAGGCGTCGATCGCCTTCGGATTAGCCCGGCGCGTCTATCCCATTCCGTATGAACTCGGCCGGCTGGGACGGGTCGCGGCATCCGGCGTGCTGGCTGCGGTCGCCGGGGTGTGGCTGGTGCCCGCCCTGCCGCCGATCGCCGGCCTCATCATCCGGGGCCTCATGACCACGTCGGCGTTTTTCGCCCTGCTCTATGCCTCCGGCTTCTTCCGAAAGACCGAGCGCGCATTCCTTCTCGAACTCGTGGCGCGCCTTCGCAAACGCCCGGCCGGACCGCTCGATGCCGATGCCAAGTGACCGCACCGTCGCCGTGCTCGTCGCCGCGGCCGCGGCCGCCGTGTACGTTCCGGCGCTCGGCGTCGGCTTCAACGCGGACGACTACCTGATCCTCTGGCGCATCAAGTCCATTCAGGCCGCCGGCGATCCGCTGGGTTACTTCACGTTCGCGTTCTACGAGTATTTTCGGCCCCTAGGCTTCCTCTCGTTCGCGCTCGACTGGAGGATCTGGCACCTCGACGCGTTTGGATTCCATCTGACGAACGTCCTGCTTCACGTCGTGAATACGCTGCTCGTGTTCTGGCTGGGCCGGCGGATGTTCTCGCTCGCCCACGCCGCAATCGGCGGACTGCTCTTCGGCCTGCACCCGGCGTCCCACGAAGCGGTGTACTGGGTTGCGGCCCGGTTCGATCTGCTGGCCACGTGTTTCACGCTGTTGTCCCTTGCAACGCTTTCCAGAACGGGCGCCGGGTGGCGCGCTGGCGGGACCGCGGCGTTCGCGCTCGCGCTGCTGTCAAAGGAGTCCGCGATCGCGCTCATCATCATGGCGCCCGCCTGGGACGTGCTCATCGCCAGGCGCACCTGGCACGACACCGCCCGCCGGCTCGCGCCGCTCGTGCTCGTCGTGGCCGCCTACGGCGTGCTGCGACTCGTCGGAGCCGATCTCGACGCCACCGGCGGTGGACGACGGCTGCCCAAGGCGATCATGGCCATGGCCGGCGTGGCCGGCGTCCTTGTCATCGCCTGGGCGAGGGACCGTGACGCGCCGTTGCCAAGAGGGCTCACGAACGCCCTGCTGCTCTCCGGCGGCATCGCCACGGTCGGGGGACTCGTCTGGGCGGCCGGATCGAGCACGGCAGGCGCGTGGCTGACCGATCGCGTCGCGTTCGTGCGGCACGTCATCTTCTACAGCACGAGTCCGATCGTGTTTCCGGCTCCACCAGCCGGATCGTTCGCGCCCGAGTCGATGACGGCAACGCTGCTCTTCGTCGCGTTCTATGGGGCGCTCGGCTACTTCGTCTGGCAGCGCATGTCGAGCGGGCGCCATGACGACGAACTCTCGTTTCTCGCGGTCTTCACGCTGGCGGCCCTGCTGCCCGTGTCGTCGATGACGGGCGGCCTGCGCTATCTCTACCTCCCGGCCGCGGGCGTCATGCTGCTCGTCGCCGGCGCGCTCTCGAGGCTCTCGCGTCGGGGACACGTGGCCGCAGTCGCGACGATCGTCCTCGTGCTCGCCGTCTCCACGCAGCAGATTCTGCAGGCCGGTCGCGCCTGGCGATCGGCGTCGACCGTCACGCGGGAGGGCGTGCGGGTCATGGCAGGATCGATCGCGCGCTGCGGGGAGGACGACATTCTGCTTCTGACCACGCCGGTCGCCATCGGCGGCGTCTACGCCAACCTGTCGTGGGACGCGTTCGACGTGCTCGCCGACTGCACGCCGAAATCGTTCATGACGCTGCTGCGCGTCGTGGGCTCCGACCTGCGGGCCACCCTGTCGGCGCCGTCCGACGCGTCGATCGAACTGCGGGCCGAGAACTACGAGGGCAACGTGGTCGCATCCGAAGATCTCCGGAATTTCCTTCACCCCGTCGAGCGGGGCGCGAGCCTGACGATCGACACTCCGGCCGGCCGCCTCGTCACGTTCCCTGACGGGACGGCACAGGTGTTCCGGCTCGAAATGACGCCCACCGCGCTGGCCGCGCGGCGGTTCTACTACGCTTACGGCACGATCCGGCACGCTCCGGCGAGTGTTCGTTCGCGCGGAACAGGTACAATGATCCCCGAATGAGTTTCGTCCCGAGGCTCAGGGAGGCCGTCGCCCTGCGGGCGCGCCGCCTGCCGGCCGTCACGCGCCTCCTGGCCCGCTACCGAAAGCACCGCTACGAAGGCCAGGTCGAGCAGTTCGTTCGCGCCGGAGACGGGCGCGCCGGCCGGCTGCCCGAGGGCGTGGTCTACGAGGCCACCATGCGGTGCAACCTGACGTGCGAATTCTGCTACGTCGGCACGCTGCTCAACATTGAGGGCGAGTGGCGGCAGGAGATGCCGATCGAGATGCTGACGCGCGCGTTTCCCGAACATCAGGGTCTGCAGGTGAGCCTCACCGGCGGCGAGATCTTCATGCGCAAGGACATCCTGGACGTGATGGACGTATTCCAGGGCAAGGGTTACGTCTGCGGGTACCTCACGACGAACGGCACGATTATCACTCCCGAACGCGCGCAGGCGCTCGCGGACCTGGCCAGTCGCGGGTTCATCAAGCACATCAGCGTGTCGATCGACGGTCCCGGCGAGCTGCACGACAAGGCCCGCGGCGTGAAAGGCACGTTCGAGCGCACGGCCGCGGGACTCCGGCACCTGCAGGCCGCCGCGCGCAAGGGGCACGCGCCGCTCCGCGTCAGCATCAACACGACGGTAGCGCACGAAACGCTGGAGGCCCTCCACGACATGGTGGACGTGGCCGAGGAACTCGGCGTCGATGCGATCGGCCTCAATCACCTGATGTTCAGCACGCCCGAGGAGGTCGAGGAAACCGTGCGCCTCACTGGCGCGCCGAACGCTCAGGCCATCTCGACGTTCGTGACCTCGAACCCGGGCGTCGATGCGGCCCGCGTGCAGGCGCAGGTCGAGCGGCTGGTCGCCCGCTGCCGCGAGCGGGGCATCCGGTTCGACATGCGGCCCAAGGTGCGCCCCTCCATCGTCCAGAACTACTACACGCCCGGCGCGCCGCTGGAAGGGCGATGCCTGTATCCGTATCTCTATGCGCGGGTATCGTTCAGCGGCAAGGCGTACTTCTGCCCGTTCATCCGGATCGAAGTTGGGGACCTTACGAAGCAGTCGCTCGAAGAAGTGTGGACTGGCGAACCGTATGTGGCGCTGCGGAAGAAGCTGGTCGAAGAGCGCCTGTTCCCGGTCTGCCGCCGTTGCTGTAAGGTTGAGCTTGCCGCGGAGCCCGCCACGGCGCCCGAGGCTCTCGTCGCCGATCCCGAACTCGCGGCGATTGGCGCCAATTGACGTCCGCCATGCTGGGTGCCCGCACACTCCTCGTCAATCCTCCGCTCATCGGAGGTATCGCCTTCACCAGACAGGGTCGATGCCAGGAGCGCGAGGAAGTCCTTGGCACGACGAAACCGCCCTATACGCTGGCGCTCGCCGCCGCGATGCTGAGGGAACGCGGATGCGACGTGCGGCTCGTCGATCTTACGGCCTCGAGGCAGGACGTCGACGCGCTCATCGCGACGCTCGACCGGGACGGGTTCACGCCGACGCTGATCGTCTTCCCCAGCACCACACCGACACTCGAGGCTGACGTGTTCGAGATGTCGAAGCTGAAGCGGCGTTTCGGCGCGCCGATGTTCTCATTCGGCCCTCACGTGTCCACCACGCCCGACGCGTCGATGGAGCGTGGGCGCGAGGTGGATGGCATGTGCGTGGGCGAGCCCGAGGACGGGCTCGCGGCACTCGCGACGCTCCCGTCGCTCGATGAACTCGACACGATTCCGTCGCTGACCTACCGGCGGGGCGCCGACGTCGTGCCTGCCCGCGCCCACGGCAGCTTCACCGGATTCCTCACCGCGCCGTATCCGGCGTGGGAGCTGCTCGACCTGTCGCACTACAAGCTGCCCCTCGTGAACGAGCCCTACGTCATCGTCGAATCCTCGCGAGGCTGCCCCTATGCCTGCGACTTCTGCGTCGCGCCGATCCACCAGGGACACAAGTTCCGCGAGCGCAGCGCGAAGAGTCTCGTGGACGAGATGGAGCGGGGCTACACGCAGTTCGGCCTGACGTACTTTTACCTGTGGGGCGACACCGTCACGCTGAACGTCAAGACGTTTGGCGCGTTCTGCGACGAACTGATCGCGCGGAAGCTGCCCGTGCAGTGGTTTGGCAACGCCCGCGCCGACAATCTCGTCGATCCGGAGTTCGTCCGTCGCCTGCGCCAGGCCGGCTGCTGGATGCTGGCGCTCGGCATCGAGACCGAGTCGGAAGAAACGCGCAAGGACATGATGAAACGCCTCGAGGGCGAGAAAATCCGCAAGGCGCTCGTCAACATGCGGGCCGCCGGGATCAAGTCGTTCGCGTTCTTCATTCTCGGCTATCCCGGCGATACGCCGGCGTCCCTCGATCGCACGATCGACTACGCGATCGGTCTCGATCCCGATTTCGCCAACTTCTACCCGGCCGTGCCCTACCCCGGCACCGATCTCTACGCCAAGGCCAAGCGCGACGGACTGCTGGCGAGTGAAGAGTGGTCGCGGATGGAGTACTCGTTCTACCTTCTCAAGGGAAACGGCCTGGACGAGCCCGTCGTGCTCGACGCGATCAATCGCGCGAAGCGGCGGTTCTATCTGCGGCCAGGCTACCTCCTGCGGCACACGCCGGACATCCTCAGGCTCGCTTCCACGAAATGGAGCCTCGCCTGGCACGTAGGATCGCGGGTGCTGTTCGGATCGCCGGTGACGGTCGCCGCACCGCCGGCGGGGGCCATCGCGCGAGAGCGCGACCAGCGCTCTCCAGCCAACTGAGCGCGCTCGGCGCTCGTTGCAGACTAGAGCCGGTTGTCACCGCCGCGGGTGGCGGGGAACGGGCGATCGCCGGACCGCAGGCTGAGATTCGCGACGTCTTCCGGCGTGAGCTGCTGGTAGTGCCTGCGCGGCCTGCCTGGATTCGACAGGCGCAGCCACAGCAGGTCCTTGAGCTGGACGAGATAGCCGGCGGCCTCGCGCTTGCTCATCTTGCTCTCGCCCAGTTCCCGGTCATCGAACTGGTACGGCAGCTCGACCAGCCGCGTCGGCCAGCCTCGCACGATGAGCTCCAGGCAAATCTTGAACCCGCCAGCCTTGATGCTCACCCGCTGGGTGATATCACGCCGGATAATGAAAAACCCGGACGCGGCGTCGCGAATGGGCGACAGCGGCCGCGCGAGCAGACACGCAACCCGCGACATCATTCGGCGCGTGAAGGGCCAGCTCGGCGTGCTCCCGCCCGCGATGTAGCGGCTCGCCACGATCACGTCGGCCTGCGTACGCTGGAACGCCGCGTAGAGCCGGGGGACGAGCGCCGGAGGGTGGCTGAAGTCCGCGTCCATCACGCCGACCGCGTCCGCGGTCGCGACCGCGAAACCCTCGACGACGGCGGTGCCGAGCCCGAGCTTGCCCGCCCGATGAATCACCGTCATCCGGAAGGACTTGGCAAGCTCGTCAGCCAGCGCGCCCGTGCCGTCCGGCGAGTTGTCGTCCACGACGACGAGTTCCAGCGCGAGGCCCGCCTGCCCTGCCGATTCGAACAGCCGGGAGACGAGTTCGGCCAGCCGGTCCTTCTCGTTGTACGTGGGCACGACCATCGTCAGATCGGCCGGCGCTCGAATCGTCACCCGAGAACTATAATTCAAGCCTCACGCGACCCATGGCATGACGCAGGCTAACCGGGCTCGAACATCAGGATCGCTGGCATGGTTTGTCCTGCTGAGCCTCCTCGTGGCGTGCCGCGTCCCGTCGGTCGTCCAGCCCGCCGGCGGCGATCAACTGCTCTACAGCTACGTGGCCGACCGCATCCTCGACGGAGCGGTGCCGTATCGCGACGCGTTCGAACAGAAGCCTCCCGGCGTGTTTGCCGTGTATGCCGTGATGTGGGGCTTCCTGCCTCACGAATCAGCGGTGGCGGTTGCTGATCTCGTGGCGGCCTCGTCAGTGGCGTGGCTGCTCTGGAGCCTCGGCAGCCGCATGTTCGGGGGAGCCGCGGGCGGCGTGGCGGCGGCGCTGTTCCTGGTTGTTGGCGATCCAGGGATCCAGCGGCTGGCCGGAATGAACGTCCGCGCGCAATGCGAGACGTTCATGGCCCTGGCGGTGACGGCGGCGGTGGCGGCAGCGTGGTCCGCCCGCGACAGCACCAGGCGTCTGCTGCTGGCAGGCGCTCTCTGCGGCCTGGCGGTGTGGCTGAAGTACAACGCCATCGTGTACATCGCGCCCGTGGCCGCGGCGGCGGGCCTGCTGGACTTAGAGTCCCCGCTCGCGTCACGGGTCCGATCCCTGGTCTGGATCTGCGCCGGCGGAGCCTCCGTCGTCGCGACTGGCCTGCTGTACTTCGCCGCAGGTGGCGCGCTCGGCGATCTCTGGGCCGGCACCATCGCCTACAACCTGGCGTACTCGGCCGAAACCTACCGCAGCGCACTGCACATGGTCGAGTATCCGGCGACCTTGCTCTTCCATCGCGCGCGGATCGACGGCTTGTGGTTTCTGGGTGGGCTCGGACTCGCGGGCCTGTTGCTTGCGAGGGCGCGGTTCGCCCGGGCGCATGTCGTCGCGTTTGCCTGGACGGGCGCGTGTATTCTGTCGATCGCCATCAACGGCGCGCGAGGCCTGCCGCAGTACTTCGTGCAGGCCCAGCCCGCGCTGGCGCTGGCCGCGGCGGCCGGTCTGGCACTCGTGTGGCGGGGACGCCGCGACAGCCCGGGCGGGCGTCTCGTGGCGACTGCGGCGGCGCTGCTCATCGTTGCCGGCGCGTGGAGGGTCGGCATCGAACCCACCACGCAGTTCCAGCCGAGACTCTTCGGCGTCCCGCAGGCGCTCGAGAATCTGGCGTTTGACGCCCGGTTCATGTCCGGGCGCATCAGCCGAGGCCAATATCTGGCGAGATTCGATCGCGGAGAGGCCGGCAAGTTCTCGCCGGCCGCCGTCGAACGCCTGGCGACGTACGTGAGCCAGCACACGCCCGAGGCCATGCCGACCTTTGTGTTCGGCTTTGCGTCCGGGGGCGTGTACGTCAAGAGCAACCGCCCGAGTGCATCGCGCTTCTTCTGGAGCCGGCCGGTCGTGATCGAGTTCGAGCGCGGCCGCCCCGGCTACGGATCGGACGGCCTGCTGGCCGACCTTACACGCGCCCGTCCCGAAGTCATCGCACTTCAGAAGCACGACTGGGGACTGGCAGAAGATGTGAAAGACTCTTTCGACTTCTTCATGACGACGCCGCATTTGCGCGAGTGGCTGGATGCCGGCTACACGCCGGCCTACGAGGACGCGGTGTTCTCCGTATGGCGGCGGCGCCAGGGGTGATATGACGCACAGGCGCTTTCTGGCACTGGCCGCGCTGATTCTGCTGGTCGGCGCGGCGCTGCGCGTGGCGTCGCTCCGCGCGGACCCGCCGACGGTCTCTGTCGGAATCGTCTGGCACGACGAGGGCGCTTGGACGCACAACGCCAGAAACCAGGCGTTGTGGGGCGTCTGGCAGACGGACAACTGGAACCCCGCGTACCTCACGCCCGTCTTCACGGCGCTCGAGTACGTCGCGTTTTCGGCGTTCGGCGTCGGCACGTGGCAGGCCCGCACCGTGCCGGTCGTGTCGGGCCTCGCCGGCGTGGCCGCCATGATGATGGGGCTCGCCGCCCTGTGGGGAACTCGCGACAAGCAAAACGGGCGAGGCATTGCGTTGATCGGGGGAGCGCTGCTCTCGGTGAACTTCACGTGGGTCATGTGGAACCGCGCGGCCCTCATGGAATCCACGATGACCGCGTTCATCGTTGTCGCCTGGGCCGCGTATGCCCTCGGCGCACGACGGTCGGCCTGGGGACTGGTCGCGGGCGTGGCCTGCGTCCTTGCCTTTTTCACGAAGGCGTCGGCGGCGTTCTTCGTCGCGGCGATTGTCACCGACGCCCTCTGGGTGATCGCCACCGACCGGTCCGCCGGACTTCGGACGCGGTTGGGCCTCGCCCGGCCGGAGGCGCGGGTGGCCGGGACGGCATGGCTCACGCTCGCGGGCATCGGCGGGACCGCGTTCTTCATCGGCCTGTACTTCGTGATTCCCTACTGGAACGAGGTGCAGTTCTACAACTGGCAGATGAGCGTGCAGCGAAAGCCCACGTACAGCCTCGAGGCGTTCGTCCGCAACGCGTCATGGCTCCCCGTCAGCCACGACTTCTTCTCGCGCATGTGGTTCGTGGCCCTGGGTGCCGTGATTGCCGTGACCGGCATCGCGGCCAGATGGCGCGAGTCAAAGCCGGGCGAGCGGCTGCTCGTCTTGTGGTTGCTGATTGGCTTTCTCGAACTGGTCGTCCATGACTCAGGAAACGAGCGGCGATACGTGATGTTCGTACCTGCGCTCATCGCACTCGCGGCCGGTCTCGCCGGTTCAGGCACCGTGTGGCTGCCGGCGTACTTCGCCCGGCCCGGATGGCAGCAGCGGGCGCTGGCCGCGCCGTTGATCATGGCGCTTGGTTTCATCCTGGTGGCGTCCGCTCTCCGCCTGATCTTCCATGAGGATGTTGCGGCCCGGGACTTCAGACTGACCGTTCGACTGGCGGCGGGGCTCGTCGTGGCCGCGACGGCCCTCGCCATGGCGTATTGGCCACAGACGACGGCCTGGCTCGCGCGCCGGCGCGTGCCCCTGGCCATCGGCGTCACGCTTGCGACCGTTCTTGGGGCCTGGGATCTCGGGCAGTACGCGAGATGGGCGCAGTCGAGTTCGGACCTGAACTACCGCGCGTCGGTCGCGCTCGGCGTACAGCTTCCCCCCGGCACGCCGGTACAGGGCAAGCTCGCGAACGGCCTCGCGCTCGAAAACCGGATCCGGCCGATCTTCGTCGGCCGCGGTTTCGGCAACTACGAGGATCGATTCGAGCGGGACGACGCACGCTATATACTCACGTACGGGTTGCCGAAGGTCGGATACGAGAGTCAGCCTGGACTGATTCAGGAAATCCTCGATCGCTATCCCAATCGACGCGTCATCCAGACGTTCGCGGTCGACGAAACGCCGGAACGGGATGAGGCGTGGCTGATTGAAAAAGCGCCGGCCCCGCGGATGGCCGCCGCCCCAGGACACCACCGTGCGCCAGATTAACGACGCCGAGATCAAGGCGCACGCCGACCGACGCTTTCGATCCGAATACGATTACGCGCTCTTCGAGTATTACCGCAGCGCCAAGGTCATCGCGTTTCTCGAGCGTGCCGGCGTCCGGATCCACGGACGCGTGCTCGACGCCGGGTGTGGCGGCGGCGGCATGCCGCTCTCGCTGGCCGAACACGCCAACGAGGTCGTCGGGATCGATCCCATCGATCGGTTCAGTCAGGCGGGATCGAAACTCGCGCGCGAAAAGGGGCTGACGCGGCTCCACTTTCTCCAGGCCGACGGCATGGCGTTGCCGTTCGCGTCGGGATCATTCGACCTGGTGCTCTCGCATGCGGTCATCGAACATGTCGCCGACGCCCCGCTGTACCTGCGCGAGTGCCGGCGCGTGCTGAAGCCGGGCGGCCTGATGTTTCTCTCGACGGCGCCCTACCTGTCGTTTGCCGGGGCCCATCTCCCCCGCCTGCGAATCCCCGTGCCGCTGCACCTGATCGCCGGACGCGCGATCGCGTTTCGGACGTTCCGGCTGCTGGCCCGTCACGCGCCCTGGACGCTGAAGGAGCCGGCGCATGAGAATTCCTTCATTCGCGACGCCAGAAACGGCGTCGTCAAGCACGATGACCTGCTGGAGCTGGTCACGGTCACGCGGCTGCGCGGTCAGATCAGGGACGCCGGTTTCCGCACCGAGCGCGAAGAACTGCACGTGACCTCGACGGTCCGCCGTATGCCAGCAGCCCTCGGGCGCTGGCTCGGATCGAGCCCGCTCACGCAGAACGCGCTCATCAGTAACATGGAGTACGTCCTGGCGCCCGAGCACCCGGGCGCCTGAGAACCCTGATGGCGGAGATCGACCGTTACCGGCCCGAAGATCGGAAGCAGATCGAGGCACTGTACCGCCGTGTCTTCGGCAACGACATGGCGGAAGCCAATCGCCTCCGCTGGGACTGGCAGTACCGGCGCAATCCCAACACGCCGGCCACGGGTCCGCTGATCTGGGTCGCCCGCGAGGGCCAGGCGATCGTCGGCCAGTACGCCGCCATGCCGGTTCGCCTGCAGGTCAGGAATCAGGAGATCGACGCAGCGTGGGGCATGGACGTGATGGTGGCGCCGGAACGGCAGCGCCAGGGGCTCGGCGATGTGCTCTTCCGGACGTGGGACCGCAACGTCGGCGCGTCGCTCGGCCTCGGCCTGTCGGAGTCGTCGTACCGGCTCTTCCAGAAGCTGAAGTGGCCCGACCTCGGACAGGTCCCGTGCCTCGTCAAGCCGCTCAGCCGGCGGGCGCTCCGGCGGCCGCACTGGCCGATGGCACTGAATCGCCTCGTGTCCGCGGTCACGTTGCCGTGGATCCGGCTGGTGTCGCGGAACCGCCCCCTCGAGGGCGAGGTTCAGGTCGTCACGAAGTTCGACGAACGCTTCACCCGGCTCTGGGAGCGCATGGCCGTCAAGTTCTCCTTCGCGGTGCGGCGTGACGCCGCCTATCTGAACTGGAAGTACATCCAGCCTCCGCACGTCCGGTATACGGTCGCCGCTTTCCAGCGCGGCGAGGACGTCGCCGGCTACGTCGTGTACCGGCACGTCCAGGAGCCGCGCGGCCGCGTGACGCTGCTCGTGGACTGGCTGGCCGATCCGGACGACGCGTCGGCCATCAAGACCCTGCTGCGCTGGATCGACCGCGAGGCCCGGCGCGCGGATTCCGACAAGATCAGAACGTTCGCGCTGCACGAGGGATACCGGAGGCATCTGAAGAAGTCCGGCTACTACGCCGTCAAGTCCACCATGGACTTCGTCACGAAGGTCAATGCCATCGACCTGCCGCCGTCGTTCTTCGACGACACGAGTGGCTGGCACGTGACGCTCGGGGACTCTGACCAGGACCGATGAGATCGAAACCAGCGCTGCTCGTGGCGATTGATACCGAGGGCGACAACCAGTGGGATGCCGCCAGCCGGCGCCACCAGACGTTCGAGAACCTGTACGCGCTGGGCCGACTGCACGAGTTCTTCGAGCGGCATGGCGCTCGGCCGACGTACGTCATCACGCATCCGGTCGCGGAGGATCCGCGTTCGGCGGACGTCCTGCGGTCGCTCGCCGCGCGCGGCACGTGCGAAATTGGAGCGCATCATCATGCGTGGGAAACGCCGCCGTTCAAGCCCGGCGACGCCGACCGCCATCCTTACGCGCTGTCGTTGCCGCTGACGGAGTTCGATGCGCAACTCGAGAACCTCACCCGTGCCATCGAACGCGCTGTGGGCACGCGGCCCGTGTCGTACCGGTCGGGACGCTTCGGCTTCTCGGCCCAGCACGTCTCGTCGCTCGAGCGCGCCGGATATCTCGTGGATTCGTCGGTGGCGCCGCTCTTCTACGAAGCGCACAAGCAGGGCCCCGACTTCGTCGGCGCGCCGCTCACGCCGTACTTCCTAGCCTACGACGACGCGACGCGCGCGGGATCGAGCAATGTGCTGGAGCTGCCGATCTCGGCGGCCCTCAACCGGACGGTGCCGCGGTCGATCGAACGCCTGTACGCCCGGGCGCCCTGGAACTACACGACGAAACGGCTCCTGAGGCTTGCCGGGATCGCGCGGGTGCGCTGGCTGCGCCCGTCATACAGTTCCGCGGCCGAGGTGGTGGCGCTGGCGCGGCAGATCGTCCGGCGCGGCGTGCCCATCCTCAACCTCCTGTTCCATTCGAGTGAAGCGATCGTCGGTGGCAGCCCCTACAACAAGACCCAGGGCGAGCTCGACGCCTTCCTCGAGCGGCTCGGACAGATTCTGACCTTCGCGACGAAAGACCTGGGCGCCGAGGGCATGACCTTCGAGGAGTACCGCCGGGAGTTCGCGGCCGGCCGGCGCCGGACGGCCTGAGTCCATGCGCATCTGCCATGTCACGCCGCACCTTCCGCCGGACCAGGCCGCCAACGCGCTGCTCCCGGCCGAACTCGCGGGATGGGCCGCACGCGAGGGTCACACCGTCACGCTCGTGACGCACGAGCCGGCGCAGGGCCGCCCGGCGGCGCCGCTCGCCGCGGGACGCGTCTGGTGTCTGCCGCGCAAGAAACCGGCGAGCGGTCTGGGCCGGCTCCTGCGGACGGAGTCCATTCGCCAGGCGGGCCGAATCCGCGCGGCGCTCATGGAGGCCGCCATCGACGCGGATGTGCTGCATCTGCACAGCAATGGCCTGATGGTCGAAGTCGCGGCCGCCTGGGCCGCGTCCCGCAAGAAGCCGTACATCCTCACGCTCTACGGCACGGAGGTCTGGCACTACCAGCGCCGTCGGCCAATCGATCCGTTCGCCCGCGCGTTCGAGCGGGCCGCCGCCGTCACGTTCTACAGTCGCAAACTGCTCGAACACGGGGTCGGAGTGGGCCTCCGGCATGCGCGAGGGCACGTGGTGTATCCCGCCATCGGCAAGGCCTTTCATCCCGCCGACGAACGGGTACGGCAGGCCCTGCGCGCGGAATTCGGCATTGCCGAGCCGCGCGTCATCTTGAATGTGAAGCGGTTGCACGAACTGGCCGGCCAGCAGTACCTCATCGACGCGTTCGCGCGGCTCGCGAGAGGCCGCGAGGACGTGCGACTGGTGATCTGCGGCACGGGTCCGCTGCGCGATGCGCTCCTGGCGCGGGCGCGAGATCGGGGCATCGACGCCCAGGTGACGTTCGCCGGGCTGGTCGCGAACACGGTCGTCGCGAAGTATGCGGCCATGGCGGACGTGTTCGCCCTGCCCTCATTGCTCGAAGCGCTGCCCACGGTGGCCGTCGAGGCGCTGGCCTCGGGGACACCCGTGGTCTCTGCCGATCACCCCGGGGGTGTCGAGCTGCACGAGCTGTTCGGAGAAGACGTCCGCGTGGTGCCGAAGGGCAACGTCGAACGGCTCAGCGATGCGCTGGTGGAGGCGATCGAGCATCCCCGGCGCGTGAGGCCGTGGACCGCCGATCTGGTCGAGACGCATTTCAGTCTCGGCGCCGTGACGGCCTCCTACGCGGGCCTGTACCGTCAGACGCTGGGATAGACTGGCATCATGCCGTCCCTGTTTGACACGGTCACGACGGAAATCGCGGAGGCGATGCGCCGCAAGGATCAGGCGTCGCTCGCGCCACTGCGCATGCTCAAAGCCGCGCTGATGAACAAAGAGGTCGAGAAGGGACGCTCGTTGGACGAGGCCGAGTCCCTTCAGGTTGTCGGCGCCCTGGTGAAGCAGCGGCGGGACTCCGCGGATCAGTTCTCGGGTGCCGGGCGCCAGGAACTCGCCGACCGGGAAATCGCCGAAATCAGGTTTCTCGAGCGTTTTCTGCCCCCGGCGGCGGACGCGACGGCCATGGCCGCGGCAATCGAGGCGGCGGTCGCGGAGACCGGCGCCACGACGGCCAAGGACATGGGCAGGGTCATGAAGGCCACGATGGCCCGGCTTGCCGGCCTCTCGGTTGATGGGCGCGCGCTCAGCGATGCCGTGAAGAAGCGGCTGTCCTGATTACCGGTTCTTAACAGGCGGCACCCAAACTTTTTCCGCGAGGCCCCCGTCTAAGACTGTTGAAAGGCACTAGCAAGCGCCTCTCATCCATCCTCCGGGCAGGGGCCTCAACACAGGGGTTGAGGCCCCTTCTTTTTTCCGGTACTCTCCGTTTCATTCTGGGCGCTTACGAAATTCGTCACACTGCCGTCGCGCCCCGACACTTCCGACACCATCACCGTGCCTGACGCCGCACAACGGAGACGACACATCGGCGGAGCGGCCGGCCTCATCGCGATAGCCACGTTCACGAGCCGCCTCTTTGGGTTGATTCGCGACCAGGTGCAGGCGGCATACTTCGGCACGGGTCCGCAGTTCGAGGCGTTCGTCGTCGCGACGCGTATCCCCACGCTGCTCCGCGAGCTGTTCGCCGAAGGCGCCATGAGCGCCGCCTTCGTGCCGGCCCTCACCCGCACGCTGACGAAGGAAGGCAAAGAGGCGGCGTGGCGCCTTTCGTCCCAGGTCATCAACGGGCTGCTGCTCGTGACA
>CAZJTG010000047.1:15220-19494 GCA_964548865.1 uncultured Solibacteraceae bacterium
GGCTGTTCGCGAGGCCCCTCACGGAACTGGTGGTGGACGACCGGTTCCTCGAGATCCCCGGTCAGCTCGACCGCACCGTCTGGCTGACGAGGATGAACCTGCCGTTCCTCACGCTCATCGCCGTCGCGGCGGCCGGCATGGGGATCCAGAACGCGCTGCGGCGCTTCTTCGTGCCGGCCTCCGCGCCGGCGATGTACAACGTCGTGTTCATCCTCTCGACCGTCGCCGGCTACGCGGTGTTCTCGGGGATGGGCATCGAACCGATCATGGCGCTGTCGGTCGGCATGCTCGCCGGCGGCCTCGCGCAGCTCCTCGTTCAGGTGCCGGGCCTCCGCGCCGAGGGCTATCGCCACGAATGGCGGCTGGACTTCCGCGATCCCGCGCTGCGCCAGGTCATGTTTCTCATGGGACCGGGCACGATCGGAGCCGCGGCGGCGCAGATCAACCTTCTCGTGAACACGTGGCTCGCGACGGGCGAGCCAGGCGCCGCCTCCGCCCTCCGGTACGCGTTTACGCTCATGTACCTGCCCATTGGCATCTTCGGCGTCTCGGTGGCGACCGCGTCGATTCCCGAGCTCGCGCGGCAGGCTGCCGAGGGGGCGCACGCGGCCATGGTCTCGACGCTGTCCTGGGGCATCAGGCTGATGCTCGTGCTGTCCGTGCCAGCCATCTTCGGACTGATGGTCCTGGCGCATCCAATCGTCGAGCTCATTTTTCAGCGTGGCCGGTTCGACGAGTGGTCGACCGCCATGACGGCGCCGGCGCTGCTCTGCTACGCACCTGGCATCATCGGCTATTCGATCGTGAAGATCGTCTCGCCGACCTTCTACTCGCTGGGTGAGCCACGCACGCCTGTCGTGGTCGGCATCTTCACCGTCGGCGCCAACCTCGGGCTGAACCTCTGGCTGAATGCGCTCTACGGATTCCGCGGCCTGGCGCTCGGCACGGCCATCGCCGCCATCCTGAATGCGGGTCTGCTGATGTGCCTGATTGCCAGGCGGCTTGGCGGAGGCGACTCGCGTCGTATCTTCGTGACATTCACGAAGACCTGCGTCGCCTCGGCCGTCATGGCTGTCGCTGCGTTCTACGCGCACGCTTGGCTGAAGAGCCAGTTCGGCGCCCCGGGCGATCTCCACCGGGCGATCTCGGTACTCGGCGCCATCACCATCGCGATGGGTGTCCTGGCCGTGTCCGCCCACCTGCTCCGCATCGAAGAATTCAAGATCGCGATGTCCCGCCTTCTGGCCAGGCTCCGCGCCGACAAAGGCACCCCGGACGCCTGACGAGCCGCGGAACTCAGGCAACCTGAGTTAGCATCGATTCGTGAGTCGCTACGGCCCGCAGGGCCCTGCCGTCGTCATCGGCCCCGGCCCCATGACGCCTGCCGTCAAGGCCATCGTCATCGCGAACGTCGCGGTGTTCCTGATCCACTTCCTGCTCGCGGCCTTTGGCGGGTCAAACCAGGTCTCGGACCTCCTCGGACTGTCGCCGCGCGCGGTCATTGAAGGGGTCGAGTTCTGGCGGCTCGCGACGTACCTTTTCGTGCACGATGCGCAGGGGTTCATGCACATCCTGTTCAACATGCTGGCCCTGTGGATGTTCGGCGTCGATCTCGAGCGGCGCTGGGGCACGCGGGGGTTCGTCAAGTACTACGCCGTCACCGGCATCGGCTCGGGCATCGCCACGGTTCTCGTGTCGCTCTTGCCGTTCGACGTCGCGCGGAGCATCTACGCCGCCACCACGATCGGCGCGTCAGGCGCAATCTACGGACTGCTGCTGGCCTGGGCGCTGCTGTTCCCGCATCGGCAGATGCTGTTCATGTTCGTGTTTCCGCTGCCGGCGCGCGTCGCCGCCGCGCTGATGGGGGGCATGGCGTTCCTCGCGGCGATCACCGGCCGAAACGGTTCCGTGGCGGAAGCCACGCACCTCGCCGGATTGCTGGTGGGCTGGCTTTATCTCGGCGGGCCGACCAGCCTGAAGCTGGCGATTCAGTACCGGCAGACGAAGTGGCGGATGGATCGCATGCGGAGGAAGTTCAACGTCCACCAGGGCGGGCGGGGCGGGAGCGGCGGGAATTTCACGATCCATTAGCGCGGCGTTCATGGGAGCGTAGGAAGACTCTCCCCACCACCCGCGGCGGTGAAAACCGGAGTGCTACGACAGCGTTCTCACGTCGAGGACGAACGTATCCTCGAGCGCCTCGGCCTGGTGATGGGACCCTGCCCCAATCCGCACGACATCGCCTTCGTTCGCCGTGACGGACTCGCCCCCCGAGGTCACCCGCAGCACGCCCTGCAGCACGTACACCCACTGGGGGCCGGCGTGGGCGTGCCTCGGCACGAGCGCGCCCTTCTTCAAATAGGTCTGCACGAGCGACTCGCCAGCGCACGTGATTTCCTTCCGCGACACCATTTCCGTCACTTTGTCGAGCTCGATATCGGCCCAGCGAAAGAGGATCGGCGGCGCGTCCGGCCCCTGTCCTTCGTGGTCTCCCATGTGAAGTCGTGGGGAGTATAATCGACCGGTTGCAGGGTCACTGCCCGGCCCCGCAGGGGACATCGACGGATGAAGCAGCGCCCACATACCAACGGCAAGCAGCACGCCCAGACCGCTGAAGCGCCGAGAACCGGCGGCGCGTCAGCCACGGTAGAGGGCTACTCGAGGGACGAGCTCGTCCGCATGTACCGGACGATGCTGCTGTCGCGCCGCATCGATGACAAGGAAATCCAGCTCAAGAATCAGAGCCTGATTTTTTTCCAGATCAGCGGGGCCGGCCACGAGGCGATCCTGGTCGCAGCCGGCCTCACGCTCAAGCCCGGGTACGACTGGTTCTTCCCCTACTATCGCGACCGCGCCCTCTGCCTCGAGCTCGGCATGACGCCGCTCGAGATGATCCTGGCCGGCGTCGGGGCTAAAGCGGACCCAAACAGCGGTGGCCGCCAGATGCCGTCCCACTGGGGCCACAAAGACCTGAACATCGTGTCGCAGTCGAGCCCGACGGGGACGCAGTGCCTCCACGCCGTCGGCTGTGCCGAAGCCGGTCTGCTCTACGGCAAGCTCAAGGGCATCGCCAACGCGGACAGCAAGTTCAAGAAGGACGAAGTCGTGTACGTCTCGATCGGCGACGGCACGACATCCGAAGGCGAGTTCTGGGAGGCACTGAGCACCGCCTGCGTCCGAAAGCTGCCGGTGGTCTTCCTGGTCGAGGACAACGGCTACGCCATCTCGGTTCCGGTCGAGGTGCAGACCCCGGGCGGCAGCATTTCCGACGTCGTCCGGTCCTTCCCCGGGCTCAAAGTCGTTCAGTGCGACGGCACGGATATCTTCGAGAGTCATCGAGCCATGCTCGACGCCGTGGACTATTGCCGCGCACGCAAGGGGCCCGCGCTGGTCCATGCCAAGGTCACGCGCCCGTACTCACACTCGCTGTCGGACGATGAAAAGCTGTACAAGACGCCGGCTGAACGCGCGGAGGAAGCGACGCGCGATCCGATCACGAAGCTGGCGACGGTGCTCAAGGACCGCGGACTCGCGTCCGATGAGGACCTGGCCGCGATCGCGAAGGACGTCGACCGCGAAGTGAACGAGGCGGTCGACGCCGCGGTGAAAGCCGAGAAGCCCGCCCGGGACACCGCGGGCCTCTGGGTCTACTCTCCCGCCGTCGATCCGACCTCGCAGGCCTTCGAGTCCACGCCCGCGCCCGAGGGCAAGCCGGACACGATGGTCTCGGCCATCAACCGGACGATGAAGGACGAGATGGCGGCAAACCCGCGGATCGTCATGTTCGGCGAGGACGTCGCGGATGCGACGCGAGAAGAGAATCTCAAGGAAGTCCAGGGCAAGGGCGGCGTCTTCAAGGTCACGCACGGCCTTCAGAAGGCGTTCGGATCCGACCGCGTGTTCAATTCCCCGCTCGCCGAGGCCAACATCGTCGGACGCGCGCTCGGCATGGCCGTGCGCGGCATCAAGCCCGTCGTCGAGATCCAGTTCTTCGACTACATCTGGCCGGCCATGATGCAGATCCGGAACGAAGTCTCGATGCTCCGGTACCGATCGAGCAACGTGTTCTCGTGCCCGATGGTGATTCGCACGGCCAGCGGCGGCTACCTGCGCGGCGGGGCCCCGTACCACTCCCAGTCGGGCGAGAGCATCTTCGCGCACTGCCCGGGGCTGCGCGTCGTGTATCCGTCGAACGCGCAGGACGCGGCGGGCCTGCTCCGCACGGCGATCCGCTGCGACGACCCCGTGCTGTTCCTGGAGCACAAGCACCTGTA
>CAZJTG010000048.1:0-12646 GCA_964548865.1 uncultured Solibacteraceae bacterium
GGGCGGCCTCAGCATCGTGGGCGGTCCCCGACCACCGCCCCTCGGCCGGGTCCGCCTGCAGCGTGTGGGGTGCCGGTTGCAGGTTGGACGCTGGCAGCGTGAGGGTGAACGTCGATCCTTCGCCAGGCGCGGACTTCACGGAGATGCGTCCGCCGTGCGCGTCTGCCACCTGTTTCACGAGGCTCAGGCCCAGGCCGTTGCCGTGGGTCTGCCTGTCGCGGGCAAACGCGCCGCGATAGAACGGCTTGAAGATGAGCGCCAGATCCTCCGCGGGAATGCCGCGCCCGCGATCCGTCACGGCGATCGACACCTGGCCGTCGTCCCGTCCCGTCCCGCGCGAGACCGTCACGCCGATCCAGCCGCCGTCGCCGCCGTGCTTGATCGCGTTGCCGATGAGGTTGACGAGCGCGCGCCGGATCGAATCCTCTTCCGCCATTACCGCGGGCGCCGCCTCGTCGATCCGCACGTCAAACTTCACGCCCTCGGCTTCCGGCAGAGATTCGGATGCCGACACGACGTCGCGCGCGAGCCAGCCGGCGTCCACGGGCCCCTTCGTGTGGACACGCTTGGTGTCCGAAAGGCCGGCGTACTCGAGGACCTGCTCGACCATGTCCGTGAGCCGCCGGCCCTCGGTCTCGATGAGCGTGCCGTACCGCCTGGCCTGCTCGGGTTCATGCACGACGCCGGCGGCCAGGTTCTGCGCCGCCGATCGAATGACGGCAACCGGTGTCCGGAGTTCGTGAGAGACCGTCGCCACGAAATCGAGCTGCTGCGCCGCCAGCTTCTCCGAACGGCGCGCGTTCACCATCACGAGAAACGCGCTCGTCGCGAGCACGCCGAGGATGCCGAAACTCAGCCAGAGGTTCCGCTGCCGGACCCGGCCGACGGCGGCGTCGAGCGATCCCGCGCCGTGCTGCAACACGAGCGTCCAGCCGGCCGTGCCTCTCGCCCGCGTGGCCACCGAGCCGGCCGCCGCCGTTGCCGAGTGCTCGATGACCATTGAAAGCTGGTCGGTCATCTGCGGGGGTTTCGCCATGACGATGGCGTTTGCGGACCGGCCGGTGATGCCGCCGGTCGCCCGGCCCGATTCCGCCTCCCGGGTCGACCACAACAGCGTCGCCTTGGGCGCCTGCGTGCCGGTGACCGAGGTCATCACGCCACGGATGGATTCCATGCGAATGCCGAAGAACGCCGCCGTCGCGTCGGACTGTTCCAGCGGAATCGTCTGGCCGGCAGCCAGACCCCGCGACAACAGTACGCCTGATGCGCCGTCGAGCACGGCGACGCGGTACCGGTCGGGCCCGTTCTCCGGGAAGTGGCGCTCCGCGAGCGCCGGAAGCACCGTCGACGTGGCATGGTCGCGATCGATCTCGAGCACGACGTAACTCGACGACGGGCCCAGCGACCATCTGAACGCCGTCGGAACGTCCTGGACGTGCAGCGGCTCAGCGGGCGTCGATGGCGGCATCTGGGGCGCGCCGGCGATCACGAGCGCGGGTACGTCGGGAAGCACCGGCATGGGGGAGATCACAATGCCGGAAGGCAGTCCGGCTTCGACAGCCCTCGCGGACTCCAGGGAGTTCCGGAGGCTGGCCGTCAGCCTCGCTTTGACCGGTGCGAGCGCAGCCGGCCACTCCGCCTCTTCGAATGACTTGCGCTCGTGATGATAGCGGTGAAGCACGATTGATGCGCCACGGTTCGTCACGAAGTACGCGGCTTTGATCAATCCGGGAAAGCGCGCCGCGGTCTGCCACTCGTCGAACTGCAGCGCGAAGCGATCCGGCGCATCGGGTGAGAAGGCCGGCAGCGGCCGGAAGAGCTGGTACGCGCGGCCAAGCTCGCGATCGAAGTCCTCGGCGAACTCCCTCGAGCGCCGATCGAGCGACTGCTTCATCTGCTCGCGCTCGGCCTCGCTGACCTGGCCGACCCACCGGTACTGCAGCGCGCCAAGCGCCACGACGAGGATGAGCAGCGAGACGGGCGCAAGCAGCGCGAGCGGCAGGCGTCGTACCGTCATGACCGCGAGTCTAGCACGCGGTCTTCGCACGAAAGAGGCTGGAAATCGCTGTGTTTCAAGGTTTTACGTTCTTAACAATCTCTTTGCCCGCGCTTAACCACACCTCCGGAGATGGCCGCGTCTAATCGCCTGAGTCGTACATGCGGGAGCGCAGTGACGCGTCCGCCGGAGGCAGAAGATGAAGCGCACGCTACAGGCTCTATTCCTTTCCCTGCTCGCCGTCCAGGTGCTCGTTGCCGGTCAGGGCGCGGACGCGAAGCGCGTTCTCGCCGAACTGCGCGCGGCGCTCGGTGGCGAGGACAAGCTGGCCGCGGTCAAGTCGGTCTCGATCGAAGGGCAGGTCAGCCGGTCGAGGCCGGACGGGACGTCGGGCACTTCGGACTTCGAACTCGCGTTCGAACTTCCGGACAAGTACATGCGGTCCGATGTGTACGGCAACGTCGGCGGTACGGAACTCAAGCGCCGATCCGGGTTCAACGGCGGCGAGAGTTTCGAGGAAATGGATGCGCCTCCGATGATGGGCGGTGGCGGCATGCACGTGATGCGTCTGGGACCAGGCGCGGCAGCGGCCGGCGGACACGCCTCGCCCGAGCAGCTCGAGAAGCAGCGCCAGCTGAATCTGGCGTCGAGCCGGCGCGAGTTCGCGCGCCTGGCCGTCGGCATGCTTGGGACGTCATTCTCGCCGCTGCCGGTCGAGTTCAAGTACGCCGGCCAGGCTGAAGCCGCCGATGGCAAGGCGGACGTCCTCGAGCTGCAGGGGCCGGAGGGCTTCGCGGCGAAGCTGTTTGTCGACAGCACGACGCACCTTCCGTTGATGCTGAGCTGGATGGACAGGGAGCCGATGCGGATGCAGATTACCGGCAGCATGCCGAGCCAGGAGGAAATGGCGCAGCGCATGAAAGAGGCCGAAGCGAACCGCCGCACCGTCGAGTACCGGATGTTCTACGCGGATTTCAAGAACGTGAGCGGCGTCAACCTGCCCACGAAGGTCCAGCGGATGATGGACGGCCTCCCTTACGAGGAGATGGCTTTCGAAAAGATCAAAGTCAACACCAAGATCGACGCCAGGAAGTTTCAGGTGGTGAAGTAATGTGCCGCGGCCTCGTCATCGCTCTGTGCGTTCTGGGGCTGGCGGCGCCGGCCGCGGCATCGGAGGCCGGGTCTGTAGACCCGGCAGAGCAGTCATCAACAGCAAGAGTCATCATCACCGTCGCAGACCCGAGCGGTGGCGTCATTCCCGGCGCCACCGTGTCGATCGCCATGCCGGACCCGACGCCCCAGGCGAAGGCCGGCGCCGCGCCCGTTGCGCCGGCCAGGACGAACGCGGCCGGCGTCGCGACCGTCGAGGGTCTCGCGGCCGGGCGGTACACGATCACGGCCGAGTTCCCCGGCTTCGAGTCGGTCGTCCTCAAGGACTTCCGCGTCCGGGCCGGCGAGAACCGGCGCACCATCGTGCTGCCGCTCAAGAAAGTCGCCGAGGACGTGACCGTCGGCCGCGACAGGCAGACGGCCGGGCTCGATCCGCGCGGGAACGCGTTCTCCACAGTCCTTACACGCGAGCAGATAGCGGCGCTGCCTGACGATCCCGACGAGATGGAAGCCGCGCTCAAGGCGATGTCGCCTCCCGGGGCCGTGATGCGCATCGACGGTTTCAGCGGCGGCAAGCTTCCGCCCAAGTCGCAGATTCGATCGATCCGCCTGCCGCGGATGGATCAGATGGCGGCGCAGAACCACGGCGGTCTGGGCGGCATGATGCACATCGACGTCATGACCCAGCCGGGCAGCGGCGCGCTCGGCGGATCGATCGACTTCGGCTTTCGAGACGATGCGTTGAATGCGAGGAATCCGTTCACGCCGATCAAGGGCGACGAGGGCATGCAGACCGGCAACCTGAACCTGAGCGGGTCGATCGTGCCGAACAAGTCCTCGTTCGCGATCTCGATTCAGCAGGCGCGACTGTTCGATTCAGGCAACATCCTTGCGGCGGTGTCCGGAGGAACGGTGGCGCAGGCGATTCGCCGGCCGACCGATCGCACGAACATCAACGGCCGGTTCGATCAGGCGTTCGGCGACGGCCACCTGCTGAAGTTCTCGTATCAGCGATCGGCCAATCAGATCAGGAATCAGGGCGTCGGCAGCTTCGACCTGGCGGAGCGCGCCTATCAGACGACGTTTTCGGAGAACGTGTTTCGCCTGTCCGAGAACGGTGCGGTCGGCCGTCGCGGCTTCAGCGAATCTCGCCTGCAGCTTCGCTGGTCCGAAACCGAGGCGGCTTCGCTTCTCGAGGCGCCCACAGTGCGCGTGCTCGACTCGTTCACGAGCGGCGGCGCCCAGCGCCGTGGGGGCAATCGCGCGGTTGATTTCGAAGCGGCGTCGGACTTCGACTACGTGCGCGGCGCGCATTCCATGCGCGCCGGCGTGCTGGCCGAGGGTGGCCGGTATCGATCCAACGACGGCGCCAACTACTTCGGCACGTACACGTTCGCCAGCCTGGCCGATTACGAGGCGGGCCGGCCGTCAAACTACACGCGCCGGATCGGCGATCCGAACCTGACCTACTCCAACCTGCAGGTGGGCGCGTACTGGCAGGACGACTGGCGGGCGCGCAAGTCGCTGCTCGTCTCGTACGGCGTCCGGTACGAGGCGCAGTCGATGCTCGAGGACCAGAACAACTTCTCTCCGCGTGTAACCGCGACCTGGTCGCCGTTCAAGACCGGGAAGACCAGCCTTCGCGCCGGCGCCGGCTGGTTCAACGACTGGCTGGGCACGAGCGTCTACGAGCAGTCCCTGCGCGTGGACGGCTTTCGCCAGCAGGAAGTGAACGTCCTGAATCCCGCGTATCCGGATCCGGGCGCGGCGGGCACGGTCTCGCCCAGCAACCGGTATCAACTGTCCGACGGCCTGGAGTTGCCGGCGTCGCTCACCGCGAACGCCGGCGTTGACCAGACCCTGTCGTCGTCGATGCGCCTGAGCGGGACCTATACCTACCGGCGCAGCGGCACGCTGCTGCGCGGCCGCAACACGAACGCGCCCGTGAACGGCGTGCGTCCGGATTCCCGCTTCAGCAACGTCATCGAGGTCGTGAACGACGCCGGTTCGCGCACGCACATGGTGGGCGTCACGCTCAGCTTCATGAAGCTCAACTGGAAGCAGACGATTCTGATGGGCAACTACACCTGGTCGAAGACGGAGACCAACACGACCGGGCCGTTTTCGCTGCCGTCGAGCGGCGACGACCTGTCCGCCGAGTGGGGCCCGGCGATGCCGGCACATCGAGTGATGGCGGCGTTCAACATGACGCCGCTGCCGGGACTCGCTGTCAGCCTGAATCTGCGCGGTCAGTCGGGTTCGCCGTACACGGTGATCGCCGGCCAGGATCTCAACGGCGACGGGGTGTTCAACGATCGCCCGGCGGGCGTATCCCGGAACAGCCTGACAACGGCGGGGCAATGGGACCTGGGCGCGCGCGTCTCGTACTCGCTCGGTTTCGGCACCAAGCCGCAGACGACCGCGGGCCCGGGCGGCGTGATGATCGTGATGGGCGGCGGCGGCGGCATGGCCGGCGGGTTCGGGCCGGGCGCGGCCAACAAGCGCTTCCAGCTCCAGTTCTACGCCGCCGCGCAGAACGTCACCAATCGGGCCAACTACGTGGGCTACAGCGGCGTCATCACCTCGCCGTTCTTCGGCCAGGCGACCAACGTGCTGAATCCGCGCAAGATCGAGCTCGGCGTGAGGTTCGGATTCTGATCTGATTTGCGCCGATGCCGTACACCGAGTTCACGGTCGCAGGCGCCACCATGCCGAGCGTCGGTATGATGGCCAAGCCGCCGCATCTCGAGCACGTGCCGTCATTCTGGCTGCCGTACTTCATGGTGACGGACAGGACGATCGCCGCTTGACCCGCGGAAGGTCCACCCGATATGCTGGCCGCGATGTTCGTCGTCGCGCTGAAATCGAAGCGGATGCAGAAGCCGGTCCCGCGAAAGCGGGCTGTTTCTGCACGGGCGGCATCGCGCATCACCAGTTAGTCAGCAGCACCAGACTGGTCAGGTTCACCCGCCCTGCATCGCGCACGGCGGGTTTTTTGTTTTCGGACGAGGATCATGGGGATTCCAGTAGGCATCCTGGGCGCCACCGGGCTGGTCGGACAGCAGTTCATTGCGCGGCTCGCGAACCACCCGTGGTTCGAGATCGCATGGCTCGCGGCCAGCGAGCGATCGGCAGGCAAGCCGTACTCCGAGGCGGCGCCCTGGCGCCTGGCGCTGCCGATGCCGGTGTCGGTTGCCCGCATGAGGGTCGAAGCGTGCGTGCCCGGCCGCGGGCCGACGATCGTCTTTTCCGCGCTCGATGCGAAGGCCGCAGACGAGCTCGAGGGGCCGTTCGCTGCGGCGGGCCACGTCGTGCTGAGCAACGCGCGGACCTTCCGGATGGACCCACTGGTTCCGCTGCTCATTCCAGAAGTCAACGCCGATCACCTCGGCCTCATCGCCGAACAGCGCCTGAAGAAGGGCTGGAACGGCGCCATTGTTACCAATCCCAACTGCTCGACGGTCGTTCTCGCGATGGCGCTGGCGCCCGTTCGTCAGTACGGCATCCGCCGCGTGTCGGTGACGACGATGCAGGCGGTGTCGGGGGCGGGCTATCCGGGCGTGGCCTCGCTCGACATCCTCGGCAACATCGTGCCGTTCATCGGCGGCGGCGAGGAAGAGAAGATCGAAACGGAGAGCAACAAAATTCTCGGCGGCGACGGCGGCCGTACGCCCCTGGGCGCGATCATCAGCGCGCAGGTGAACCGCGTGCCGGTGATCGACGGCCACTCGATGACGGTGTCGGTGGAGCTCGCAGCGCGTCCGTCGCCTGAAGAGGTGGTCGAGGCGATGCGGACGTTCCGCGGCCGGCCGCAGGAGCTGCAGCTGCCGTCGGCGCCAGACCCGGCGATCGTCGTGATGACGGACACCAATCGTCCACAGCCACGCCTCGACGCGGATCTCGGCAATGGCATGGCGGTGTCCGTCGGCCGGGTGCGCGCGTGCCCGGTCCTGACGCACAAGTTCGTCGCGCTCGGCCACAACACCATTCGCGGAGCCGCGGGGGCGTCGGTGCTCAACGCGGAATTGATGAAGGCCGAGGGATTGTTGTGAGGCTGGGTTGGATCAGTGCGCAGTGCGTAGTGCGCCGTGCGCAGTGCGGGGCGCCGAGTGCCGGGTGCGGTTTCCCCACTTTGGGCGAACTCCGCACACCGAACCTGGCACCCGGGACTTCCTATGCTTGTCTGTAAATTCGGCGGCACGTCGGTTGCCGATCGCCCGGCCATCGAGCGGCTGATCGCAATCATCCGCGCGGCGCGGCAGGCGGCGATTCAGCCCGAGAGCACCGATTGGCGCGGCCCTGTGGTCGTCGTCTCGGCCCTTGGCGGCGCGACGGATCGGTTCCTGGGCGTCGCCGCCGAAGCCGGCGCCGGCGACGGCGAAGGCGCGCAGCACAACCTGAGGGCGCTGCGCGCGCGGCATCACGAGGTGGCCGCTGTCGTGACGAATGCCCCCGAGCGCGCGGCGGTGGACGCCTTTATCGACGCGGAGTTCGACACACTCGAGCGCGTTGTCGGCGCGCTCGGCGTCCTGCGAGAAGTGACGCCGCGCTGGCTCGATGCGATTGCCGCCACAGGCGAGATCGTCAGCAGCCGCATCGTCGCTTCGGCTCTGACGTCGCACGGACTGGCCGCATCGTGGGTAGACGCCCGCAAGGCCATCGTCACATCCGCAGACCACACGGCGGCCGCCGTGCTGTGGCCGGAAACGACGAAGGCGCTGCAGAAGTCCGTCGATCCCGAACTGGCCGCGCGGCGCGTGCCCGTCGTCGGCGGGTTCGTGGGCGCGACCAAGGCGGGCGTCACGACCACGCTCGGTCGCGGCGGGTCCGACTACTCGGCGGCGATCGTCGGGGCCTGTCTCGGGGCGTCGGAGATCCAGATCTGGACGGACGTGGACGGCATGCTGACGGCCGACCCGCGCATCATCCGTGACGTCCGCGTGGTGCCGCACCTCTCGTTCTCTGAGGCCTCCGAACTCGCGTACTTCGGCGCCAAAGTGCTCCATCCGGCGACGATTCAGCCGGCCGTCGCGCGGAACATTCCTGTCCGCATCCTCAATTCGAAGCGTCCCGAAGATCCTGTCGGCACGCTGATCACCGCCGAGCGGCCGGCGACGAGCGGCCCGCTGACGGCCGTCGCGTCGAAGAAGAACGTCACGGTGGTGGACATCTCGTCCACCCGAATGCTCATGGCGCACGGTTTCCTGCGCCGCATCTTCGAGGTCTTCGAGCAGTTCAGGACATCCATCGACGTCGTCACTACGTCTGAAGTCAGTGTGTCCGTGACGATCGACGACGCCAGGCGCCTGCCAGAGATCATGGCGGCGCTCAAGGACGTGGCTGATGTGACGCGTGAGGACGGCATGGCGGTGCTCTGCGCGGTTGGCGACGGTTTGCGCGATGATCCAGCGTTTGTCGGTAAGCTGCTCGAGGCGCTTGGCGGGGTCCCGGTGAGGATGCTGTCCCAGGCGGCGGCGAGAAGGAATATCACCATGGTCATGGCTGAACAGGATCTGGAGCCGGCGTTGATCCGGGTCCACCGGACGTTCTTCGGGGCAGAGGTAACGGAGTGAGGGCCGGAGGAAGCGGAGCGGAGTTGAGCGGAGGTTGCCCATGTCCTTGATCCTGATTGGCCATGGCCGGATGGGCCGCCTGGTGGAGCAGTACGCGGTGGCGCACGGCTTCACCGTTGCAGGCATCGTCACCGAGGAAACCGGGCCGGGCCTGCTGGAGTCGCGCGACGTGCGGGGCGTGGAGGCCGTCATCGACTTCTCCGTGGGATCCGCCGTGAAGTCGAACCTGGAGCGCGTGGCGGCGCGCGGGTGGAACATGGTCATCGGTACGACCGGCTGGCAGGCGGACGAGGACGAGTGCCGCTCGCTCGTGGAGCAGGCAAGCGTCGGCGTGATCGCGTCGGCGAACTTCTCGCTCGGCATGAACGTTTTTCGCCGCATTGCCGAGGACGCCGCGCGGCGGTTCGCCACGATGCCAGAGGTGGGTGCGTGGATTCACGAAACGCACCACATCAAGAAAAAGGATGCCCCCTCCGGCACGGCGCTGATGCTGCTCGCGGCCCTGCAAGGGGCCGGCTACCCGCGCGACATCGACATGTCGTCCACGCGCGCCGGGTTCATTCCCGGAACCCATGAAATTGGCTTCGACGCCGCGACCGAGACCGTGACGCTCACGCACACCGTGCGAGACCGGGCCGTCTTCGCGCACGGCGCGCTCGAGGCGGCCCGCTGGATCACGGGCCGGCGGGGGTGGTACTCGATGGATGACTTGATCAATGACTGGTAAGGGTTCCGGGTCCCGGGTCCCGGGCGCCAGGTGCGGGGTGCGCTCAGAATGCCCGGTCTGTTCAGAGTTCGAGGAGTAAGAGATGAGATCAACGTTCACGGGAGTCGGTACTGCGCTGGTCACGCCGTTCACGCCGGGAGGCGCGCTCGACGACGTGGCCGTCCGGAAGCTGGCGAAGCGGCAGGTGGATGCCGGCATTCACTTCCTGGTGCCGTGCGGCACGACCGGCGAAACGCCGACGCTCAGCGCCGCCGAACGCCGGCGGATTGTCGAGATCTGTGTCGAGGAGGCCGAGGGCCGCGCGCTGGTGCTGGCGGGTGCCGGCGGGTACGACACGAACGAGGTCATCCACGCGGCGGCCGAGATGCAGAAGGCCGGCGCGCACGGACTGCTCTCCGTGACGCCGTACTACAACCGGCCCACGCCCGAGGGCCTCTTCGAGCACTACAAGGCGATCGCCGGCAGCACGCCGCTGCCGATCATCGTCTACAACGTGCCCGGCCGCACCGGCTGCAACGTCGATCCCGCCACGCTGTCCCGCATTGCCACCATCGCCAACATCGTCGGCGTGAAGGAGGCGTCCGGCAACGTGACGCAGATGGCCGAGATTTGCGCGCGCGTGCCTGATGACTTCCTGGTGCTGTCGGGGGACGACGCGCTGACGCTGCCGCTGATGGCCATCGGCGGCCGCGGAATCATTTCCGTGGCGTCGAACGAAGTGCCGGCCGAAATGGTGCAGCTCGTCGAATCGGCGGAGACCGGAGACTTCTCCGCGGCGCGGCACTGGCACGAGAAGCTCCTGCCGATCATGCAAGTGAACTTCATCGAATCCAGCCCCGGTCCGGTGAAGTTCGCGATGGCCGCGATGGGATTGTGCGAGCTGGCGTACCGGCTGCCGATGGTGCCGCCGCGTCCAGCCTCAAAGGAAAAGATTCTCGGCGTGCTGAAGGACCTGGGACTGCCGATTGTCGCGGGCGACGGAGTGCTCGCGTGACGCTTGCCGACACGATCGCCGCACTGTTCGCGCAGGGCAGCCAGGCCGACAAGCAGCAGGCGCGCGAGGCGTTCTTCGCGCTGCAGAAGCAGTTGTCGGCGGGCGAAGCGCGCGCGGCGGAGCCCGACCCGGCGGCGCCCTCGGGCTGGCGCGTGAACGCATGGGTGAAGCAGGGCATCCTGCTCGGCTTCCGCTTCGGCGACATGGCGGATGTGTCCGCCGATCACGGCCGGTGGCCGTTCTACGACAAGGACACGATGCCGCTGAAGAAGCCCGGGCTGGCGGCGGGCGTGCGCATCGTGCCCGGGGGTTCCACGATCCGCGAGGGCGCGTTCGTCGATCGCACCGTGGTCTGCATGCCGCCGATGTATATCAACATTGGTGCGTACGTCGGCGAGGGCACGCTCGTCGATTCGCACGCGCTCGTCGGATCGTGCGCGCAGATCGGCCGGCGCGTACACCTGAGCGCGGCGGCGCAGATCGGTGGCGTCATCGAGCCCGTCGGGGCGCTTCCCGTGATTGTCGAGGACGACGTGCTGGTCGGCGGCAATACCGGGATCTATGAAGGCGCGGTGATCAAGCGGCGTGCCGTGATTGCCGCGGGCGTCGTCATCACCGGGTCGACGCCGATCTACGATCTGCCGAACGGCACCGTGATTCGGCCGGAGGGACACCAGCCCCTGGTCGTGCCGGAAGGCGCCGTGGTGGTGCCTGGATCGCGAGCGGTGGGCGCGGGCAAGGGGCCGGAGTGGGGGCTCTCGCTCTCGACGCCGGTCATCGTGAAGTACCGCGACGATCGGACGGATACGCGGACCGGGCTCGAAGCATGGATTCGCTGACGCAAATCCGGCTCACGCGCGAGCTCATCGATATCGATTCGACGACGGGCCGCGAGCAGGAGGCGGGCGAGTTCATCGCGCGCACGCTCGAGGGCCTCGGCTGGCAGGTCGACCGTCAGCACGTCGTCGACGGGCGGTTCAACGTCCTCGCGCGCACGGCGCAGGATCCGCTTGTCGTGTTCTCGACGCACTTCGACACCGTGCCGCCGTTCTTTCCCAGTCGCGAGGAGCACGGCCGCGTGTACGGCCGCGGCTCGTGCGACGCGAACGGCACCCTGATCGCGCAGATCGCTGCGGCGGAACGACTTCGGGCGTCCGGCAACGGGCGCGTCGGCCTGGTGTTCGTGATTGCCGAGGAGCGCGGCAGCGAGGGCGCCCGCGCCGCGAACGTGCACCCGTGGGCCGCGACATCGCGATTTCTGATCAATGGCGAGCCGACCGACAACCGGCTGGGCGCTGCGACGCGCGGCGTGTACCGCGTGAAGCTGCACGCCAGGGGCGTGGCCGCGCATTCGAGTCTGCCGGAACTTGGCGAGTCGGCGATCGACAAGCTCATCGACGCGCTCGTCCTGCTGCGCGGCGTGTCGTGGCCTGCCGATCCGGCGCTCGGCGCGTCGTTCTACACGACCGGGTTCATCAGCGGCGGCGTAGCGCCGAACGTCATCGCTCCCGTCGCGCAGACGGAACTGATGTTTCGCACCGTGGGTGGCCCTGATGAACTCCGGCGCCTCATTCAGGAGCGCGTCGGTCACCTCGTGACGACCGAGGACCTCCTCGTCGTGCCTCCCGTGCGTCTCGCGACGGTTCCCGGATTCGAGGCCGCCGTCTTCTCGTTCACCACCGACATTCCCTGGCTCGATCGCTGGGGTACGCCGCTCCTGCTGGGACCGGGATCAGTGGCGCTCGCGCATACGGCAGACGAGCACTGCGAGATCTCCGAGCTGCTTCACGCGGCGGAGCTGTACGCGAGGTTGGCGCGGCAATTGCTCGGCTGAGACGGTATCCTTAGATCCATGCCGATCGTGCACGTGACCGAGCAGAACTTTCGCGACACCGTGGCCCGGGGCATCGTGCTGCTGGATTTCTGGGCGGCATGGTGCGGACCGTGTCGCTCGTTTGCGCCTGTCTTCGAGGGCGCCGCGGAGCGGCATCCGGACGTCGTGTTCGGAAAGATTGACACCGAGGCCGAACAGGGGCTGGCCGAGGCCTTTCAGGTGCGATCGATTCCAACGGTCGCGGTTTTCCGCGACGGCATCATGCTCGGCGCGCAGCCCGGCGCGCTGCCCGCTGACGCGCTGGACGAGATCATCCGGCAGGTGCGCACCCTCGACATGGACGCCGTGCGGCAGGAAATCGCCGAGGCCGAGCAGAAGATCGCCGACGAACCACGCATCATCACGCCGTGAT
>CAZJTG010000048.1:12746-19295 GCA_964548865.1 uncultured Solibacteraceae bacterium
ATCGCCGAGGCCGAGCAGAAGATCGCCGACGAACCACGCATCATCACGCCGTGATAATCCGCTTCCCGGTCGACTGGCGGGCGCCGTAACTTGAGTAAACTACGCCTCTATGCCGGGTTACGGAGCCAGATACTGGTCTGAACGCACGACTCGTCGCAGAACGTATCCGAAGCTGCGCGGCGAACACACCGCCGACGCGGTCGTGATTGGCGGCGGGCTCACTGGATCGATGTCGGCGTACGTCCTGGCGAACGCCGGGCTCGACGTGATTCTCGTCGAATCCAACCGGCTCGCGGAGGGATCCACCGCCGGGAGCCTCGGCATCATCGTGCCGGAGCCGGACGCGTGGTTCCGGGCGGTGGACTCGTCGGCCGGCCGCCGTTCCGCGCGCGTCGCGTGGAAGGAAGCGCACCGCGGCGCGGCGGAGCTGGCCGCCACGATCCGGAAGCTCGGCATCCGCTGCGATCTGGAGAGCGCGCCCTTCCTGATCAATTCGCAATCTCACGAAGACGCCCAGGCGCTGCGGAAAGAACAGGCGGCGCGCCGCGATGCCGGCGTCGTCGCGAGCTGGATGACGCCCGCCGCAGTGCGCGAGGAAACCGCGCTCGAGTCCATGGGCGGCTTGAAACCGGGCGCCGGCTTCACGTACGACCCCGTGCGGGCCGCGCTTGGATTTGCCGTAGCCGCCGAGGAGAGGGGCGCGCGGATCTTCGAGAAGTCCGAGGTGCGCCGGACGACGTTCACGAGGAAAAACGCCACCGTGATCCTGAAGGACGCGAAAATCAGGACGGGCGCGGTGATCGTCGCGACCGGCGAGCCCGGGACGGTGTTCAGTCACCTCCGCCGGCACGTCCGCAGATCCTCGGGATACGTCGTCGTGACCGAGCCGATGACGGCCGCCATGCGTCGCGAGACGGGGAAGCGCGGGTCGATTGTCGCGAGCGCGGCGCCCGGGGACCGGCATTGGATGCGATGGCTGGCGGACGACCGCGCGATGTTCGCCGGCGCGGTCGGGCCGCTCACGGCGAAGCGATTACAGGATCGTATGCTCGTTCAGCGGACCGCCCAGCTCATGTATGAGTTCTCGGTGAGGTACCCGTCGATTTCAGGGCTGCCGGCGCGCTGGAGTTGGGGGACAGAAGTGGTGTCCACCGTGGACACCCTGCCCTGGATGGGACCCCACCGGAACTACCCGTTTCATCACTTTGCCCTGGGTTTTGGCTGGCATGGAGATAGCTTGTCTTGGTTGTCAACCAGGTTAACTTTGCGCTACCTTACAGGCGTTTCCCGAAAGGACGACGAGGCGCTGGGATTTGCCCGGCACCTTGGGTGAGCCCATGGCGCGACCATCTCCGGCCGTCGAACACCTTCTGAGGCGCGCGGGCTTCGGCGCCCTGCCCGCCGAGGGCGCGAAGTACCGGCGCATGACCCTCCCGGTGGCGGTTGCGTCACTGGTCAATTTCGATCCGTCCAAGACGGACGTCGATCAGTTCATCGGCTCGCCCGGCTACGTCGGCATCACGACGCGCGGCGCGTTCTCCCCGAATACCAACATCACCGACGCGCGGCAGCGCTGGCTGTTCCGCATGGTGCACTCACCGGCGCCGCTCCAGGAGAAGATGACGCTCTTCTGGCACCATCACTTCGCGACGGCGTACAGCAAGATCGCCGGCACGGTCGGCGGCGTGGACGCCACGCGCATGATGGCGACCAAGCGCAGTACTGACTCGACCGGCATGCGCGGTCAGATCGAGCTCCTGCGCGATTACGCGCTCGGCAACTTCCGCGACCTGCTCGTGGAGGTCGCGAAAGACCCGGCGATGCTCTATTGGCTCGACGGCCGTCTCAACGTCCGCGCGCAGCCGCAGGAGAACTTCGGCCGCGAGCTCATGGAGTTGTTCACGTTCGGCGTGGAGCACTACACCGAAGCCGACGTGTACGCCGCCGCGCGGGTGTTCACAGGATGGAACCTTCGCGTCACAGGGACGAACGGGACGCCGACCGCGAACTACGCGTTCCTCTACAACGCGAACCAGCACGATACGAACGCCAAGGACTTCACGTTCGCCATCTACCAGAACGGCAGCAAGCGCATCGAAGCGCGCGCCGCGGCGGCGGGCATGCAGGACGGCATCGATCTCATCGCGGCCCTGGCCATGCATCCTGAAACGGCGAAGCGGCTGGCGAGGCGTCTCTGGACGTGGTTCGTGAGCGAGACGGTCACGGCGCCGGACGCGTGGGTGGACAAGATCGCGCAGACGTACCTCAGGAACGACACGAACATGAAGCCCGTCGTCCGTGCCGTGCTGTTGTCGCCGGAGTTCCTCTCGAGCGGCAGCCACTATCAGCGGTACGGCTGGCCCGTGGAGTTCGTGGTGCGGTCGCTGAAGGAAGTCGGTCGTGTCGGTTTCTCCGTGGATGCCGCCCTCACGCCGCTCGTGAACATGGGCCAGCAGCTTTTCGAGCCGCCGGACGTCAACGGGTGGGACGTCGGTCCCGGGTGGTTCTCGACGGGCGGCATGCTGGCGCGCATGAACTTCGCGGCGGCGCTCGCGACCAATCAGCGGTTCGAACTGCGCTCGCAGGTGATCGCCGCGGGCGCCGGCAGCACCCCGGAGTCGCTGCTGGCGTTCGTGCTCGACCGGCTGTCGCTGCGCGCACCGGCGCCCGAGGTTCGCACGGCGCTGCTCGACTACGTGCGCGCGGGCGGGGCCTGGACGGGATCCGACACGCAGATTCTCAACAAGACCGGCGGCCTGTTTCACCTGCTGACCGGGTCCGGCGAATATCAGCTGGTATAGCCCTTATGGCCAAATTCACCCGGCGCGAGTTCATCCATGGCGGCGTGGCGGCCTTTACGGTCAGCTTCGCCGCGCCAGCGTTCCTGTCCGATCTGGCCCGTGCCCAGGGCGCCAGCCGCCGCAACCTCGTGGTGCTCTATCTGAACGGCGGCAACGACGCGCTCTCGACCCTCGCGCCGTACCAGGATCCGTTCTACTACAGCAGGCGGCCGACGGTGGCGATTCCCCCGGCCAACGTGCTGCAGGTTGGCACCGACGCCGCCGGGCGCGCGCTCGGCCTCCATCCCCGCCTGACGGGGCTCAAGCAGATCTTCGACAACGGCGACCTTGCGCTCATCCAGCGCACGGGCTATCCCAACTCGAGCCGGTCGCATTTCACCGGCACGGATATCTGGAATACCGCCAATCCCGGCAACATCACCGGCACGGGCTGGCTCGGCCGCTACCTTGACACGCTGCCCTCGCCGGTCGATCCACTGGCCGGATGGGTGACCGTGCGCGAGGTGCCGCGCGCGCTGCTGGCCAACAAGATCGCGGTGCCGGCGATTCCCTCGCCGGCCACTTACGCGTTTCAGAGTCCCAATACGGGCGTCGAAGCGACGTATTCGCGCACGGCGATGAACCAGCTCTCGTCGCATCTGCCGCCGGATCAGCCACACCTGTCGTTCGTGAACAGCACCGCATCGGCGGCCATCGCCACGCTCGATCGGGTGGCCTCGGTCGCGTCGTACGTGCCAAGCGTGACGTACGGCAACGACGGCCTGTCCCAGGCGTTCCGCGCGGTCGCCGGCGCCATGGTCCGAGGCATCGGCACGAAGGTGTTCTGGGTGACGACAGGCGGGTACGACACGCACGCCACGCAGAACACGAACGCCGCCAACGCAGGCTACGCGAACCTGATGGGGACCATCAACAACGCCATCTCGACGTTCTACAACGACATCCGCAACCAGGGGCTGCTCGGCGACACGGTCATCCTGCAGTTCTCGGAATTCGGCCGCCGCGCGTTCGAGAACGGCAGCCAGGGCACCGACCACGGCGCGGCGGGCCTCATGATGGCGATCGGCAGCAACATCAATGGCGGCCTCTATGGGACCGCGGCGGATCTCAATCCTTTCCCCGGCAACCCGACGCTCGAAAACAATGGCGGGGACGTCACGCATGCGATCGACTTCCGGTCCGTCTACGCGCGCGTGATCGACAACTGGCTCGGCGGGAACTCGGTCGGAATCCTGAACGGCGATTTCAGGCGATCGGATCTGTCGTTCCTCTAGATCAGCCCTTGATCTGCGCTCGCAGGCGTCTGGCGTCAGCCAGCAGCGGAAAATTCTTGTCTGCGCTCTGCCACTGGGCGTCGAGCGCATCGAGCTCGCTCCGGGCACCGGCCGCGTCGCCCTTCGTGATGAGCAGCCGTGCCAGTCTCAGTCGCGCGGTGGGAACGATGGGATTGGCCCCAAGGATGCCGGCTGCCTGGACCACCCGCCGGTAGCTGCCGATCGCTTCCTCGGTCTGGCCGCTCCGCTCGCGCAGGTCGCCGATCAGAAAGTGGATCTCCACCGCGCGCGGATTCTGTGCGGCCACCTTCTGCAGCTCCGCGATGGCCTCGGGAGTTTTCCCTTCGCTCGCCATGACGTATGCGCGCGCGACGCCGACCGGACCTGACGAGGCGAGGTCCGGCGCCTTGAGCAGCCGCGGCAGTGCCGCTTTCGCGGCAGGGATATCGCCGAGAATCGCAAGCCCGCTGACGTACTGCGCCACGCGCGCCAGCTCGGGTTCCGTCGCCGCGGCGTTCCGGAGCGCGGCGATCTCCGGCCCCTGAAGATACAGGCCGCGCGTCATCAGCCTCGCGGTCGCCAGGTTCTTTGCCAGAAGCTCATTGCCGGCCGCTCGGGCCGCCTCCTCGAGGCCGGTCTGGATGCGTTGGTAGTCGCCCATGCGGCCTTCCCAGGCCGCCACGGACGCCTCTGCGGCGGTGATCTGGTCGGGCGCCGCGAACTTGCGCGCGGCCGCTTCGAATTCGGCCGCCCGCGCGTGCCGCCCCAATCGCGCAGCCAGCCATCGGGCGACCGCGAGGTTGCCGTCCGGCCGCATCGAGAGGGACCTGTCCACGGCGACCGCCCCCTCATCAATCCGCCCCAGCGCGAACAGCACGTACGCGGCGTTCGAAATCGGTCCGGGCTCGTCCGGCGCGATCTCCGTGGCCGCCTGATACTGTTTCAGCGCTTCCTCGAACTCACCGTTGTTGTTGTAATACACGCCGAAGTTGTTGCGCGCGGCGTAGTCGCGCGGGTAGGCCGCGACGAGCAATTCCAGCGCTTCCTTGATGGCCTTCTGATCCTGCTCGACGCGCGCGGCGTGGTTCCAGTTGATGTAGAGGCGCTCGTACTCCGACACCTTGTCGCGAAGCTCGTACGCCTTCCTGGCGTGCTCGCGCGCCTCGTCGGCCCGGCCGAGGTTGCCCGTCACGACGCCGAGTTTGGCGTAGGCGAGCGCGAAGGTCGGATCCTTTTCCGTGGCCTGGCGGAAGAACGGGATCGACGCCTCGTCGCCACGGGTCGACCGCGTCTTCACGCCCTGGCCGTACGCCCGCAGCGCCTCGAGCGACTTCGTCGTGGCGTCGGTCACCGGCACGTCGTACTTGTCGATCGACGCGAGCGATTCTCCGAGATGCTCGCGGATGCTCTTCACCGCCGCGCCGAGCTGATTGAGGACGTCCTCCTTGCTCGAGGCCTGCACCTGCTCGCGCGCGAGCGATTCGCCGGTCTGGCAGTTGTGCACGCCGATGGCAATGACAAATGCCGAACCGAGCGGCGCGATCGATCCTTCGATGGTGGCCTTGGCTCCGGCGCGCTGACAGACTTCGCGCGCGATCGCCGCCGTCACGGGCTCGTCGGGCGGCCGCTGCATCAGCCGAAGCGTTCGCTGGATCCTGAGGTCCGAAAGGAGCGTCAGGAACGGAGACTGCTGGAGCTGCACCGCGACGGCCTGCCTCAACGCATCGTCGAAGACGGCGTCGCCGGTGGTGTTGGCGAAATCAGCGACGAGCACGGTGTCGCGCTCGGTCAGCACAGGGGCGGAACCGCCGCGGAAGCCGAAGTACCAGATGGCTGCGCCGATCCCGACGATAGCCGCGAGCGCGGGGACGACGGGAATCCGGCGCGTGGCCGCGATCGTCGGCGTTCCGGCCGTTGCGGCCGTCGCGGTGCCTGCAACTGCCGGCCCGGCTGCACCCGCGCCGGTGACGCCCGCAGCCATCGTCCGGCCGCTCGTATCGCGCCGGAGCCTGCCCAGCTCCGACAGCATGTCCGCCGCCGTCTGGTACCGCATGCGCCGGTCCTTCTCGAGCGCGCGGGCGATCACGCGGCCGATCTCGTCAGGCAGCTGGGGATTCACGAGCCGCGGATCCGGCGGCTGGCGATTCAGGATGGCGTCGAAGACCACCGCCGTCGTCTTGCCTTCGAAGGCCTCGCGGCCGGTCGCCATCTCGTAGAGCACGAGGCCGAGCGAGAACAGATCGGTGCGCGCGTCGATGTCCTCGCCGCGCGCCTGCTCCGGCGACATGTAGTTGATCGACCCCACCGCCATTCCTGGAGTCGTCAGCACCTCGCTCGCCACGCGCGTTTCGGCCGTGGCGTCCGGCGCCTCCTCGCCGAGCTTGGCGATGCCGAAGTCGAGCAGCTTGGCCTGGCCGCGCTTTGTGACGAAGACGTTGGCGGGCTTGATGTCGCGGTGGATGATGCCCTTCGCG
>CAZJTG010000049.1:0-13979 GCA_964548865.1 uncultured Solibacteraceae bacterium
GCCAGAACATGAACAACGACCCGGCGACGTGGCGGCCGGTCACGATCGCGATCGGGAAGCACTAGCAGGGTGCTGAAAAACCCTGTGTTTGGGATCGACAGGTGGATCTCGCCGTACTACGATGCGCGGCAAGGGAGGCCCGCCGATGCGAGGCGACGATCCGCGGCACGACACCATGTTTAGCTACATCACGCCGGAGGCGCGGGTGCGCGCCGACCATCCCCTGCGGCCGATCCGCCAGATGACCGACGTGGCGCTGTCGCGTCTGTCGCCGCGGTTTGATCGTCTGTACTCGACGACGGGCCGACCGTCGATTCCCCCGGAGAAGCTGCTGCGCGCGCTGTTGCTGCAAGTCCTCTACAGCATCCGCAGCGAACGGCTGCTGATGGAGGAGTTGGACTACAGCGTCCTGTACCGCTGGTTTGTCGGCCTGAGCCTCGACGATCCGATCTGGGACGCGACGACCTTCAGCAAGAATCGGGAGCGCTTGCTGCAGGGCGACGTAGCCGATGCGTTCTTCGCGGAGGTGCTGGCGGTCATTCGGGCGGAGGGCCTTCTCTCCGACGAGCACTTCACGGTCGATGGGACGTTGTTGGAAGCCTGGGCGAGCCACAAGAGTTTTCGACCGAAAGACGCCGGGCCTACGCCGCCGGATGACCCGAAGAATCCCACCGTTGGCTTTCATGGCCAAGCACGCCGGAATGACACGCATCAGTCGACCACTGATCCGGAGGCGCGGCTCTACAAGAAGGCGGTCGGCCGCGAAGCCAAGCTGGGCTACCTTGCCCATCTGCTGACCGAGAATCGGCATGGCTTCATCATCGACACGGCGGTGACCAGTGCCACGGGCACCGCTGAGCGCGATGCCGCCATCGCGATGCTGGGCGAGCTGCCGGCCACCGCACGCCGCGTCACGGTAGGTGCCGACAAAGCGTACGACGTGAAGACCTGGGTCGCGGCCGTCCGCGCGATGGGCATCACGCCGCACGTCGCGCAGAACGACACCGCGCGACGCAGCGCGATCGATCAGCGCACGACGCGACACGACGGGTACGCGACCAGTCAACGCTGTCGCAAGAAGGTTGAACAGCCCTTCGGCTGGATGAAAACGGTGGGGCTGCTTCGCAAGCTCCGCCATCGCGGTGGGCGAAAAGTCGACTGGGTCGTCTCCTTCACGGCGGCCGCCTACAACCTCGTCCGATGGCGGACATTCGCTACGCTCACCGCGTAACCGTCGAAGGGATCGAGTGGATCGAGGAATCGTCATGACCTCAGTAAACATCTCGGCGGTAACAGGATCCGTGCTGGACGGCACTTTTTCAGCACCCTGCTAGAGCCGTTTCGCGTCGGCGTCGTCCGGCACATAATCTGGCGGCATGCGCATCCACAAGATCGCGGCCGCCATTCTTTTGGCCCTCACGTCCGTCGCCATCGCCGGGGCGGTCCAACGCACCACCCGGGACCCCATCACCCGCATCCGCGAGGATGACATCAGGCGCGATCTGTTCGCCCTGGCGGGCGACGACATGCAGGGACGCGAGGGCGGCACGCTCGACGAGATGACGGCGTCGGCGTGGATCGCTGAACGCGCGCGCGAGGCGGGGCTCCAGCCCGCCGGTGACAACGGGACGTATTTTCAGTTCTTCCCTCTCGAACGCTTCCGCGTCTCGGCCAGCAGCATCGTTCGCGTCGGCGGAGCGCCCCTGCGGATGGGACGCGACGTCGTGACCGGCGCCATCGTGCTGGCAGATGTCGACGCGCCTCTGGTGGTCGCCGCGGCCGACGGCCTGGCCGGCGTGGACGTAAAGGGCAAGGCGCTTGTCGTGAAGTACGAGCCGGCCGCGTCACCCGTCAACCCGGCGGCGCCACAGGCGGGCCCGGGCTCGCAGGTGGCAGTTCGGGCGTTCGCCACCGGCATTCAGAAGTCGGTCACCAACGCCGGCGCGGCGGCGATTGTCATCGTGGTCGGCGACGAGCAGCAGGATCAGTGGGAGCGCGTCGCGGCCCCGTTTGCGCGGGGCACGTACGCGCTGGATCCGGACGGCACGGCCGACCAGCGCACGCCGGCGCGAGGCGTCCCGTTGCTCTTCGTTCGCGGCAGCGCGCTGCCAGCAGGCGCGATGGCGCCCGACGCCCGCCTGACCGCCTCCATCTTCACCGACAGTTTCACCTACCCCTCCGTCAACGTCGTCGCGAAAGTGCCCGGGCGCGATCCGAAACTCCGCGGCGAGTACGTCCTCTTCAGCGCGCATCAGGACCACGATGGCGAGCGATTCACCGTCAACGGGGACAACATCTGGAATGGCGCGGACGACAATGCGACGACCTCCGTCGCCCTGCTCGCGATCGGAAGGGCGTTGTCCGCGTCGCCGGGTCGCCGATCGGCGCTCTTCATCTGGCACGGCGCCGAGGAGCGCGGGCTCATGGGGTCGCGCTGGTACGTGAAACATCCGACGGTCCCGCTCAAGGCCATCGTCGCCTGCCTGAACGGCGACATGATGGGCCGAAACGATCCGAAGACGGCCGCGCTCCTCGGCGCGCTGCCACCTCATCGCAACTCGCCCGAACTGGTCAACATGGCGTACGCGGCCAACAGGGCCGTCTCGCAGTTCGAGATCGACTCGTCGTGGGACGACCCGAATCATCGAGAGGGCTGGTACTACCGCAGCGACCACCTGCCCTACGCCCGGAACGGTATTCCGGCGCTGTTCTTCTCCACGTTGCTGCACCCGGATTACCACACGCCGTTCGACAACCCGGATCGCATAGACGTGGTCAAGCTGACGAAGATGACGCGGTGGATGTACGCGACAGGCCGCGCCGTGGCGGAGGCCGACAAGGCGCCGGCGCTCGACCCGGCGTTCAAGCTCGAGCGCTGCCGCGACTTCACCGGTAACTACTGCGCGCCCTGACCGGGCCGCGATCAGGACCGCGGACGGATTCGTTTCGTCCGGGCGCCCGCCTCCGTCCAGAGGCGAAACGTGAGGGTCGCTTCGCCGATCTTGATGGACTGTCCGTCCGCCAGCGCCGCGATCCCGCGGATCGGGTGACCGTCCACGAGCGTGCCGTTGGTGCTGCCCAGATCCTCGATCGTGGCGGTCTTCGATCCACCGTCGCTGCCAAGGCCGAGGCTGGCGTGCCGTCTCGACACACCGGGGGCGTCGATCCAGATAGCGGAAGCTGGATCGCGACCGATGGTCTGGGCTCCGGGCACCAGCATGAAGCGCCGCTCTCCCCAGACGAGGAACGCCCGCGTACCGGCGGCGCCGGCGTCGGTGTGGTCGGCCGCCGCTCCAGAGAACGCATAACCCACGCGGTGCGCGGTTCTGAGGAACCTCGGGTTCTGCGCGTCGTCGCCGAGCGCCGTGCGAATCTCGGACGCAAGGTTGTTCAAATTCGCATCGACGACGTTCGTGCCGGGCCAGAGCCTCTCGCGCAGGGTGTCTTTGTCGACCACGGCCGGCCGGTGGGACACGAGGATCACAAGCAAATCGAACGCCTTCGGCGAGAGGTGGACGGGCGCGCCGCCCCGGGCCAGCTGGCGCGTCTCGGAATCGAGGGTGAAGTCGGCAAACGCGACCTTCATGCCGGCTTCCTTAGGGTTTTCGTACGAATTCCCTGAAGTCGGCGCGGCCGGCCGTACGCGATAGTGAACGTCACGTCCATGAATGGTATGACAGACGCCAAGCGCTCCAGCCGACGTCCCTCCGGCGCGCTCATCGACGCGATCGTCGACAACATGCGCCAGAACCTGGAAGAACTGAAGTACACGACGCTCGCCCCGAGCCGGTACACCGTCTATCTGTCGCAGGCCGAGTACACGCGACTCGAGGGCATTCTGCCGCGGCTTCAGGCGGAGGCGATTCGCGCACTGAACGAAGAACTGGATCGAATCACCCCCCCTGCCTGCCTGCCCCGGTCGGGGGCGTGGCCCCCCGGCCGCCGGCGCCCGGCCGCCGAGAACGCCGGTCCGCGCTGGCACATCGAGTTCCTGGTGGATACGGACGGCGACCTCGCCGCGCCCGAAGACATCATCGTCCATTCCGATCTGTTGCTCGCCCCGGACCCGGAACTCGGCGTGGGCGAGCGCACGCGCCGGCTCACCACGCGCTTCAGGTCGGGGTCAGACGAGGGTCAAACCAGGGTCAGACTGGGGTCAGACCCCAGTACGGCCCCGGGTCAGACCGAGGCCGAACCGGTGCCTGACTCGTCCGTCCTGCCGGTCCTGGGGCGCCTCACCTACACGGACAATCTGGGCCCGCACGTATTCGAGATTGTGCGCGAGCGGACGACGATCGGTCGAGGGGGCCGGGCGTTCTCGGTCGATGTGAAGGTCGCGACATCCGAGGATGTGTCCCGCGAGCATGCGCGCCTCCGCCGGGACCCGGCGACCGGTCAGTTCTTCCTGATTGATCTCAGTTCGCTCGGCACGACGCTGAATGGCCGCCACGTGCCCCGGGGTGTCGAGGACCGCGACGGCCGCAAGCACGAGAACGGCGCCGAGACGGCGCTGCCGCCGCGCGCCCGCATCGGTCTCGCGGACACGGTCTTTCTGGAGTTCGAGCAGGCGGGCCAGTGACCCGCAGATGAGGCACCCATGACCCTGCTGCTCTGGGCGCGTTTCGGACTGCTCGCCGCGCTCGTCGCGGTCGTCGCGGCCATCGGCTGGGCCGTGGTCAAGGAGCGCGAATGAAGCTCCGGGCGGCCGGCGCGACAGACGTCGGCGTTCAGCGGGACGTGAACGAAGATCGCTTCTACAGCGATCCCGAGCGGGGTGTGTTCACGGTCGTCGATGGCGTCGGCGGACAGGCCGCAGGCGGCCGCGCGGCGGATACCGCGCTCGACGTGCTGCGCACGCGCCTTACGACGGGCAATGGCTCGCTTCCGGCACGCATGCGCGAGGCGATCACGCTTGCGAACAACGAGGTGCACCGACAGGCGTCCTCACGCCCCGAATGGCACGGCATGGCGTGCGTGCTGACCGCGGTCATGGTCCAGGGCGGCCGCGCCGTCGTCGGCCACGTCGGCGACACGCGGCTCTACAAGCTGCGCGACGGCAAGATTCAGAAGCTCACACCCGATCACTCGCCGGTCGGCGAGCGCGAGGATGCGGGTGAGATTTCCGAGATCGACGCGATGCGCCATCCGCGACGCAACGAGGTCTACCGGGACGTCGGCTCGGAGCCCCACACCATCAGCGACAGCGACTTCGTCGATGTCAGGGACACGACGATGGAGCCGGACGCCGCGCTGCTGCTCTGCAGCGACGGCCTCACCGACCTCGTCACGTCCGAGGAAATCCTGCGCGTGGTCGATCAGCACGCCGGCCGCCCGGATGACGTCAGCCGCGCGCTCGTCAAGGCCGCGAACGACGCGGGCGGCAAGGACAACATCACCGTCGTGTATGTCGAAGCCGACGGGTTCCCGAGAAAGGCGGCGGGCGTCATTTCCTCAGGGAATTACGCCCGGCCCCTTTTTCTCGTGCTGATCGCGGTGGCGGCGCTGGCGGCCGGCTGGGCGTGGGCGGGCTATCCCCTGCCGGATGCAGTCGCGAACCGGCTGATCTCCCGCCCCTCCGGCGCCCACGTCACGGTCGTGACGCCGGGCCAGTCGATCTCGGCGGCCATGGCGGCCGCCGAGCCGGGCGCCACGATCCTGGTCGAACCCGGCGAGTACCGTGAACGTCTCACGCTCAAAGGTGACGTCCGATTGATCAGCCTGACCTCGCGCGGGGCCGTGCTCCGGCTGCCGAGCGACGCGACCGACGAGGACGCGGCGGTCGTCGCCACGGACATCAGGAATGCCGAAATCTCGGGGTTCCGGATCGTGGGCGATGCGGCCAGCCCCCTCGGCACGGGCGTCCTCGCGCGCGCGGCCGGTGTCCGCCTGGTCGATCTGGAAGTGTCCGGCGCGGCGCGCGCGGCCGTCGATCTCGGTGGCGACGCCGTCATGCTGCTCGCCAGCGACATCCACGATAACCCTGGAGCGGGCCTCGTGATTCGCGCGAACGCGACGCCGCGGATCACCCACAGCACGTTCAGCAACAACGGCACCTCGACGCAGGCCTCGTCGGCGATGGTCATCGAACCAGGCGCGCGGCCGGCATTCGCCGGCAACTTCTTCCACCACCTTGATCCGCAGAGCTTCACCAACCTGGACGCGGCCGCGCGAATCCAGCTGAAGAACCTGAACTGGTTCCCGGAGCCGACGCCCGCCGGCCGCGGCCGGGGACAAGGCCGAGGCGGCCGATGACCGAGACCCTCTTCGGGCAGATCGGCCCGTTCGTCATCGAGCGGCCGATCGGTCAGGGCGGCATGGCGTCGGTGTTCCTGGCGCGGGATACGAGGCCGGAATCCGCCAACGCACGCGTGGCCCTGAAAGTCGTCCACCTCGGCACCGACCAGGAATCAAGGGAGATTCTCGAAGCCGAGCAGCGCGGCGCAGAACTGCAGCAGCAGTTCTGCCAGCTGAGCCGGTTCGTGCCCCGGGTCTTCGACGCCGGATTCACGGACGACTACTTCTATATCTCGATGGAGTACGTCGCGGGCGAGGACCTGTCGGAGGCCATCCACCGCGGCCGCCTGCCGTGGCAGCGCGCGGTCGCGATCACGATGCAGCTCTGCGAGTTCCTCGAGGAGGCCGATCGATTCGAGGCCGGCGAGGGCTCGCGCCGCGTGCTGCTCCACAACGATCTGAAGCCGCGCAACATCCGCCTCATCGACGGCGACGCCATCAAAGTGCTGGACTTTGGCGCCGCGAAGGCGCTGTCGCTCAGCCGCAAGGTTACGCGCAACGACTTCGGCAGCACGGCGTACCTCTCGCCGGAATGCCTCGAAAGCGGCGACCGCGACCTGCATTCGGACGCCTGGGCGCTTGGCGTCCTGCTCTACGAAATGGTCTCGGGAACGCAGCCCTACCGCGCGGACGACACGCGACGGCTGGAGCACCTGATCCGATCCCGTCAAGCGCCCCAGTCGATTGCGGGCTTCTGCCCGCCGGCGCTGGGGGCGGTGATCGCCAAGTTGCTCGCGCCGTACCCCGCGGATCGGTACGCCAGCCCGGCCGACATCCGCGCCGACCTGGCGAGCGCGCTCGCGGGGAAGGGCACGAAGGCGCTCGCCGAGGGATGGCCTCGCGATCCCGACACCGCGCCGACACGACGCACGCATGATGACGCCGCCACGCGGTCGACCCGCGACGAGCCGCCGACCAGACCCATCGGCCCGACACCGGGGTCCGCACCCGCCACGGTGACGCCGGCGGCACCGACGCCTGCTCCCGCACCTCCGCTCCGCCCGACGCGGTCGCGTCTTGGGTTGGTCGGCCGATCCGTTGTCATCGTTGCGATCGTACTGGCGATGAACGAAGGGTGCGTCGCGTCCCAGGCGAACCGCCTGTCGCACACCGTGTCGCTTCAGGACTTCGCCGGCCTCGCCGAGGTCTGGCCGCGTTACGAGTCCCTGGCCGGACGCAGCTTCCTCGGCGGCGCCGGCGTGGCGAATCTGGAAACGGCGCTCGCCAGACAGTCGGTCATCCTCGCGGACCGCGTGATGGCCAACTACCGGTCGCCTCAGCCGACGGTGCGGGAAAACCAGTGGAAGCAGGCACGCGAGGCGCTGGCGCGTGCCGTGGCGATTCGTCCGCGGGACGACATGGTTCGAGCCTCGCTGCGGTATTGCGAGGGTCATATCCATCGCATCAACGGCGAGGCGTCCAGAGCCCGGGCCCAGGACTACCGCGGCAAGGGCGAGGCGTCAAAGGCCCGCAGCGAGGACAGCGAGGCCCAGCGGCAGTTCACCGAGGCCCTCGTGGCGTTTCGTGAAGCGGCATCGCTGAGATCGGCCTGGCCGGATCCGTTTCTCGGCCTCGCGCGAACGTTCATCTACGGGCTCGAGGACGTCGATCGCGGCGCCGACGCGCTGGCTCAGGCGGAGAAGCTCGGCCACCACCCGGGCGAGCGCGAGACGATCCAACTGGCCGACGGGTACCGCTCGCGCGGCGAAGCGCTGATGCGGTCGGCGCAGACGCTCCGAGGCATGCCGCAGGAGCGCGACCATCTCGAGCGCGCGCGCACGGCCTTCAACGACGCGCTCACGCGCTACACGACCGTGTCCGGGTTCGGCAACGCGGCGGTGGGCATTCGCGAGACGCAGCGGCGCCTCGATCGCGTGGACGAGCGGCTCCGCGAGCTCTCGAAGTGGTGGCCATGGGTCTGACCTACTCGCACGGACGGCAACTCGTCCAGCAGCGCACGCGCGTCGCGCCGATCACGCTGGGCGAGCAGTTGCTCGTAGCAACATCGATCGTCGTCGTCCTGGCAACCGCCCTGGCCTGCGCCGGCCGTTTGCGCGCGGAGGCGCTCGGCCGGGAGGGTCGGCCGGCGCCGGTCAATCTGAACGCGGTCAACTCGGCCGCAGAGATCGAGCCCGCGCTGGCCTCGGTCATGACAACGCCTGCAGAACGCCGAGCCGCGGCGTCCGCCATTGCCGCGGCCACTCCCCTGCCGAATGTCGGCGCGCTGGCCAGACTCGGGACCGGAGACCGGCCGCTCTTCACGGGCACCGACGTCGCCGCGCTCAAGCCGTTCCTCGGCGTGAGGACGGCCGAGGACTTTCGATCGGCCGTCCTCTGGTGCGCCCTCGCTCTGGTCCTGGCGTTTCAGTGCGTGTCGCTCGTGTGGCGCATCCGAGGGATTCCCGGCGATCGCGCGCTGCTCGCGCTCGCTCACCTGCTTGTCGGCGTGGGCTTCGTGCTGATGCTCAGCCGCCCGGACCCGCTTCGAGACACCTTGCTCATCGTCCGCTACACGCAGGGCGTCGTCATCGGGCTCGCGCTGTTTACCGCCGTCTCTCTAATCGATCTGGATCGTGCGGCATTTCGCGAGCTGACCTATCTCCCGCTGCTTGGCGCCTTGATGCTGTCCGTACTCCTGATTCTCTTCGGCGACGGCCCGGGCACGAGCACGGCGAAAGTCAATCTCGGCCCCGTGCAGCCGATCGAAGCGATCCGGTTGCTGCTCGCGTTGTTCCTGGCGGGCTATTTCGCCCGCCGTTGGGAACTGCTTCGGCAGGTGCGCACCGAGACCATTCGCCGTCGCCGGCTTCCGTCGTGGATCGACCTTCCACGGCTCGATCATGTGCTGCCCGTCATTGCCGGCGTAGGTATGGCGCTCGTGCTCTTTTTCTTCCAGAAGGATCTCGGGCCGGCGCTGCTGCTCTCATTGATGTTCCTGTCGATGTTCGCCATCGCACGCGGCGGAGGCTGGCTCGCGAGCGCGGGCCTTGCCGGCCTCGTCGCCGGCTTTGGCGTGGGCTACCTCATCAACATCTCCAGCACGCTCACGGGACGTCTCGCGATGTGGCGCGGCCCGTGGGACAACGCCGTCCGCGGCGGCGATCAAGTCGCGCAGGGGCTCTGGGGCCTCGCCGCCGGCTCAACGACGGGCACAGGCATCGGCCTCGGGAACACGCGTTTCATTCCGGAAGGTCACACCGATCTGATCTTCGCCGCCGTCGGCGAGGAGTTCGGTTTTGTGGGACTCATGGTCGCCGCCGCCGCGTTCGCGCTGATCGCGACACGCGGCTTGCAGATCGCCCGCCGGGCATCGAGCGACTACCGGTTCTTTCTGGCTGTGGCGCTGACGCTCGCGACAATCGTTCCCGCGCTGGTGATGGCCGCGGGGGTGCTTGGCGTGCTGCCTCTCACGGGCGTCGTGACGCCATTCCTGAGTTATGGCGGCTCGGCGATGGCGGTGAACTTCATCTCGCTTGGCCTTCTCGTCGCCATCGATCGCGACCGCGGCTGGCGGGCGAAGGCAGATCTGGCGCCCTTCCGCGTCCCGGTCCGGTGGCTGGGGCGCATGGCCGCCGGGGCGGCCGGCGTGATGCTCGTCGTCGCCGGCACCGTCCAGGCCGTGCGCGCGGACGATTACCTCGTCCGTCCCCAGCTCAGTGTGCAGGCCGACGGGGGCCGCCGGTTCCAGTACAACCCGCGCGTCCTCGAGGCGCTGAGGTCCATTCCCCGCGGCAGCATCTACGATGCGCGCGGAGAACTCCTGGCGACGAGCGACCCGGTCGTGATCGCCAAGATGGCCGCCGGTCCGGGCCCTGCAGCCTCCGGATCCTGCGGCAGCGCGTCCGAGCGGTGCTATCCGGCGGGGCCATCGTTCTTTCACGTCCTCGGTGATTCGAACACTCGCATGAACTGGAGCGCCGGGAACTCGTCGTACGTCGAACGCGACGCCGAGGATCTCCTGCGCGGCTTCGACGACCGTGCGGCCACGGTCACGACGACCGATCGAGCGGGACGCGCGTCACTCGCCGTCCGCCGCGACTATTCGTCGGTCGTGGCGCTGGTCCGCCATCGGTGGGAGCCGGACCACGAGGACGTGCGGGCCGTGCTGACGCGATCGCGCGACGTGCGCGTCAGCGTCGACCGCCGCTTTCAACTCGCGGTCGCTTCCGTCCTCGAGCGCGCCGTCAGAACCTCCGGCAGCGGCAAAGGTGCCGTCGTCGTCCTCGACGCCGCCACGGGCGAGGTCCTGGCCAGCGTGAGCTACCCGTGGCCGCGAGCGTTGGATACCGTGCTCCCCGCGTCGGACGCGGGCGATCCGGCCAGGACGGACGCGTTCCTCGACCGCGCCCGGTACGCGCTCTACCCGCCTGGATCGACCTTCAAGATCGTCACCGCGGCAGCGGCGCTGCGTGGCTCCGCGGCGGCGGCCGGTCAGCGCTTTTCGTGCACGCGACAACAGAACAATCGGATTGGCGTGCGGATCCCCGGTTTCGGCCCGGCCATCGTGGATGACGTGAAGGACCCCGCGCCGCACGGCGACATCGCGATGCACGACGCGATGGTCAGGTCGTGCAACGCGTATTTCGCGCAACTGGCCGTGGCCCTGGGATCGGACGCGCTGGCCCGGACGGCGGCCACCGCGGGAATCACACTCAACCCCACGAGCGTGGCCGACCGAGTCCGGGCCAACCTGCCGCACGCCGGCTACGGACAGGGCGAGGTTGTTGCCACGCCGCTGCGGATGGCGCGGGTGGTGGCCGCAATCGCGTCGGACGGCGTCATTCGAGAAGCGTCGATCGCGCGGCTTCGCCAGGGCTCAGGCGGTCAAGCCGGCGCCGACGTGCCTGCGGCTCCGAAAACCATTGAAACCGTGTTCGTTCCGCCGGGTAGTGCCCGCGCGCTCGCATCCTCTCTGCGCGACGCGGTGACGAGCGGCACCGGCCGGCTGCTTCGCGACCACCCCGCGCGCATCGCCGGAAAAACCGGCACCGCCGAACTGGACGACGCCGCGTCGCACGCCTGGTTCGTCGGCTTCGCTCCATACAATTCCCCCGGCCGGCGGATCGCATTCGCGGTCGTCCTCGAACATGCGGGGTACGGGGGCGTGTCTGCGGCGAGCGTTGCCGGGCAGGTCACGACGTCGGCCATGGCGCTCGGAATCATCAAATGAACAACCCCCTCAAGAAGCTGATCACGGGCACCCGGCTGCTCGAATCGCGCCTGACGACGGCGTTCGAACGCGCCGCGCAGACGGTCGCAGGCGCCGGCGTCACGCCCCCGCCGCTCGAGATCATCGACCTCGCCGTGGACGAGATCGCCAGGGACGTCCAACCGGCCGGCCGCGGGCGCTATGCGTTTCCGTTCAACCGCGTCGCGATCACGTTCGTCGCCGCCACAACGGAAGATCAGACCAGATTCGAGGCGGTGTGCGCCGGTCCGCCCTCCATCGACGAGCGTGTCGCGAAGCGCCTCGTGTCCGCGGGATGCGAGGCGGCGGACATCGACGTGACGATCGACTTCGCGGGGGAACCTGGATCCGGCTGGAAGCACCCGCACTTTCAGATCGCGCTGGCGCGCGTCGGGCCGGAGGCCCGTCTGCAGCCGGAGCCTGCGCAAGGCGTCACGCTCACGGTGACCGCCGGTACGGCCGAACACGGCGAATACCAGTTCACGTCGTTCCCGGTGGCGATCGGCCGGGGCACTCACGTGCGCGACAGGGGCAACCAGCTCGTGCGCATCAATCACGTCGCGTTCATCGAGGGCGCCGACGAAGCGAACCAGACGGTCTCGCGACGCCACGCGCGCATCGAGCTCGACCCGGCAGCGGGCCGCATTCGCCTCGTGGACGACAACAGCGCACAGGGAACCAGTATCGTTCGTGGGGGCCGCGGGATCGCCGTGCCGCGGGGATCTCGCGGTCTCGGGCTTCTGTCAGGCGACGAGATCGCGATCGGACAGGCCAGACTCACCGTCCAGATCGGGCCTCCAGCTCCTGCCAGCGCGAGTACATCGCTTCAACCTCGGCCGTGATTTCCTGGTCGCGCGAGAGCGCGACCCGTATGGACTCAGCGCCCTCTTTGTAGAAACCCGGGCCGGCGATGCGCTCCTTCAGCGCGCGCGCTTCGCTCTCGAGTGCTTCGAGCCTGGCCGGCAGCGCGGCCAGTTCGCGTTGCTCGTTGAACGACAGCTTCTTGCGGGCAGGGGCTGCGGGTGCCACGGGTTCGGCGGGCATGGCGGGTCCTGCGGGTCTCGCGGGTTCGGCAGCCGCCGCGGGTCGCGCGGACTGGGGCGCGTCAGGTGCGCCGGGTTTCTGCTTCGTCCAGCGGTCGAAATTCGTGCCGACGTGTTCCTGCACCTTGCCGTCGCCTTCGAACAGCCAGGTGCTGGTGACGACGTTCTCGAGAAACACGCGGTCGTGCGAGACGACGAGGATGGTGCCCGGAAAGTCGGTGAGCTCGGACTCGAGCACGGACAGCGTCTCGAGGTCGAGATCGTTCGTGGGCTCGTCGAGCACCAGCACGTTCGCGGGCTGGGTCAGCAGCCGCGCCAGCAGCAGCCGGTTGCGCTCGCCGCCCGAGAGCATCTTCACCTTCGCCTGCGCCCGTTCGGGCGGGAAGAGGAAATCCTCGAGGTAGCCGAATACGTGCCGCGTCCACCCGTTGACCGTGACGCGATCGCTGCCGTCGCCGACCGTCGCGACCACGGTCTTGTCCGGATCGAGGGCGGCGCGCTGCTGGTCGAAGTACGCCACATCGACGTTCGTCCCGCGCTCGACCGTGCCGCTATCCGGCGCCAGATCGCCCACGAGCATCCTCAACAGCGTCGTTTTGCCGACGCCGTTCGGCCCGACGAGTCCGATGCGGTCTCCGCGCATCACCCGCGTCGAGAAATCACGAACGACCGGACGCGAACCGAACGACTTGTCGATGTGCTCGACCTCGAACACGACATGGCCGGACCGGTCGGCCGTACCCAGGTCGAGCCTCACGGATCCCGCCTGGGTACGGCGCGCGGCCCTTTCGTCGCGCATGGCCATCAGACGCCTGACGCGTCCCTCGTCGCGGGTGCGTCTGGCTTTCACGCCGCGGCGCAGCCAGGCCTCTTCCTGCGCCAGTTTCTTGTCGAAGACATCGTTGGCGGAGGCCTCGTTGGCGAGCCACGCGTCCTTCTTCTCGAGAAACGTCCGGTAGTCTCCCGGCCAGGACGTCAGCCTGCCGCGGTCGAGCTCGATGATGCGCGTCGCAACGCGCTGAAGAAACGCCCGGTCGTGCGTGACGATGACGACGGCGCCGGCGCGGATCTCGAGGAACTCTTCGAGCCAGACAATGGCTTCGAGGTCGAGGTGGTTCGTAGGCTCGTCGAGCAGGAGCAGCGTCGGCTCGGACACGAGTGCCTGCGCAAGCGCCACGCGCCGGCGCCATCCGCCTGAGAGGGTTGCGACAGAGGCGTCGGGGTCGAGCGAGAGCTTCGTCAGCACGGTCTCGATGCGCTGTTCGATGCTCCAGCCATCGTGCTCTTCGAGCTCGTGCTGCAGCCGGCCGAGGTCCGCGATGGCTGCCTCGCTTGCGTCGTGGACCAGGCGTGCCGCGGCGTGGTGATAGTCATTCACCAGGTCGCGAATGGGTCCCAGGCCGTCTGCAACTGCTTCAAATACGGATACTTGTGAAGACGCCGAGATTGGCTCG
>CAZJTG010000049.1:13989-19238 GCA_964548865.1 uncultured Solibacteraceae bacterium
GGCGTCCTGTGCCAGGCGCGCGACGCGCGCGCCCGGCTCGCGCCAGACGACGCCGGCATCCGGCTTCAGCTCGCCGGACAGCACGTTCAGCAGCGTGGACTTCCCCTCACCGTTCCGTCCGAGCACGGCAATGCGCTCGCCGGCATCGATCGAGAGGGAGGCGCCGTCGAGCAGCGGAAGATGGCCGAAGGCGATGGCTACAGAGTCGAGGGAGAGAATCACGCCGGGCACATACTCCAGTGAACCCACAAGGTAGCAGATGCCCGCACGCGCCGGCGGTGATCCCGGTGTGGCGCGCGATCCGGATCGATCCGGTCACGATGCTGCGACGGCCGTAGGGAAAAAGCGGCTCAGGAACCGCCCTTCTTCTTCGCGAAATAGGCCGCCCGCAGGGCGTCGATGAACCGCGCATCGACGAGGCCCGGCGGATTGCCCTGGTAGTTCAGGCCCTTCTCCGCGCGGAACTTGTCCACGGCCGCGATCGCGTCATCGTCGTACCGATTGAGCCCCGCAGGCGCGGGCTGGCCCTCCGGGAACGTGGCGAGTTCGGGTTTCCAGTAGCCGAGCGCGTGGAGCATGCGCTTGAGCTCCAGGACATCCGGACCCTCGACGCGCGAGAAGGCGCGATACCCGAGCCGGCGCGCGGTCGTGTAGTAGATGCGCTTCATTTCACCGACCGGCTCCGCGTGCTCGCCCACTTCGATCGCGAGCGCAATGTAGTCACCGCCGCGGCCGGGGTTCTTGGGATCGGCGATCTTGATCGCCGCCGACTGCAGGCTGCCCCATCGCCGGTCGCCGCCCTTCGCCTGGCCGGCCTCGAGCGCGAGGATCATGCGCTCTGCGAGCGGCAGGCCGGCGCCCTGCGTCGATTCGAAACTCGCCGATACGGCGTCGACCACGTCCGGCCCGACCATGATGTTGGCCTGCACGGTGTAGTTCGGCCCCTGCTTGCTGCCTGCCCAGCTGCCGTTCGACTTGCCGGTGTGCGCGGCCGCCACACCCTTCATGTTGATGACGCCGACCTGCCGCGACTCGCGCTGCGCATCGTCCTTCAGTAACTGCGCGAGTACCGTCGCCGGCTCGACGCCCTGGGCAAGGAGATCCAGGCCCTGCGGCCCGTATTCGACGCGCGTCGATGCCTGGGTGCACACGGCGCCAACGCCCGCGCGCACGTGTGGCACCGCGCGCCCGACAAACGGCACCCGTGTCGTCACCGCGGCGCCGGACTGCCCCGTCTCGGGATCGACGGCGCATAGGGAGAAAGTCGAATACTGCGGATCGCCGGCCGCATTGATCGGGACGCCGTCAGCCGCACGCTGCTGGGCGAAAGCCGCGACGCTCGCGGCACACAGGGCAAACGCAAGGGCCTGGACGACATGGTGTCGGGACATGGCCATGAGGATACAGCGGCGTCAGTCGCCGGGGGCGTAGAGCCACTCGAGCGCCCCAGGCAACCGGCGGGCCCAGTCGGACTCGCTGTGCCGCCCCGCCGGGTCCTCGAAGTACTTGAGGGCCGACGTCTGCGGAATCAGCGCGTCCCTGAGCGCGCGCGCGTCTGTGATCGTCCTCGCTCCCTCGCGCCGGCCAATGTCGAGCCAGACCCGCGGGCGCGGACGCAGCCCGGTTCGCCGCAGGCGGCGCAGGATGACGCGGTCGTCCCACCAGGCCGACGGCGACATGACCAGCATCCGGCCGATGCGGTTCGGGTACTGGCACGCGATCGCGAGGGTGATGAGTCCTCCGAGGGACGACCCGCCAAGCGCGACACCGCCGGCATCGGCGCGAACGCCGTACGCGCGGGTCAGAAACTGGAGGAGGTCCTCCATCACGAATCGGCCGTAGACGGCGCCACCGCCCCAGCCGTCGCGATCTCCTGTGGTCGGGGTCATCTCGCGGTTGCGCTCTTCGCCGAGGTGATCGACGCCCGCGATCACGATCGGCGGCATCCGGTCCGCGGCAATGAGCGCGTCCGCGGTTTCGACCACCTGCCAGTGCTGGCCCGGGACAAAAGCGCGCTCGGGCTCGAACAGGTTCTGCCCGTCATGCAGCACAAGCACGGACGCGCCGGGGGGGAGGCGGCCGGCCGGAACGTACACGGTCACCCGGCGTGACGGCGACCGTGGAGAGGTCATGGTGAAGTGCTCGAGGGCGCCCAGCATCCGGACTATCGTAGTATTCGTGGTCTGACCCGTGTCTGACCCCAGTCTGACCCCAGTCTGACCCCAGTCTGACCCCATGCGGCGTGACTATCACTCGTGGCACTCCCAGCACTTGCATCGCACGATGGAGATGCTGATTTTCGGGCACTCCGGCGAACCGGTCTTCGTGTTCCCAACGTCCATGGGATCGTTCTTCGAGTACGAGGATCGCGGCATGGTGGCCGCGCTGGCCCCCAAGCTCGAGGCCGGGGCGGTGCGACTCTTTTGCGTGCAAACCGTCGACAGCGAGAGCTTCTACGCGCCTCGTCCCCCGCGGGATCGGATCGTCCGTTACCTCCAGTGGGAGCGCTGCCTGATTGACGAAATGGCGCCGTTCGCGAAGCACGTGACCGGGCGCGACACGTTCGGTGTCACCGGCTGCAGCTTCGGCGCGTACCACGCGCTCACGATGGCCCTGCGCCACCCGGACCTGTTCACTTCATGCATCACAATGGGCGGCGCGTTCGATCTCACGCGCTTTCTGGACGGCTACTACGACCACGACGCCTATCTGCTCTGCCCTCCGCACTTTCTGCCGGGTCTGAACGACGCGTGGTTCCTGGATCGGATCCGCCGGAACAAGTGGGTGTTCGTCACCGGCGAAGCCGACACGTGCCGGCCCGCCACCGAACAGGTCGCCGGCATTTTCAGCTCGCGACAGATTCCGCACAGCCTCCACGTGTGGGGCCATGGCTCCCACCACGACTGGCCGGAGTGGGTGAAGATGGCGACGACGTACCTCCCCTGATGATTTGGTGATTTGGTGATTGCTGAGGGTCCTTAAATCGCCAGATGGCCAAATCACCAATCACCAATACACTATTGCGGTATGACCATTGGCGTCCTGTTCGGCATGGAAGAAAGTTTTCCCCCGGCGCTCTGCGAGCGCATCAACGCGATGGCGGTGCCGGGCGTTCTGGCCGAAGCCGTGCAAGTCGGTGCCGTGCGGATGGACGAACCGGCGCGCTACCGCGTGATCGTCGACCGCATTTCTCACGACATCCCCTTCTATCGCGCCTACCTGAAGAACGCCGCGCTCGCGGGTGCGACGATTATCAACAACCCCTTCTGGTGGAGCGCGGACGACAAGTTCTTCAACTACGCCCTGGCCGCGCGCATCGGCGTCGCAATTCCGCCGACGGTGCTGCTGCCGCACAAGGCGCATCCGCCTAATACAACCGACCGCTCGCTCAGGAACCTCGAGTACCCGATCAAGTGGGACCAGGTCTTCGAGTACATCGGCTTTCCAGCGTTCCTGAAGCCGTTCGACGGCGGCGGCTGGCGTGACGTGTACCAGGTGACGTCGCCCGAGGAGTTCTTCAAGGCCTACGACCAGACGGGCAGGCTCTGCATGACGCTGCAGAAAGGGGTGAATTTCCGGGAGTACTTTCGCTGCTATGTGATCGGCCAGGAAGCGGTGCACATCATGCCGTACGATCCGCGCCAGCCGCATGCGGATCGGTACGTGCGGAATCCGCCGGCGTACGACCCGGCGCTCATCGAGCGGGTCCGCCGCGATGCGCTCGCGGTCTGCCGCGCGCTCGGCTACGACCTGAACACCGTCGAGTTCGCCGTCGAGGACGGCGTGCCGTACGCCATCGACTTCATGAATCCGGCGCCCGATGCGGAGTTGCGTTCCGTCGGCCCCGCGAACTTCGAGTGGATCGTGAGCGCCGTCGCCGACCTCGCCGTCCGCAAGGCCCTCGCGCCGCCCCGTGATCCCGCGCCCACGCGCTGGAGCGCGTTCCTGTGACCGCTCCGTCCTTCACCATCGGCATCGAGGAGGAATATCAGACCATCGATCCCGTCACCTTCGACCTGCGCTCGCACATCGCGACGGAAATCGTTCACGAGGGCAAGCGCCGCATGCAGGAGAAGGTGAAAGCCGAAATGCACCAGTCCGTGATCGAGGTCGGGACCGGTGTGTGCCGGAATATCGACGAGGCGTCGATCGACCTTCGCGACCTGCGCCGGCAGATGATCGGACTGACCGAGGAGAACGGCCTGAGGCTCGCCTCGGGCGCCACGCATCCGTTCGCGGACTGGCGCGCGCAGGACATCTACCCCGACGCGCGCTACCTGCAGGTCGTCGAGGACATGCAGATCGTCGCGCGCGCGAACCTGATTTTCGGGCTGCACGTCCACATCGGCATCGAGGATCAGGAGACGCGCATTCACCTGATGAACCAGCTGCGGTATTTCCTGCCGCACCTGCTCGCGCTGTCGACCAACTCTCCGTTCTGGATTGGCATGAACACCGGCCTGAAGTCCTATCGGACCAAGGTCTTCGACCGCTTCCCCCGGACCAACATCCCGGACACGTTCGACTCCTGGGCGGCCTTCGAGAGCTACGTCAATCTGCTCGTGCGCACGAACTGCATCGACAACGCGAAGAAGATCTGGTGGGACATCCGGCCGCATCCCCACTTTGCGACGCTGGAGTTCCGCATTTGTGACATCCCGATGCGCGTCGACGAGACGCTGGCGATTGCCGCCCTGATGCAGGCCACCGTCGTGAAGCTGTACCGCCTCCACTCGAAGAACCAGAGCTGGCGGGCGTACAGCCGGGCCCTGCTCATGGAAAACAAGTGGCGCGCGTCCCGCTACGGCATCGACGGCGCGCTGATCGACTTCGGCCAGGAGCGCGAGGTCGACGAGCGCGCGCTCCTTGGCGAATACCTCGACTGGGTCGATGACGTGGTCGACGAACTGGGGAGCCGTGACGCCGTGGATCACGTGCGCTGGATTCTGGACCATGGCACCGGCGCCGATCGCCAGTTGCGCGCGTGGGAGGCGGCGGGCCGCGACCAGAAAGCCGTGGTTGATTTCATGATTCAGGAGACGAAAGTTGGAGTTTGATCTGCAGCCAGGCGCGGCCAACGCCGTCCGCGTGTGCCTGAACGTTCAGCCACACGAGCGCGTCACCGTCATCAGCGATATCGCCTGCCGCGACATCGGCGCGGCGCTCATCCGCGAGATCGAGAGCATCGGCGCGTCGTACGCGTCGTTCATCCTCGAAGACGAGGCGCCCCGGCCCCTGGCCGGCCTGCC
>CAZJTG010000050.1:0-19159 GCA_964548865.1 uncultured Solibacteraceae bacterium
GAACCCGCAGTTGAACCACACGGGGCTGTTGAACGATCCCTTCTGGTAGACGAGCAGGTGCTTGAGCTCGTCGCTGAACGCCTGCAAATCGTCGTCCGACGCGAAATAGCCCTGCTCGCCCGCCCAGCGCGTGATGGTGTCGACCACGCGGCCGATGAGCTGCTTCACCGAGCGCTCGCGCTCCGGCGCGCCGATCTGGCCGCGGAAGTACTTGGACACGACGATGTTGGTGGCCTGCTGCGACCAGAACTTCGGGAATTCGACATCGCGCTGTTCGAACACGATCTCGCCGCGCTCGTTGCCGATGACGGCCGACCGGAGCTCCCAGTCAATCTCGTCGAACGGATCCACGCCATCCTGGGTGAAGTACCGTCCGAACTCGAGACCGGTCACATGATCGCCGGGACCGAAGGTCCGGCCAGTCACGTGCGCGACCGATTCGTTTTCATTCCCGATGTGCTGCGCTCTCTGCATCGCCTCGCCCTGTCTTTCCCAACCCCGCGTTCGCGGGGTTGCCTGCCGTTTTCGTACACAGCGAGTCGACGGCCCGGCGCAGCCGCCCTCACCCATCATCCTGTTTGTGTCGATCCCGCAACTAACCTACCGTGCAAGGCGTCGGGCAATCGCTGGAAGGATCGCCTTCGGTCTGTCGCGGTACCGGGTGGAGACTATGCGCCTGTAACAGAACGATGTCAAGACTGATCCTACGATATGTTGTGGGTGCCCTGTGGCCCGGACGCCACATGTTGGCGTTTTGGGTGACCTGTACTGCAGTTCCTGTAGGTGACCTATTTCAGGAAACGGGGGCCCCGGTTTTCTGATTCAATGGCCAGCGATGCTGCGCCGCCGGGAGATCGTCCTGCTCTGCCTGGCGTTTCTGATCTCGCTGCCGGCGGTCACCACCCGGTTCTACGCCTCGGACGAGATCGAGCACTTCGCGTGGTTGCGCTCGATCGCCTTTGACCGCGACGTCAGTTTCGAAAACGAATACCAGTATTTCTTCGACGCCGACGTCGCGCGCGCCGAGGGCTTTCACGAGACCTTTCTGGAACGCGTGAATGAGACGGGCCGGCGTATCAACTACGCGCCCATCGGCGCGGCGGTGCTCTGGGCGCCGTTCTTCGCCGGCGGACACCTCTGGGCACTCGTTTCCGGCGCACCCGCAGACGGATTCTCGCAACCGTACATCTCCGCCGTCGCCCTGGGATCGGCCTGCTACGGCTTTGCCGCCATCCTGCTCTGCGCCTCAATTGTCCGGCGGCTGCTCGGCGGCGGCAGCCGGGCCCTGGCCGCGGGTTTTGCCGTCGCCGTGGGATCGCCGCTCGCCTTCTACGCCTACGTCGCCCCGGGCTTCGGGCACGCCGCGTCCGCGTTCGCGGTGTCGTTGTTCGTCTGGGTCTGGTTGCGGGCGCGGGAACGGTGGTCGGTCGGCGACGCCGTGGCGCTGGGACTCTCGGGCGGTCTGATGGCACTGGTTCGAGAACAGGACGGGCTGCTTGTGATCGGGCCCGGCCTGGAGTTCCTGATACACGCGCTCCGAGCGACTCGCTTGCCCGGCAGCGCCCGGGCGACGGCCACCGCTGCACTGGCGGGCACCCTGGCGTTTCTGGCCGGTATTGCGCCTCAGCTTCTGGCCTACAAGGCGCTCAACGGCCACTTTGGACAGACTGAGAGCGCCGCCAACAAGATGACGTGGTCGTCGCCGCACGGCCTGGACGTCCTATTCAGCCCCGCGCACGGTCTGTTCGCCTGGACGCCGCTCGTGGTCCTGGCCCTGGCCGGCCTGGTCATCCTCGCCTTCCGGCCACGGGGCCCGGCGCAATCTCCCCCTGAAATTGCGCCCGGTCCCCTTTCGCGGTTCGCTGGCCTGGCGCTGCTCATGATCGCGGCACAGGCCTACACGTCAGGCGTCGTCGAGTCGTGGACGGTGTCCGGGGCGTTCGGTCAGCGGCGGTTCGTCGCGCTGACGCCGCTGCTCGTCATCGGAATCGCGGCCCTGTGGCGCGCGCTGCCGGCCGGCGCCGCGCGGCGCGCGGGCGTCGGCGCGGTGGCGGTGTGCATTTGGTGGAACGTCGGGCTGATGGCGCAGTTCGGGATGCACCGCATGGACCGCAAGCGTCTCACGCTCGCCGAAAACGCCCGCGTCACGTTCATCGAGCTGCCGCTCGAGGCGCCCCGCATCGCCTGGCGCTATTTCACCGATCGCGAATCCTTCTACCGGCGCCCCCGTCAGTAACTGCGCGATTCTCGGCGCGCCCGCGGTAGCAGACGCTCCACAGATCGCATACCATTCCCGGCATGTCCACACCATTGATGCGGTCGTTCCTGGCGGTCGCGATCGTTGCCGGAACAGGCTTGAAGGCGGCGCCATCCCAGCAGCCGCTCGCGATGCCGGGCTACCCGACGGCAGGCTCGCCTGCCAGCGTCACGCTGTCGGCCTCGGGCGCCGAGCCGCGCGCGCCCCTGCGACTCCGGATCGCATCCGGCCACAGAGAGACGATCCTGATGACGCTGAACCTCGGCATCACGATGAGCATGGAAGGGATGGCCCTGCCTGCGATGGACCTGCCGGTCATGAAGATGTGGGCGGATTCGGTCGTCACCTCCGTGGCGCCGAATGGCGACATTTCGTACGACATGGGATTCACCAGGCTTCAGGTGGAGGCGGGGCCAGGCGGGGACGCCAACATGGCGCAGATGATGCAAGCCGCCGCCGGCGAAATCACGGCGCTCAAGGGCTCGCTCGTCATGAACAACCGCGGCATCAACAAGACGGCGACGATCGACGTGACCAAGATCTCCGACCCGAACATGCGCCAGACGTTCAGCGCGCTCTCCAGCCAGTTCGACAGCATGGGGATGCCGCTGCCCGAAGAAGCGGTCGGCGTCGGCGCCATCTGGGAAGTCCGTCAGGCGATTTCGTCGGCGGGCGCGACTGTCTTCCAGAAGCTGCTGTGCGAGCTGACCGCGCTCGACGCCACTGGCGCCACGATCAAAGTCACGGGCGAGCAGACGGCGCCGCCGCAGATCGTCACTAATCCCGCCATGCCTGGCATGCAGATGAACATCGAGAAAGTGACCGGCGGCGGCTCCGGCACGTCTCACGTGAAGTTCGCCAGCCTGACGCCGGTCTCTGACATGACCAGCTCGACCACAATGAACGTCGGCGTGGACATGGGCGGGCAGACGCAGCGGATGGCCGTCCAAACCAACATCCGGATGTCAGTCGCGCCGGACAAGAAGTAAGACCACCAGTCGAAACGAAGGAGTCGTGAATGCGGAACCGAGGAAAGTTGCTGGTCGTCGTTGCGCTCAGTCTTGCGGTCGCGGGAGCGTCCGCGCAGACGAGTGCGCAGAAACCGAAACCGTTCGAGCCATCGGTCGGCCAGGCTGGCAAGGACGTCGTGTGGGTGCCCACGCCACAGGAACTCGTCGAAAAAATGCTCGATATCGCCAAGCTCACGCCCAAGGACTTCCTGATGGATCTGGGCTCCGGCGACGGTCGCACCGTCATCACCGCGGCCAAGCGCGGCGCGCGCGCGATGGGCGTGGAATACAACCCGGACATGGTGGAACTCTCGCGCCGAAACGCGGAGGCCGCCGGCGTCTCGAAGATGGCCACGTTCGTTCAGGCCGACCTCTTTGAAACCGACTTTTCCAAGGCCGACGTCGTGACGATGTTCCTCCTGCCGAGCATCAACATGCGGCTGAGGCCCACCATCCTCAAGATGAAGCCCGGCACGCGCATTGTCGCCAACACCTTCACGATGGAGGACTGGGAAGCCGACGAGACCGCGCAGGCCGTCAAGGACTGTGTGAGCTGGTGCACGGCCCTGCTCTGGATCGTGCCGGCGCACGTCGAAGGCACGTGGTCGCTCGGCACGGCCTCGCTCGCCCTGACGCAGAAATTCCAGGTGCTCACCGGCACGCTCGGCGCTCAGGCCATCAGCGCCGCGAAAATGCGCGGGGCCGAAATTACGTTCACCGCCGGCAACGTCAAGTACACGGGCCAGGTGAACGGCAACACGATGTCCGGCACGATGTCGGGCGGACGCACCGGTAACTGGACGGCCACGAAGACCAAGTAGCGTGAGTTCCCGCACGGGGCACGTGGCGGTCTGGTTCGCCGCCTCGCGCCTCATCATCCTCGCGATTGGCGTCATCGGCGCCGCCACGTTCGTGAACGTCCGCACGGGGCAGGCTCAGAACAGCACCGCGGCGCTCAACCCGGAAGTCGTGTGGCAGAAGTGGGATGCCACCTGGTACGAAGAAATCGCACGTGACGGCTACGGCCGGGCGCTCGACACCGCGCACGGCCAGGCCACGGCCGGCTATTTTCCCCTGTATCCGATCGTCGTGCGCGCGGCCCTGGCGGTGGCGCCGTCGATGTCGTTCTTCTGGATGGGGTCGTTGCTCTCGAACCTGTTCACGCTCGCGGCCCTGTGGCTGCTGGCGTGGGGCCTCGTCGAAGAGCACGAGCGGCTGCGGAACGTCCTGGCGGTGACGCTGACGTCGGCAGGGTCGTTCTATCTTTCCATTCCCTACACCGAAGGCCTGTTCCTGCTGCTGGTCGTCGTCACCATGGTCCTCACCAAGCGCAGGCACTATGAACTTGCCGGCCTGACCGCGGGCCTCGCGGCCACATCGAGGGTGCACGGACTGGCGCTCGTGGCTGTGCCGGTCGTGGCGTGCTGGCTCGACCGCTCCGGCGGGAGCCGCCGGACGTTCCGCGCCGCCGCGTCGATCGCGCTCTTCGCGGCGCCGTTCCTCGTCTACATGGCGTATCTCGACCGCGTCTTCGGTTCGTGGTTCGCCTTCGTGCAGTCGCAGGCGCTCTGGGACAACCCCTCGCCGTATCCGTTTGCGGCGCTCACGAGCTTCGTGCGCTTCCCCACCCGCCTCACCGTGTGGCTCCACGGCGGATTCTGGTTTCTCTACCTCGGGTTGCTGCTGCGCTACTGGCGGAAGATGGCGCCAGGCGAAGCCCTGTTCTGCCTCGGCGTCTTCCTGATTTCAACGCAGCAGGAACAGTTCCACGGGACGTATCGCTACATCGTGCCGCTCGTGCCGCTCACGATCGCGATCGCCGGCGATCGCCGCGAGGTGCGCGATTGGTTGATCGCGTTCAACATCGCGTTCGGCGTGCTGATGATCGTGGCGTTCGTGACGTGGAACCGGCTGACGGTCTAAGAAGCGCAAAGGGCAGAGGATTTCAGCGCGTCGCGGTGATCGTTCCGACGAGCAGTCGGCACGACGGGCGACCGACGCCGAACGTCACCGCCGGTGGTTCGTGGGGCGGGCCGACAGGTGGCACCGCGAATCTCACGGGCGTCCAGCGATCCGGCGCGAGCGAGACCTCATCGTTCGGCCGGCCGGCAACCGTGATCCGCACGTAACAATCCGAGGCCCCGCTCGCATCCCAGCGCATCAGGACGGTGACCGTACGCGCCTGCGGCGCCAACGTCCAGGTGGACTGCTGATCGGCAACCCGGTACATCACATCCTCGAGGGCAGGCTGCAAGGGGCCTGCGCCACGCACTCCCACCGTCGCAGGCCAGAGCGCGGTCGCCGCCCGGATCGGCGCTGCCACGAGGACACACGCGCCGAGAATCCAGAACACCCAGCGGCTCGACCCGGTGCCAGGCGGGACGGAGGGTGACGGGGACAGCGCGGCTCCGAGACCCAGGGCCACGGCTGCCACCGCACCGGCGACGTAACCGAGGGGAGACCGGCCCAGCACCGCGACACCGGCCATCAGCGCGACCGCGGCGATCGCGGCCAGCCGCACCGTGCGATCGGTCGAGCGAAGAAGTGGAGGCGCGAAAGCCGCCCAGAGGAGCCACGCCGACGAGACCAGGCCCAGAATCCACAGCTCGGTCAGTTCCCCAATCGCTCCCGCGATCTCAGGCAGCCGGGCCGCCACGGCCTTCGAGCTGTCCGCAAGCAAAGCCGCGCTGGCGACAATGGTCACGAGCGCCACGATCGACAGGAACCAGGCCAGGGTCCGAGTCAGCCGCGCGCGACGCCGCATCACGATCTCGACCAGGGGGGGCAGCGCCGCGAACTCGAGGCCGGCCAGCGTCGGCTGGAGCAAGTCGGCGGCCGACGGCTCATCAAAGTAGCGCACCGTCGCCCCAAGCACGGCCTCCACGGCCGCGCGCGCGCCGGCGAACTGAAACAGGATCTGACACGAACCCAGCGCCAGCACGACGGCGCCGAGCACCAGCGCCGGGCGAAACAGGCGGGACGCCACGAACAGACGGCTGTCGAAGAGACCCACGGTCCCGGTCACGACGATGAACGCGAGTACGAGGACTTCGACGGCCACCGCCGCCGGGAACGTCACGCGGAAAGACGTGAGATCGGCAAGGGACCACAGCGGAAGCGACAGCAGGACCAGACCGGCGACGAGCAGCGCCCGGCGAGTCAGATCCAGCGCAAAGGTCACGTCGCAGAGCTTACCCCGGCCCTGATAAAGTGCCGGATGTGGAAGAGAAGGGGGCGCCGATCCCCCGATGGCTGGCGGCCATCCAGGCGATTACCGTGTCCGGCATTCCCACGCAGTTGGTGATGGCGGCAGTTCTGATCTTCGGGTTGGGCATGAGCCCGTTCGGTCCGGACGGCATCGACGGCGGCATCTCGCTGGAATTCACGGCGATGGTGCTCCTGTTCGATACCGCGCTCACCGCGATCCTCATCCGCGTGTTTCTCGAAATGAGCGGCGAAACGTCGCGCGCGGTGTTCATCGGACCGCGTCCGGTGTTCGGCGAAATGGTCCGGGGTGTCGCGCTCGTTCCGGTCGTCATGATCGGCGTCACGATCGTCGCGCTTGGCCTCCGCACCATCGCACCCTGGCTGCACACGGTCAAGGAAAGTCCGCTCCTCAAGTACATGGACACGCCGACGGAAGCCGCCGTCTTTTTCGTGGTCGTCGTCCTGGGCGCCGGCATCAAGGAGGAACTGCAGCGGGCGTTCGTGCTCCACCGGTTCGAACACTATCTCGGCGGACGGCGGCTGGGCCTCGTCCTGTTCAGCGCCTGGTTCGGAATCCTGCACTTCGATCAGGGCCTGGACGTCGCGGCCTCGATCGGGTTGCTCGGGCTGTTCTGGGGCGTGATGTACCTCAAGCGCCGGTCGGCCGTTCTGACGATGGTGAACCACGCGTCATTCAATGCGGCGCAAGTGGTTCAGGTCCTGGTGGCGCGCTCGCTCGGCGCCTGACCAATCTCGCCCGTGCGAGTCCTCTGCTTCGCGGACACCCGATTCCCTATCGAGCGCGCCAATGGCGTGCAGACGTTCCAGACGTGCCACGCCCTGGCGCGACGCGGGCACGAGGTCACGCTCGCCGTGCGCGCGGACACCGCCACGCCGCCGCGCGATCCATTCCTGTTCTACGGCCTGCCACGCACGCCCGGCTTCCACGTCGACACTCTGGCGACGCCACGCCCGCCGCGTGCGCGCCGGCTGGCGTTCCTCGCCGGCGCCCTGCGCCTGGCGGCGTCGGCCTCGCCGGACACTGTAGTGTTCACGCGCGATCTTGGGCTCGCCTCCTGGTTGCTGAATCTGCCCAAGTCGAGACGATGCCGCGTCGTGTTTGAATCACACGGCCTGTCTGCGGCGGTGGCCCGGGAGATGCCGGCCCTGCTCGGCAGGCCCGACCTGATGCCGCCCGCCTCGAAGCTCAGACGGCTCGAACGGCGCGAGGCACGCGTCTGGAAGCACGCGGCTGCCTACGTGGGCATCACCCGGGCGCTCCTTGACGACCTGGCGGCCCTGTACGGCGCCCGGACGCGCGTCTTCCTCGCGCCGGACGGCGCCTCGCCTGCCGGGCCGCTGCCGCCTCCGGATCGGGACACGTTCATCGCCGGCTACGCGGGCCACCTGTATCCGTGGAAGGGCGTCGACGTGTTCGTGCAGGCGCTCGCACACGCGCCCGGCGTTCGCGGCCTCCTCGTCGGGGGCCACCCCGGTGAGGCGGACCTCGAACGCATCACGCGCCTGGCAGGCGAGCTTGGCGTGGGCGATCGGCTCACGATCACCGGCCTGGTGCCCCCGACGGAGGTGAGGCGCACGGTGGCGCCGGCCGCGGTGCTCGTGCTGCCGAATCCGGCATCCGCGATCTCCGAGCGCTACACGTCGCCCCTGAAGCTGTTTGAATACCTGACGATGGGCCGGGCGATTGTCGCGTCGGATCTGGCGTCGGTACGAGAAGTGGTCGAGGACGGTCGCACGGCCCTGCTCGTGCCCCCGGGCGACGCGCGTGCGCTTGGCGCGGCGCTCCTGCGGCTGCGCGACAATCCGTCGATGACCACCGCGCTCGGAGCCGCGGCCCTCGCCGTCTCGGCCTCGTACACCTGGGAGGCCCGCGCCGAGCGGGTTGAGGCGGCGCTGGAGGCCGCGCGGCAGTCGTGACGTCGGCGGGCCTGTTCGCGCTCGTCCAGTGCCCGGACTGCCGTGGCTTGATCACCGCCTCCGGTGACGGCGCCGCCTGCGCCGGATGCGGCCGCGCGTTTGCAACCGCCGGCGGGTTTCTCGACCTGCGTCCGACCGAGACCTTTGCCGAACAAACGAAGTACCTCGATCATGCGCTCCATGCCGACGCCCGCCACGAGTCGGTGGCGCCGCCGCTGCTGGGATCGAAGATCAGGAACGACATGCTGCGCCGGTTCCTGACACCCGGGCCCGGCGATCGCGTACTCGACCTCGGGTGCGGCAGCGGACGGACGCTCGCGTGGAACGCCTCGAGCGGCGCCGCGCTCACGGGCATCGACATCGCGCCGTTCTTTGCCCGCGAAGCGGTGGCGGACTGCGACCTCGTGCTCGGCGACCTCAGACGCCTGCCGATTCGGGATGGGTCGTTCAGCAAGGCCTGGTCGCTCGACGTGCTGGAACACCTGTCGAAACCGGCGCTGATCGAGATGCTGAAGGAGGCCAACCGCGTGCTCGCCCCGGGCGGCGCCCTGTTCGTGTACACGCACGTCCGCAAGAACGGACCCGTCGCCATCGGCGTGCGGCTGGTCAACAGGCTGGCCCGACTGCTCGAGCGCATCGGGCTGCTCGACCTGCGACAGGAACGGCTGCGCAAGTCCGATCATCTGAATCCGCTGGTCGATCACGACGACCTGGCGCGCGTGGTGGCGGAGTGCGGCTTCTCGATCGAGCGCATCACGTACTACACGCCCGTGATCGGATCGTTCGTGGAGAACGTGCTCGCACGGATGGCGGAACGCGTTCTCGCGCGGCGCGCCTCCGGCGTCCGGACGGATTCGGCGGACGCGCAGGCCGAGGCCGTGCGCCGGGCCCGCCTGTCCGCGCAGGCGCGCGTCCGTAAGGGTGGGGTCACCTACGCCGTGCTGATGGCGTTTTCGACGCTGATGAAGCTCGACGTGATCCTCTTCGGGCGGTTTCGGTCCGGCCCGTTCTTTGCCCTGCTGCGGAAGCCCGGAGCGGCCGCCTGATGCGTCCGCTCAAGATCCTGTATGTCGCGCTGGATCAAGAAGTGCCTGGGTCGCTTGGTGGGTCCGTGCACGTGCAGTCGGTGGCCGAAGGTCTGGCGGCGCGCGGACACGAGGTGCACGTCGCCGTCCAGGCCGGCGGCCCCTGGCCGGCCGGTTCGGTTCACTGGCACGCGATGGCGCCGCCCCTCGGCCGCGCGGAGTTGCGCTGGATGCGCCGCGCGCGCGTGCGGGCGCTCGGCCGCGCTGTCGGCGCGGACGTGGTGATCGAGCGTTACTACAACTTCGGCGGCGAGGGCGTGATGGCGGCGCGCGACATGGGCGTGCCCGCGGTCCTCGAAGTGAACGCGCCCATCATCGACTTTCCCGGATCGAAGAAAGCCCGGATCGATCGAGCGCTGATCGTCAGGCCGATGCAACGATGGCGCGAGCGGCTGTGCCGGATGACGGCGCTGTTCGTCACGCCGGCGGCCGACATCCTGCCGTCGTGGATCGACCGGCGCCGGATCCTGGAAGTCGAGTGGGGCGCCGACGTAAGTCACTTCCGGCCCGGCGCGGCGGCAGCGACCCCGCTGGCGTTTCCCATCGACACGGAGCGCATCCTCTGCGTGTTCGCCGGCGCGTTCCGATCGTGGCACGGCGCCGTGCACCTCGCCGCCGCCCTCGCGCGCCTGCACGCGGCCGGCGACGCGCGATTCGGCGGCCTCTTCATCGGCGACGGTCCCGAGCGCGCCGCCGCCGAGCGATGCGCGCGCGGCGTGCCAGGCGTGCATTTCACCGGCGCGCTTCCCCACCACCTTCTGCCGGCGGCGCTCGCACGCGCGCACATCGGCGTCGCGCCATTCGAGCCCGGCCGCCACGCGCCGCTCAGGCTCGGTTTCTACTGGTCGCCCCTGAAGGTGTTCGAGTACATGGCGGTGGGACTGCCCGTCGTGGCGCCGGCGCTGCCGCGCCTGACCCGGCTGGTCGAGCACGGCCGCGAAGGCCTGCTGTACGATCCCGCGGATCCGCGCGGCCTCGACCGCGCGCTGGCGGCGCTCGCCGATGCGGGCCTCCGCGCGGACATGGGCACCGCGGCCCGCGCGCGGGTCGTGAGGGATTTCAGCTGGGACGCGCACTGCGCGGCACTCGACGCGCGTCTCCGCACGCTGGTGCCCGCATGAGCGCTCCGCTCCGCATTCTCGTGGCGACCGATGCCTTTCCGCCGATCTGCGGCGGCAGCGGCTGGAGCACGTGGGAACTGGCGCGCGGCCTGGTCCGGCGCGGCCATCACGTCGAGGTCGTCAAGGTCGATGCCGGAGGCCGGCGCGGCGTCTTCGAGACGCAGTACGACGGCATCCGCGTGAGTGAATTCTGCCGTCCGGCCACGAACATGCCGGTGGTTCGCAACCTGCAGAAGAACGAGCGCCTGTGGCCCGCGCTCGAGGCCTATCTCGTTCAGCGGCTCCGGGACGGCGCCTTCGACCTGGTACACGGACAGCACGCGATGACGACCGTGCCCTCGGTGAACGCAGCGGCGGCGGTCGACGTGCCGGCGGTGGCGACCGTCCGCGACTACTGGCCGGTGTGCTACTGGTCGGATCTCATCTACGACCCATCGCAGACCGCGCTCTGCCCGGAATGCACGGTATCGATGATGACCACGTGCGTCCGGCCGCGCGCGGGCGCCGCGACGCCGGCGGCGTGGACCCTGATTCCGTACATGCGGCTCAACCTGCAGACGAAGCGGCGCGCCCTCGGACGCGCGGGCGCCATCATCGCGCCGAGCCACGCCATCGCGAACGACCTCAGGGCCAGGGCGCCGGAGCTCGCCGACACGCCGCTCTATACGATCCCCAACCCGGTGGACATGGCGCCGCTCGACGAGATTCATGCGGGCGCCCCCCGGCCGAAAGATCAGCCGTACCTGCTCTACGCCGGCAAGCTCGCACGAAACAAGGGCGTCCAGTTTCTACTCGGCGCGTACGCCGCCGCCCGGGTGACGTGGCCGCTCGTCGTCGCAGGCGACGGCCCGCTGCGCGCCGAATTCGAGGCGGAGGCACGCCGTCGCGGCATCCCGGTCGAGGTCCTCGGTTGGATTCCGCGAAACGAGACGCTCACCTGGATGCGCCATGCGGCGGCGCTCGCGTTTCCTTCCTACGGCCCGGAGTCGCTCAGCCGCGTCCTCATCGAGGCATCGGCGCTTGGCGTGGCGATCGCCGCCATGGACACCGGCGGGACGCGCGACATCATCCATCCCGGCGTCACCGGACTCCTGTCCAGGGACGTCGCGGGATTTGCCGAGGACCTCGGCACGCTGTTCAGGGACGAGCGGCTCCGTGCGGCGCTTGGCTCCCAGGCCCGCGTCGAGGCGCGAGCGACGTTCGCTGCCGAGTCCGTGGTGGAACGCATCGAGCACGTCTACCGATCGCTGCTGGAGCCGCGCGCCGCATGACGCGCGTGAAGGGACTGCGTGTCGTCGTGACCGCCCGCGGCGTGCTGCCGCTGCATGGCTTCGGCGGCCTCGAGCGATCCGTCCGCGATCTGGTGCGCCACCTGGCGCAGAGCGGCGTCGACGTCACGCTCATCGTGCCGCCTCCGTCGCGCGTGCTGCGGCAGACGGGTACCGACCCGTTCTCGTCTCCCCGGATTCACCTGGCGCACGTCAACTACATCACCTTTCCTTTCGCGAATCGCCGCGGCACGACCATCCTCGATCGCAGCACCGCGTATCTGGCGTACGGGGAACGCGCCGGCCGGCTCGCCGGTGCCATCGCCCGGAACGGCGGCGCTCACATCGTGCATGGCTTCGGCGCGAGCGTGCTGGGCTACGCGCGGATGGGTGCGGGACGGCCGGCGCCTCTCGTCCTCAATCCGCAGGGCCTGGAAGAATTCGGCGCGACCCAGGAGACCCAGCCACTGTTCAAGCGCGTGGGCTACGCGCCGCTGCGATGGGCGGTGCGCCGATGCGCGCGTGCCGCCGACTGCATCCTCGCCACCGACGTCGCACTCGAAGCCACGGTCGCGCGTCACCTTCGCCCGCGCGCCGGTCAGATGCGCACGGTGCCGAACGGCATCGACCTCGTGGAGGTCGTCGGGATGGCGGGACCCGCCGAGGGCGGCATCATGCGGCAGCGGCACGGCATCGGCGCCGGGGAGTTCGTGATTCTGAGCGTCGGCCGGCTCGAGCGGAACAAGGGCTTCGCCGATCTCGCCGCGGCGCTGGGCGAACTCCAACGCGAGGGCGCCCTGGGTCCGGCCCACGCGCCGTCAGGGTGGCGCTGGGTCGTCGCCGGCACCGGCCCCGAGCGCCAGGCGATCGAGACTGCCGTCGAACGCTCGGGGATTGCCGCCCGGACCGTGTTCGCCGGACGCGTCCCGGACGCCGATCTCCACGCCTGGTACGAGGCCGCCTCGCTGTTCGCGCACCCGACCCGCTACGAAGGCAGCTCGCTCGTGACACTCGAGGCGATGGCGCACCGGCGTGCGGTGGTCGCCACGCGCGCCGGCGGCCTGCCAGACAAGGTGAAGCCGGGTGTCAACGGCTGGCTGGTGGATCCGGGCGACATCAAAGCAATGGCCCACGCGATTGCCGAGGCCGCCACTGCAGGACCGCGTCTCGCATCCATGGGCGCCGAAGGCCGTCACATCGTCGAGCAGGACTTCGCGTGGGCGGCGCTCGTGAAGCGCCAGATTCAAATCTATGAGGCGCTGCTCGCGCGCCCTACCGGCCCGGCAGATTCGCGCGCGCCCGCAGATCTTTGATCCACGCGGCAACACGCTCATCGCGTTTCGCATCCGGTGGAAACCGCTGCGCGAGGTACGCCTCGATGCGCAGGTCGTCGCGGAACCAGCCATCGAGCGCGCGGTCGCTCATGCCGGCGCGCTGCATCTGGCTCGACACTTCGCCTGGAGACGGCCACGTGGCCGCCCAGGCGTTGCGACGCGCGGCGATCTGCTCGGCCGCAGGCTCGGTGATCGTCGAGCGCGACGCTTCGTTCAACATCAGCAGGCGGTTCTCGAGCGTGGTCAGGATCGCCGCATCGCCCGCAGGGGCCGGCGTGAGCAGGCGCAGGAGCCGCGCCTGCCGAACGTCCGACGTCATGATGGCGGTGCCATACACCCGCGTCAGCGTGCGATCGATTTCGACGGCCGTCTGGGCAGCGAGCGCGACGGCGGCAAGAGCGATCGCGATGGCAGCGATGACGGCTCGCATCAGAACACCTCGAACAGACTCAGGTGCAGCTCCCACCGGCGCTCCTTTGCCTTTGGAAACGTGAACCGATCGAGCTTGAATCCGACGTCCAGACGAATGGGCCCGACGAACGAGTCGTAGCGGACGCCGAAACCCGCGGCGGCGCGCAGCCTCGACAGATCGAGATCGCCCAACCGATCGAAGACGTTGCCGGCGTCCAGGAAACCGACCGTCGTCAACGGCTTGCCAAACAGCAGGCCCGAGGCCAGCCGCAGTTCGGCGTTCAGGATGAGCATGGCATTGCCACCGTCTGACAGGCCGGTGTCGGTCAGGATCTCCCGGACCCCAAGCCGGTCGAGCTGGAACCCGCGGACGGTGTTGCTGCCGCCGGAGAAGAAGCGCTGACTCGCCGGAAGATCCGCGACCACCTCTTCACTGCCATCGTCGCCGATCACGCGACGTTCGAATCCGCGTGCCATGCCGAGAATGGCTCGGCCCGCGAAGATTGCCCGCTTCGACGGGACGAGGCTCCGGTAGACGGCGCCTTCGATCGAGCTCTTCACGAACCCGACCTCGGATCCGATCCAGCGCGGCGCCACGTCGATGCTGCCCGTCACGACATTGCCGCGCGTGGGCGCCGCCTGGTTGTCGCGCCGGTCGCGGTACAGCGTCGCTGACACAATCGACAGACGCACCTGCGGGAACAGCCGGTCAATGAGCGACTGCTCGTCCTCGCTCAGTCGCTCGTCGAAGACCCGCGTTCGCTCGAGGCTGTACCGGCCGGAGAAGCTCATGCCCCTCGGCAGCGGCCGCACGAGGTCGGCGTTCAGCGCGTCACGCCGGAAGCTGAAGGTCGACCGTACCGCCTGTTCGGAAGTCACGCCGAGGAGAACGTCGGAGTTCGAGCGGAACGCGTACCGCTCCTGGAACGTGGTGCTGACCCGATATTCCGCGAAGCCGAAACCCCTGCCGTCGAGGGCCGGGTCCTCGGAGTTCCTCGGCTTCAGGCTCACGCGCGAGAACAAGCTGATGGACCGGTTGCGGCCGCCGAGATTGCGGCGCCCGATGTCGATTGACCCGCGCGGCGAAAACTCGAGCCGATCCTCGACGCCGCCCCCGGCCACGTTGCGGGTGCGCGTCGCGCCCTCGAGGCCGCCGCCGAATCCAAACGTCACCGATCCGGTCTCGACGACCGATACGACCACGCGCGTTTCTGTTTCGCCGGGCAGCCGGGGCTGCGCGGTCACCGTGACGCTCCGGAGGCCGAGGTTGTACAGCCGCCGCTGGCTTTCGATGCGCGCGGACTCGCTGTAGGGCTGCCCCTCGATCAGCGTGATCTCGTTCAAGATCGACTCGCGCGAGTAGCGCTCGTTGCCGACCACGGTGATCTCGCCGACGACGACACGCGCGCCCTCGGTCGCCTTGACGTTCAGGACCACTTCGGTCTGGGCGGCGTTGAACGCGGGCGCGATCTCGACCCGGTGATTCAGGAAGCCCTGACGCTCGTAGTAGGACGGCACGGCCTGCCGGTCGTAAACCAGGTTTCCCGGCGAGAACGGCGAGGGCGGCGAGGTCTGCTGCGACCGCATGACGCGCCGGAGGTCGGCCGCCGAGACCGCGGCCCGTTCAGCCAGCTCGAAGGTCACGCCCGTGATGAACGCGCGCGGGCCCTCGGCAAAGTTCGGCACGATGAGCACGCCGCCTTCGGCCGCCGACCGTCCCTCGACTTCCTGGTACTTGGGATCGAGCGAGACCTTCCAGTACCCATCCTGCTGGTAGATCGCGGCCAGGGCGACCAGCGCGCGCGACACGGCATCCTCGCTGAACCAGGCGTCCTTCCTCAGGGCCGGAATCGCGGCAACATCCGCCTGCGTCACGTGCAGGTCCGGCGGGAGTTCGACGCCGGCGATCCGGTACCGCTTTCCACGGTCGACCGTGAACGTGACGACCCGCTCGCCGTCCGCGTCCTTGACCGCGTACTGCACGCTCGCGCGCCAGTAGCCCCGGCGCCTCCATTCGCGCTCGGTGGCCGTCCTCGAGTCGAACAGCAAATCGTCGTCGGCCGAGCCCAGCCGCCTGATCGGAATGAACTCATCCTCACTCCCGGGCAGCTCGCCGTTGACCACGAGCCGGACCAGCGGCCCCGCATTGATGGTGAGGACGAGATCGACATGAGTTCCGTCGAGCGCGGGCTCGTAATCGGCGGACGCCGTGTAATACCCCTTCGCGCGGAGGTCGTCGCGCAGTCGTGCGAGACCGGCGAGCAGCAGCCGATCGCGGTAGGGCTGGCCGACCGCCAGATCCAGTCGCTTCAGGATGTCGTCGCTCGACCAGGGCGATTCGCCCGCCACCCTGATCGACCGGATCGTCGTCCGATCGCCGGCCTGGACGTGCAGATTGAGCGTCGCGCGGTCCGGATCGTGCCTGCGCTCGATGCCCGAAGCGACCGTGGCGGAGCGGAAGCCCTCTTCCTCGAGGATGCGCCTGACGGCGTCCTCGATCTCGACAGTTCGAGTGAACGCCGGCAGGCCGCTGAACCGCTCGCGGACGAGCCGCTGCAGCGTGGCGGCACCGAGGCCGGTGTGCTCTCCCGGAAACTCCAGCCGATCGATCGCGTGGTGCGGCTCGAGATCGAAGATCAGGATGAGGCCCGCGGGTCGCTCGTCCACCTTGACGCGCACGGTCTCGAAGCGCGGGACCTGATTGAACCGGTCGGCCACGCGACGATAGGTTTCGATGGTGAAGCGCTCGCCCGGCTTGATGTCCACGAGCGCCAGCAGCGGCGCGGCGGTCTCCGCGCGGCCTTCGATCTGCACTTCGACGCCCGCAATGGGCTGGCCGATCAGGCGGTCCAGGAGATCCTGTGCCTGCGCCGGCGCGCCGGTCGCGGTCAGGATGACTGCCAGCCAGGTGGCGATGCGGCCCATGCGCGGGATCATCTGAAGACGTACTTGATGCGGAAATCGATCGCGTACGAACGATCTTCGTTCCGCGAGAGAATCCACGACACCTGATCGTTCTGGTCGAACTCGATGAGGATGATCTCGTTCTGCAGCGTCGCGGTCGTGGTGAGCGTCCGGGAGTACGTCAGGTACCAGCGCTCCGAGAGCCGCTTGCCAAGCGTGATGCGGGCCGTCGGACTGAGCTGCTGCAGGTCGGTCTCGCTGCCGAGCTGCGGCACGATCTGCACGGTGTCGATCGCCGTGACGCGCTCGGCGACGCTGCCAAGCGTCGACGAAATCGGACTCGTGAGGAAGACGACGCCCGCGGTGCGCAGGGCCTGGTTGCGCAGCTCCTCGGGCGCGCTCCGGGCCAGCAGTTCGGCGCGCCCGACGTCGGCCGACTCGCCGAGCAGCAGCGAGATGATCTGGAATTCCGGCAGCCACGGCTCGGATGAAATCGACGGCTGGAGCTGGTCGAACGTCCCCGCCAGCCGCAAATTCACGTCGTAGTACTGTCCCGTGACGCGGAGTCGAGTCCGCACGGACACGTCGAAGAACGGATCGAACACGAGCGGATTCGTAAACTCGATGAGGCCGCTCTCGACGAAGAAGCGGTTGCTGCCGAAGACCCACTCGCCGCGATCGATCGAAATCCGGCCGGTGTAGACCGGCGCGGCCGTGTTGCCGGTGACGTCAAAATCCGCGGTGCCGCTGATGGTACCGGCGTTGTTCTGGATGAACGGGATCACGCCGGAACGCACCTTGATGGCGAGCGCCACGGGCGACGTCTCGGCGGCCTCCTTCGCGAAGACGGGCCCGACCGACTCCGCCGTCGTATCGACCGCGCCCCTCAACAGATCGAAGTAGCCGGCGCCCGTTTGAATCCTCGGCGCGTACGACGCGGTCAGGACGTCCACGGTCCCCGACAGCATCGGAGACCGAATCGGACCGCGCAGTTCGAGCCGCGCGTTGACCGTCGATCGCAGCCCGTCGATCACCCGCAGGTGCAGCGACCGCCCCGAGGCCGTGAGGTTGTACTCGGACGGACGATAGCCGTCGAGGACGATGTCGCCCCCGAACGTCACCGGCCCCTCGCCCATCGTTGCCCGCAACCGGTCCACGGAAATGCGGCCCTTCTGCATCACGATCGGGCCGTTGATGTTGTCGAAGCCGTGCGGGAGCGCGGGGTGCCGCAGACGGCCGTCCTTGATATCGGCCTGGCCGTCGACCACGAGATCGTCGAACGTCCCCGTGAGCCTGGCCCCGAGGGAGGCCTCGCCGCGGGCCTCCAAATCCGGATAGAAGCCGCGCAGGGCCTGCAGGTTGGCCGTGCCGCTGGCGCGAACGTTGGCGGTTCGCGCCCCCGCATGCACCGAGCCCAGCAATTCGAGCGCCGTGCCCGCGCCCTTGAACTTCACCTGATCGAGCGAGAACACGTTGTTCCTGAACGTCAGTCGCAGGTCGCCGTCGTTGGCCAGCGTGTACGCGAACAGCGTGAGATCCGCCTTTTCGATGGTGGCGGTGACGTTCAGGCGCGTCCAGTCCGCCAGCGGTCCGGCCACGCTGATGGAGCCGGACGCGATCGCTTTCGAATACGGCATCTCCTGCGCGACGAACTTGAAGTACGGATCGATCGACGTATCCGTGAACCGCATGTGCAGGGTCGAGTCGTACGCGTCGTTCAGCTTGATCTCTCCGCCTGCGGTCACCCGAAGGCGGTTGACCGATTCGACGTCGGCGTCAATCGTCAGGGTCTCGTTCGCCAGCGCAATCCGGCCTCTCACCGACCCAACGCCCTCGTCGCCGGCGTACAGGTCCGCGATCTGTCCGTTGAGCGTCCATTCCGGAGAATCGAGGCTGCCGGCGCCGTTCGCCCTGAACGTCAACTGGCCCGACAGCGGCGCCCGCTCGATCTTGAAGCTCGACAGTCTCTCCACCGCGAGCCCGGTTCCCTCCGTGTTCGCCACGAACGAGTAGGCGTTCTCTTCCCAGCTGACCCACGCGTCACCGGTGATGAGACCACCTGATTTCTCCATGCGCATCCCGCGAAGGCGCAGCCCGCCGTTGCCTTCGAACACGAGCGCGCTCGTGACGGCATCGTACGGCTCGTCCCAGGCCGTGCCCGCCACCAGCCGCATCGTTCCAGGCCGCGCGGGATCGCCGGGCTGCTCGTACCGGCCTGTGAGATGCATCGTCGCCGACGCGACCGTGCCGGTCACCGGCCAGTCCCCGAGATCGAACGCCTGCTTCAGGGGCTCGAGCGGCATGTCCCGTACTTCGACCCTCGCGTTGATCTCCTCGCCACCATCCGCGCGCGGATAGCCAAGCGCGTACCGGCCCGACGTCACCACGCGTCCACCGCCCGGATACGTGATGACGCCGTTCGAGAGATCCATGTAGTTGTTCTCGATCACGACGTCGCCGGACGCGATCCCCCAATCCACGTCCCACGCGTGCATCCGAGCGCCGGAGAACGTGCCCTCGATCCGGGGCGCGTTGAACGCTTTCGTCAGCGACCCGTCGAAGGTCCCCCGGCCGCCGACCGGAATGGCGCCGCCGGTGGTCGCGAGCACGCGGGCACCCAGCCG
>CAZJTG010000051.1:0-18704 GCA_964548865.1 uncultured Solibacteraceae bacterium
CGCGGACTTCGCGCTGGCCAGGTCCGCCAGCAGGCTCGACAGCTGCTTCGTTGGTACAGGCTTGGTCAGGTGCGCCACCGCACCAAGCGATAGGCTGCGCGCTTCGTCCGTGCTCACAGACACGACGACGACCGGCAGTTTGCCGACGACTGGCAGCGAGGCCAGCCGTTCCAGCAACCCCCAGCCGTTCTGTCCAGCCAACGCGACTTCCAGCACGACCGCGACGGGTTCATGGACGACGGCCAGCCGGTAGCCGTCGGAGGTGTTCGTCGCCTCGACGAGTCTGCAGCCCAGGCGCGAGCACGTCCGTCGCACGAGTTCGCGCGTGCCCGCGTCGTGATCGATCACGAGCACCACCGGCTGCGACGGATCTTCGTCCGGCCTGGAGGCCGGCAAGGCCGGCCTCGGTTTGCGTTCGCCGGCGGTTCTGGCTTCCGCGGGGAGGCGGACGGTGAAGACCGATCCGACACCCGGCGTGCTCTCGACCGAAATGGTGCCGCCCAGCAGATGGCACAGCGCCTGGCTGATCGCCAGGCCCAGCCCGGTCCCGTGCCCTGACTGCTCCCGAGCCGCCTGGCCCTGTTTGAACTCCCGGAACAGGCCCTGTAGTTCATCGGCCGACATGCCGATGCCCGTGTCCCTGACGCGGAAGACGATCCAGTCTGCCAGCTCACGCTCGCGCACCGCCTCCAGGACGATCGACCCGTCGGCCGTGAACTTGGCGGCGTTGCCCAGCAGGTTGAGCAGCACTTGCCGGATCTTTGTTGGATCGGAGTGGATCGCTCCGAGGTCGCTGGAAATGTCGAGCGTCAGCGTGTTCCGCTGCGTCGCGGCCAGGGGCTCGGATGTCGACACCACGTCGTCGAGCAGTTTCGCAACTTCGACGGTCTCGAAATCGACCTCAGCCCGACCGGCCTCGATCTTGGAAAGATCCAGAACGGCATTGATCAGCGTCAGCAGATGACGGCCCGCGCCCAGGATCTTGGTGGTGTCCTTCGCCCGTTGCTCGGCATCGTCATCTTCAGCGCCTTCGCGGAGTAACTCGCTGTAGCCGACAATCGCGTTCAGCGGCGTTCTCAGCTCGTGGCTCATGTTGAACAGAAAGGCGCTCTTGGCCAGGCTGGCCTCTTCCGCCGCGGCCTTGGCGATGACGAGATCCTTGAGGGCGTGGCGCTGCTCCTCGATTTTCGCCTGAAGTTCCCGCGCCTGGTCGTCGAGCTCCTTCGCGGCCCGGGCCTTCAGCTCTGAAACGGATCGATCGTGGTGTTCGAGCCGGCCGATCAGGCGGTTGATGTGGTCGGTCAGGGCATCAAACTCCGCCTGGCCGGGCCGTTCGATTCGATCTCCGAAATTCCCGAGAGAGACGATACCGTCCAGGCGGGACGCCAGGCGGCTGGACGGTTCGAGCAGCGCGTCGCGAGTTCGGTTCAGGAGGAGGACGGCGAGCACCGCTGCCCCGGTGAACGTGACGGCGCCGAGCACGGCGTTACCTGTCCAGCCGATCAGGGCGACGGCCTGGACCGTCAACGCGAGCAGACACACGCCGACGGTCCGGGTCAGGAATTGACTGCGAAAGGAGGGCGCTCGATCAGAGGACTTCGCCACGAAGCTGCGAACATCGCAATAACCGCGCCAGCTCGAGGTTCCAGGCCACGCCGTGACTGCCGGGATCGACAGCCCCTGAAAGGCCAATGCCCGCAAACGGGCCGAGTACGCCTGACAATTCTGTGTGTCACATTCAATTCTGTCGGACCAGTCGAGTCTCGGAGTCACTCCGCCGGCGCATTCATGCAGGGGGTGGCCACATTTGTGCGCGAAGCGCGCAATAGGCGCGGGCAAGCTCTTTGCCTGCTTCCCCCGCTAGGACTCGGGCTTGCAGTGGTGGCACCATGACTTTTGACGAACTCCTTGCGAACGCGGCTGCTCGCGGCGCTTCGGACGTGCACTTGCGGGCAGGGGAAGTGCCATTCGTCCGCATTGCCGGGCAGCTCGAGCAGTGGACGTCGGTTCCTCCAACATCCGCCGAACACCTCGAGGCGACAGCATCGCGCATGCTGAGTGCGGAACAGCTCCAGCGGTTCAGGACCGCCATGCATCTCGATGTCGCTTGGAAAGTGTCAGGCGTCGGCCGGGTCCGGGCGAATGTGTTCAAACAGCAGGGCACGGTCGGCATTTCCATGCGACTGATTCCCGAAGTCGTGCCCGCGATCGAGCAGCTGGGTCTCCCGCCGACGATTCTCGACTTCGCGAGTGAAATGCGCGGGCTGGTTCTCGTCACGGGCGTGACCGGCAGCGGCAAGAGCACGACGCTGGCCTCGCTCATCGACTTCATCAATCGGACGAAGCCCGTTCACATCGTCACGCTCGAGGATCCGATCGAGTTTGTGCATCACAACATGCTGGCGGTGGTGACGCAGAGGGAGATCGGTCTTGATGTGCCCAACTACGCCAGCGGTGTGCGAGCCGCCCTTCGCCAGGATCCGGATGTCATCCTCATCGGGGAGATGCGGAACACGGCGACGATCAGGGCCGCCCTGATGGCGGCGTCCACCGGCCACCTGGTCTTTTCCACCCTGCACACGACGGACGCGGCCGAGACCGTTGGCCGGATCGTCTCGCCGTTTGCGTCGAGCCACCAGGCGACGATACGGCAGCAGCTCGCCGATGTGCTGCGGGCGACCATCTCGCAGCGGCTTGTGCCGCGCGCTGATGGCAAGGGCCTCGCGCTGGCGGCCGAGGTGCTCGTTGCGACCCCGTACATCCGCGACTGCATTGCCAAGCGCGAGAAGGCGGCCCTCATCAACGACGCCATAGCTTCGGGCGGGTCGCAGTACGGTATGCAGAGCTTCGATCAGTCGATCCTCAAGCTCGTCAACGAAGGCATTGTCGATGCCGACGAAGCGCTGCGGTGGGTCACGAACGTCGAGCAGCTCAAGATGCAGCTGCGCGGGATCACGCGGGGATCGGCCGTCGTCGAGACCCCAGTTGCGGCTCCGGCTGTGACCGGTGTCGAATCCTTCAGTTCGCGGCGCGCCGCGAGCCGGTAGCCCACACGCACTGAGACAGGCTTCCGGCGCGCGCTCAGCCGAAGAGCGTGAACAGCTGGCAAGCCGATGTTCGCGGGATCAATCTGACGATCCGGTTCGGACGCTCAGCGCCGCCGGCGCCGGCGAGTAGCCGCGACGAGCGCGAGTCCGGCGCCCAGCAGCCCGAGTGTCGCCGGTTCCGGAACCGCCGCATCGACGGTGTTGCCGCGCAGGGAGAAGTTGTCGAACGACTGCACCCCGCCCTGCCCGCCGCCGAAGTCGTACAGACCAGTGAAGCCGCTCGCCAATCCACCTGCCCACGTATGCGTGGTCGCCGGCGTCGAGCCGCCATTCAAGTACACCGCGAACGTTGTGCCGGAGACGACGACCCGCACGGCTATTTCATCACCCTGGGTGAACCAACCGGAGACTGAGGCCAGCGGCGAAGAGAACGCTCCGTTCACGATCTGGTGAAAGTAGAACCCCGTGCCCGAGTGGCTCAGGCCGCCAATGACGAGCAGCAGCGCGTTCTGTCTCGTGGCGTCCGACCGCAGCCAGATTCCGCCGTCAGAGGCGTTGTTCACGTTCACATCCACCGTGAAGTCGAGGAGGTCGTAGGGGAGCAGGCTGAAGGTCGTTGGTGAGTTCGTCGGTGCGGTCGCCCGGTACACGTCGCCCGAGGCGGTCCAGGCGCCGGCCTGATTCCCCCACAGCCCGGAGGCCACTCCTCCGGTGAACGTGTCTGAGAACGAGATCGACGCGGCGGAGGCCGGTGAGGCCACCGCTACGAGTAGTGCGACTGCCGAAATCACCCGTCTACCCATGGCACGCTCCTGTGATTTCCTCTGACCGGGCCGTCGTGCATCAATGGACGTGCCAAGCGGGATCCGCAGGTCGACCTTGCGATCCGCCTTCCGGCGGGGCCCGGAAGGCCTCCAAGAGGCAGACATTTGTCTTTCGCGGCCCGCCTGGGTTGCCTTCCTCAGCCGGGCGTGGAATCGAAGGCGATGGAGCGGCCGAGCCGCAGGTTACTCCCTGTTATCTGATCCCCAGCACCCGTCGGAATGCATCGTCCGAGTAGGTGATTTTCATCTTCTCGCGCGCCTTCGTCATGTAGGCCGCGAAGAACTGGTTCTGCCGCTGCTGCTTCAATTCGCCTGACAGCGTGGCCCTGGTCGACTCGAACTCGCCTGGCTTCGGGTCCTGGCGTTCTTTCACCTTGGCCACGACGACCGCGTTGTCCGTGGCGATGGCGCCGGTCGATTCGCCGGCCTTGAGCTTGAAGACGACGTCCTCGACGGCCTGGTTGATGCCGATCTCCGGCAGCGCGGAACCACGCGTGATGAGCTCGGTGGACTTCACTTCCACGCCGGCCGCCTTGGCCGCCGCCGCGAAATTGGCCGTCCCCCGGGCCATCGTTTCGGCCCTGGCTCTGGCGAGCTCGACGGCCTTGAGCCGAATGACGTCGTCCCTGACCTTCGTTCTGACCTCCTCCAGCGTCGGCAGCGCCGAGGGCCTGGTCTCGACCACGGTGATCCACGCGAAGCCCTGGCTCGTCTGAAGCTTTTCGCTGACCTTGCCGACTTCGAGCTCGAAAGCCTTGGCGGCGACGGCCGGCGCGAATCCGATGCCGGCGAGCGGCTCGTCGCGGGAGAAGAGGCCGGAGTCGCCGACGGCCAGGCTCTGCTCACGAGCGACGCGGTCGAGATCTGCGGGGGTCCTGATGCTGCCCGCCAGCTCGTCGGCCTTCTTCGTGGCCTCCGCCTGCGCCTTCTCGGTCTTGACCTGATCCTCGAGCTGCACGCGGACGTCGGCCAGCGTGCGCTTGGCGGCGGCCTTCTTATCGGTGAGCTTGATGATGTGATACCCGAACTGGGACTTGACCAGGCCGCTCGTCTCGCCGATCTTCAGCGCCCACGCGACATCGTCGAATTCTTTGACCATGCCACCGCGCCCGGAGTAGTCGAGGTCGCCGCCGTTTTCCTTGGAGGTGTCCTCCGAATACTGCTTCGCCAGCGCCGCGAAGTCGCCGCCCGCCTTGACCTTCGCCAGCACCGACTCGGCGAGCTTCTTCACGGTCGCGTCATCCTTGCCCTCGGTCTTGAACAGGATGTGGCTGGAGCGGATCTGCTCGGGCGTCGAGTACATCGCCTCATTGCGCTTGTAGAGGGCGTCGATTTCCGCGTTCGACGCGGTCATGCGGCTCTTCAGCGCGTTGGCGTCGACGGCCAGGTAGCGGACGCGCCGCTTCTCGGGCAGCCGGTATTCCTCTTTGTTCCCCTCGAAGCGCGCCATGATGTCCTGCTCGGTCGGCTGGATCGCGCCGCGGAACTGGCTGGCCGTAAAGATGGCGAGGTCGAGCTTGACTTTCTCGTTCCGCCGCGTGAACTCCGATCGGACTTCCGAGTCGGGCACATGAATCCAGCCGGTGACCTGCGCGTGCAGCTTGTCGCCAAGGAGCTGCTTGCGTACTTCGCTCTCGAACTCGTCGGGCCGCATGGGCGGCCGCTGGCGCTGCAGGAACAGGCTGTACTGCGCCCAGCCGATGAACTGGCCGTTCTGCTGCAGGGCTGGAATCGTCAGGATCCGCTCGCGGAGTTCCTGGTCGGACACGTGGATGCCCAGGCGCTCCGCTTCGATGACGATCGCTTCGTCATTGACGAGCTGATCGAGCACGCGAGGTCCGATGCCGAGCTGCTGCAGCATCTGTTCGTTGAACTGGTCGCCGTACGCGGTCCGAATCGCCTGGCTCTGCTGGGCGTAGGCGCGCTGGAACGTCGTGACAGGGATCTTGCGTCCTTCGATGGTGGCAATGGAGCCGGTTGGCGCGGCGGTCACGCCCATGTCGGCGAGGAAGCAACTCGGTACGTACAGGGCAACGAACGTCACCACGACAATGCCGAGACTCCATTTGAGCCAGCCTCGGTGGCGCCGCATCCGATCGTGCATCGTCACGTTAAAGTCATCCCTCCTTCGCCAGGCGCGAAAGAGGACAATTATGCCATGTAAGCGACCTCCGGCCTCATGGCCCGCGCCAAGTGTCTGCTCCCGGGCAGACTGTTGGGCGGCCGGTTTCAGAATCGTCGCCGATGTTCCTGGATCCGCAGAAAACACGCTGGATCCGGCAGAAACCGTTGCGGCAGCGATGCTATAGTTTCGCGTCCGAACTGCTTTGGCGACGACCACTTCCTCCACCATGCTTCGGATCGCCGTCTTCCATCGGAGCGAAGACGTGCACGAGCACGTCGCCCCGCTCAAGCTGGTCAAGGACGTCGAACTCCTCCTCATCTGGCAGGGCGTGACCTGGATGCGGCCGCGAAATCTCGACGGCCTGCTGTGGGAGTTGTCGCCTGAAGACAACGCGGATTCACGCATCCGGGAGCTCATCGATGGCGGGGCCGCGGCGTCGTATAGCCTGGCGAGCAATCCCTCGCTCGTGCAGCTGTCACGGTCGATGGGTTTTCGACGGCACCTCTCGACGCCCGTCCGGCTTGTCGATGTGGAACGTGCCCTCAGCCTGCCGCCGGTAATCGAACTGGCCGATCGGCTCGACGCAGCGTCGCCACGCCTCGACCGGTTGTCGCACCGGACCGAGGCGGTGAGCGAGCTGATGCGCGCCGTGAATGCGTCGGCCGATCCGGGTGGAGTAGCCGCGGCCCTTGCAGCCCGCGCCAACGAGTGGCTGCCGCTCACCGAGTGGAGCGTGATGTCGGTCGAACCTGACGGCAGCGTTCGCCGGCTCGACCAGGCCGAGCCGGACCCGCCGCTCCGGACGCCGGCGCACGAGATCGCCGAGATTGTGGCCCGAAGCGGAAGGGCGGCCCTCCGGACGACCACGTACGTCAGCGACCGCATGGCGGCGGCGAGCGAGCGCGACCGGCGAGGCGAGACGACGGTGCTCGGCTGGCCGCTCGTCGTGGGGGGCGACGTCGCCGGCGTGCTGGTGGGTCTGGACCAGGGGAAGCTCAAGCGTCTGCCGGTGCTGTCGGCAGAGCTGTCGGCAGCGCTCAGTCTGCTCGTGGAGCCCGCGGCGTTCGCCCTGGCCCACGCCCTCAGGGTCGCCCGTGCCGAGGCCCTGTCGGTCACCGACGACCTGACCCAGCTCTACAACTCCCGCTACCTCAACGACGCCCTGCGGAAGGAAACCAAGCGCGCCATGCGCGGGGGCTGGCCGCTGTCCCTCCTGTTCATCGATCTGGACGGGTTCAAGCAGATTAATGACGTTCACGGGCACCTGCTCGGCAGCCGTGCCCTGATCGATGCCGCGCAGATTATCCGCAGCTGCGCCCGGGAAACGGACGTTGTGGCCCGATTCGGGGGTGACGAGTTCGCGATTCTCCTGCCGGAAACCGGACTCGAGGGCGGCCACGCCGTGGCCCGCCGCGTCCGGGACCGCCTCCAGCGGCACGTCTTCCTCGCCGAACAGGGTCCGGGCAACCGGATCAGCGCCTCAATCGGCCTAGCGACCCTGCCCGATGTAACCGATACTGCGGAAGGCCTTCTGCAGGCGGCCGACGCCGCCATGTATCGTGTTAAGGTTTCGGGGAAGAACGGGATCCACGTCGCCGGCCACGATGAGACCCGACGAACTGACCCGGAAAGCACTTAAAAGGACCACTCGTTGAGCCTGCGTTCGCTCTTTTCGCTGTTTTCCAGCGATCTCGCTATCGATCTCGGCACTGCCAATACGTGTGTGTACGCGCGCGGCAAGGGCATCGTCGTCAACGAGCCCTCGATCGTGGCGATCAACAAAGTCACGGGAAAGATCGAGGCGGTCGGTCGGGAAGCCAAGGAAATGCTCGGCCGGACCCCGGGCAACATCGTGGCCATCAAGCCCATGAAGGACGGCGTGATCGCCGACTTCGAGGTGACCGAGAAGATGCTGGCGCACTTCATCAAGAAGGCGCACAACCGCACTATGTGGGTGCGGCCCCGCATCGTCATTGGCGTGCCGTCCGAAATCACCCAGGTCGAGAAACGCGCTGTCAAGGACAGCGCATACCGGGCCAAGGCCAGCGAGGTCTACCTCGTGGAAGAGGCCATGGCGGCGGCCATCGGCGCCGGCATGCCCATCGAGGAAGCCTCCGGCAACATGGTCGTGGACATCGGCGGCGGCACCACGGACATCGCCGTGATCTCGCTCGCTGGAATCGTCTACAGCAAGGCGATTCGCGTGGCGGGCAATGAAATGGATGAGGCGATCATCCAGTTCATCAAGAAACAGTACAACCTCCTCATCGGGGAGCGCACCGCCGAGCAGATCAAGATGGAGCTCGGTTCGGGCTACGCGCTCGACGAGCCGCTCAGCATGGAGATCAAGGGCCGGCACCTGATCGAAGGCGTGCCGAAGACCATCACGATTTCCGACGCCGAGATTCGCGAAGCGCTGGCCGAAACCGTCAACGTCATTGTCGATGCCGTGCGCGTGGCGCTCGAGCGCACGCCGCCGGAACTGTCGGCCGATATCGTCGACCGTGGCATTGTCCTCACGGGCGGCGGCGCGTTGCTGAAGAACCTCGATCGCCGGCTCCGCGAGGAAACGGGTCTGCCGTGCTCGATGGCTGAAGACCCGCTCTCGACGGTGGTGCTGGGCGCCGGCAAGATGCTCTCCAACTTCGAGCTGCTCAGGAAGATTTCCTTGGACTAGGGCAAAGGGCAGAGGGCAAAGGGCTGAGGGGGGACGAAAGTTGAAGGGCATAGGTACTGCAGCGGCACCCGGCCCCGGTCGCGTCCGGTCCTTTGACCTTCGTCCCTTCAACCTCCCTTTGCCCTCTGCCCTTTGCCCTCTGCCCTGAGCCATGCTCTCCCGCCGCCGCACCTTTACGCTGTTCGTGGTGCTGTGTCTCGGCCATATTCTGCTGATTTCCGCCCAGGTCCAGTCCGGCCAGGGACGGTCAGTGCTGCACGCAAGCGCGTTCGGGGCCGTCGCCGCGGTGCAGAACGGTTCGGCGACCCTGACGCGCGGGGCCGGGAGCCTCTGGTCCCACTACGTGGCGCTCGTTGGCGTGTCGCGCGAGAACGACGAACTCCGTTCGCGTGTCTTGTCGCTCGAAGGTGAGCTGCAGGCCGAGCGCGCCCGGACGGCGGCCACGCAGTCACTCGAGGCCGCGCTGAACCTGAAGCGCAGCGTGGTCGCGCCGACCATCGCGGCGAGGGTCATTGCCGGCAGCCCGGTTCCGGGGAACCTGACGGTGACGATCGACCGGGGCTCGAACGACGGTGTCGCTGCCAACATGGCGGTCATCTCAGGCAGTGGCGTTGTCGGCAGGATCATCGGCCAGCCCACGGCCGGTGCGTCGCGGGTGCAACTGCTCAACGGCCTCAGCGCGAACACCGGCGCCCTGGTTGAACGGACGGGAGACGCGGGACTCGCGGCGGGCGGATTCGCGGACGGATTCCTCAGGCTCGAACTCCTGTCCAGTGCTGCCAGCGTCACCGCGGGCGATCGCGTCGTGACGTCGGGACAGGACGGGATTTATCCGGGGGGCTTTCTGATCGGCCACGTGCGTGACGTGGCGGGAACCGGAAAGTCTCGTGAGATTGTCGTTGCGCCCGCCGTCAATTTCTCGCACATCGATCTTGTGCTGGTGATCCTCGAACGTCCGGCGCCGGCGACGACGCCCGTGACCGCGCCTCCAGTCAAGGGAGCGGGCCAGTGAAGGCCGCGGCGGTCGTGGGCGTGGTGCTCGGCTCCGTGCTCCTGCAGGTGCTGTTCGCGCAATTCGCGGTTGGCGGACGGTTGGGGTTCGATCTGGTCCTGGTCGGCGTCGTCTTCGTGGCCCTGCAGTCCGGACCGGTGGCCGGCATGCTCGCGGGGACCATTGGCGGCGTGATACTCGACCTGGTATCGGGGGGGCTCGTCGGCGTCGGCGGTCTGCTCAAGACCGTCGTGGGTTTTTCCGCCGGTCTTATGGGTACGCGCCTGGTCGTTGCCAAGCCGTACGCGCGTGCCCTGATCGTGGCGGCCGCCACCGTGCTCCACAGGTTTCTCGCCCTGGCGCTGCAGGCCGCGACCGACCGGTGGGTCGGTGTTGCCTGGACCTCGATGCTCGGGGAAGTCCTTTTCAACACGATCGCCGCGTACGCCGTGTTTCTGGCGATCGAGACCGTTCCGGGAGCGCTCTCGCGCGGGCGAAGCCGGCAGCGAACGGCATGGGGCCGTCGCCAGTGGTAGAGCCAGGCAATCATGCTTAATCCAGGCGCGTTTGAAGATCGCCGCCAGCTCCTGACCAGGCTGACCGTCTTGCGCCTCGTATCGGTCGCGATTTTCGTCCTGCTTGCGTTCGCGTTCTGGCTCCTGCAGGTCGTGCACCACGACAAGTACGGCCCGTGGGCCGACAAGAACTACCTGCGGACGATCCCGCTGCGCGCGCCGCGCGGCGTGCTCTTCGACCGGCACGGCCGCGTGCTGGTGGAAAACCGCGATTCCTTCACGATTGCGTTCCTGCGCGAGCGCAGCGCGAACGTCGATGACGCCGTGCGGATGCTGGCCGGGGCCGTCGGCCTCGACGAAGCGCGCGTGCGGGAGCCCATCCAGCGGGCGATCGCCCGCAGGGACCCGGCGTTCCGTCCGGTGCCGATCGTCGAACACGCCACGCTCGCACAGGTCGTGGCCGTGAAGGCGCGCCAGTTCGAACTGCCGGAGGTCGTCGTGCAGCAGGTGCCCGCCCGCAAGTACCCGGACGATCGTCTGGCGGCACATCTGTTTGGATACGTCGGCGAGATTCAGGAACAGCAGCTCGGCCGCCCGGAATTCACCGGCCTCGAGAGTGGCGCGGTCGTGGGCCAGACGGGCGTGGAGCGCATCTACAACGCGCGGCTCCAGGGCGCCGATGGCAGCCGCAGCGTCGTGGTCAACAGCGTGGGCCGCGAGATTGGCGAGCCGGTCGGCGAGGAGCCGCCGCGTGAAGGCACGCGCATGCAGCTCACGATTGACTACGACGTCCAGAAGGCGCTGGAGGATTCGTTCAAGGCCTCGGGATTCGACGGTGCCGGCGTGCTGCTTGACCCCCGGACCGGTGAAGTCATCGCACTCACGAGCCTTCCCGCCTACGACCCGAACGTGTTCGCCAGCGGGATCGATCGCGCTGCCTGGGCGAGCCTGACGACCGACCGACTGAAGCCGATGAACAACCGCCTGATTCAGGGCACCTATTCGCCTGGATCGACCTTCAAGATCGTCATGGCCGTCGCCGGTCTGATGGAAGGCGTCATCACGCCGGAGACTCAGGTGTTCTGTCCCGGACATGCCACGTGGTACGGGCGCACGTTCAAGTGCAACGCCGCGCACGGGACGGTCGCGGTGCGGGCCGCCATCGAGCGGTCGTGCAACGTGTTCTTCTACCACGTCGGCAGCAAGCTCAGCATCGACACCATCAACCGGTACTCGACGATGCTCGGCCTGACAGGGAAGACCGGCATCGATCTCCCGAACGAGGAGTCGAGTCTCGTGCCGTCAACCGAATGGGCGCGCCGGTACCGCAAGAGCCAGCCGAAGTGGTACGCGGGCGAGACGATTTCCGTGGCGATCGGCCAGGGCGCGGTCAGCGTCACGCCGCTTTCGCTCGCCACCATGATCGCGACCGTGGCCAACGGCGGCACGCTGGTCACGCCGCATCTCGCGCGCGCCGTGGACGAAGGACATGGCTGGGTTCCCGTGCCGGTGCCGCCGACGAAGTCGGCCATGCACATCAATCCTGACGCCATGCAGGCGATTCGGGACGGCCTGTGGGCGGTCGTGAACGGCGAATCCGGGACCGCGCGGCGGTCGAAGATCCCTGGCCGGGACATCGCCGGCAAGACCGGCACGGCCCAGGTGGTGTCCCTCGAGAAGAAGGCGCAGGCGGCGCGCGCCGGGATGGACGTCCGCGATCACGGGTTCTTCGTGTTCTTCGCGCCGCGCGACAACCCGCAAGTCGCGGGTGTCGTGTTCGCCGAGCATGGCGGCCACGGATCCGACGCCGCGTGGATCGCCAGGCACGCGATCGAGACCTTTTTCAACAAGCGTGATGGACTGCCGCTGCCGGTCCTTCCGCTGAAGGCCGTGACCCCGCCGGCTGCCTCTCCGAACCAGACCGCTGCCACGCCGCGGAACCAGACGCGCGAAATCGTGGCCCGGCGTCCCGAGCCAGGAACCCGCCGATGATTGTCGAACGCCGCCTCTCCGCCCACCTGGACTGGCCGCTCATCGGTGCCATCCTGGCTCTCGTGTTCATCGGCCTGCTGACCATCTACTCGGTCACCTGGGATTTCCACCCCGGATACGACCAGCCCGGTCGCGAGTTCTGGAAGCAGTTGTACGCGCTCCCCGTCGGGCTGGTCGCGATGCTCGCGTGCCTGCTCATCGACTACCGCACGCTCACGCAGCGGTCGCTCATCATCTTCGGTCTGTTCATCGCGGCGCTCGTGGCGGTGCCGTTCGTCGGCGAAGTTCAGATGGGCGCGCGGCGCTGGATCGCGCTGCCGGGGTTTTCCCTGCAGCCGTCCGAGTTCGGCCGCATCGTACTGGCGCTGGTTCTGGCCGGGATCTACGGCGAGGGGAGGCGGGGGGGACGGACGATCGCGGACCTCGCGATCGGCGGGCTCGTGCTGGCCATTCCCGTCCTGCTCATCCTGCAGCAGCCCGATCTCGGCACGGCGGCGACCCTGATTCCTGTCTACGTCGGCGTCGTCTTCGTCACCGGCCTCAGGCTGAAGTGGCTGGCGCTTGCTGCACTCCTCGCCGCATTGATGTCGCCGCTGGCCTGGGCGTTCGTGCTGGAGGACTACCAGAAGGACCGGATCGAGACCTTCATCGACCCATCGAAGGATGCCCGGGGCAAGGGCCTGCAGCAGATCCAGGCCAAGGTCACCGTGGGGTCCGGCGGGCTGTTCGGGAAGGGTTTTCGACAGGGAACCCAGGGCGGATACGGCTTCCTGCCGGTCGCCCACAACGACTTCGTGTACTCCGTCTGGGCCGAGGAGCAGGGCTTTCTCGGCGTCCTGGTTGCGCTGGGCCTGTATTTGTTCGTGCTGATGCGGTGCTTCGATGCGGCCAAGCTGGCCAAGGACCGGGTGGGGGCCTGCCTGGTCGTCGGAATCATTTCGGGTTTCGCCTTTCAGGTGGTGTACAACATCACGATGTCGGCGGGTCTGGCCCCGGTCAAGGGCCTGACCTTGCCTCTGATGAGCTATGGCGGGTCGTCGCTCGTGTCGACGCTTGCCGCGTTTGGACTCATCCTCAACGTGAGGATGCGACGGTTTACCAACTAGTAAAGGGATCGGGGCGCTGGTGCTGTTCGGATTGGGACTGATGATCGCGGGACTGCTGATCGTGCTGGGGCACGAAGTGGCTGTCCGTGTCGTCACGGCCTCCGCCGCGGCCCTCGCACTCCGCTGGAGTAGTCAGCATGAACAAGGAGATGATCAACTCCTCGACGCCGCACGAAACCCGTGTGGCGATCCTCGAGGACGATCAGGTAGTCGAAGTTTTCATCGAACGGGAACACTCGCGAGGCGTGGTCGGCAATGTCTACAAGGGCCGCGTCTCGAAGGTGCTTCCTGGAATGCAGTCGGCGTTCGTTGACCTCGGTCTCGAACGCGACGCGTTCCTGTACGTCACCGACGTCATCAGCCCCACCGAAGAGGCCCTCGAGGACGACGAGGAGATCGTTCCCGCGCCGCTTCCCGAGCCGCCTGTCGAGGCGGGGCCGGACGAGCCGCACATCGACGCTGCGCCTGCGACGCGGGTGGATGGCGTCTCCCGGGTCAATGAGTCAGAGCCTGGCGGAGACGGCGAGCCTGGCCCCGGCGAGCCTCTGCACCCCGAAGGGCCGGCCTACGGCCTCGAGGCCGAAGCGGCTCCGTCACTGGAGAGTGCCCCGGTCCCCGACGCCGCGCCTCGGGCGAACGGGAAGCCGGTTGGTCAGAACCCGGCTCAGCCACAGGGCCAGGGCCGCGACCGCCGCCGGCCCGAGCGCCAGCCGCCGACCGCGAAGATCGAGGACCTGCTCAAGGAGAAGCAGGAGATCGTCGTGCAGGTCGTCAAGGAGCCGCTCGGCACGAAGGGCGCCCGCATCACCAGTCACCTGAGCCTGCCTGGCCGGTTTCTGGTCTACATGCCGACGGTCGATCACATCGGTGTCTCGCGCAAGATCGAGTCGCGCGACGAACGCCGCCGCCTGCGCACCATCGTCCAGCGGTTCCGCGAGGAGTCGGGCCTGCCTGGTGGCGTCATCATCCGCACCGCCGCCGTCAACCGGTCCGAGGAAGACATCACGGCCGACCTCACGTACTTCCAGCAGGTCTGGACCGAGATTCAGCGCCGCCGCGAAAACGACCGGACGCCAGCCGTGCTGTTCCGCGAGGAGAGTCTCGTCACCAAGCTTCTACGCGACCTGCTGAACGAGCAGTTCACCGCGATCCGCATCGACGACGAAGTCGAGTACCGGCGCGTGATGGGCATGATGAACCGGATCATGCCGAACATGGCGCCCCGGGTGAAGCGCTACACCAAGGACTACCCGATCTTCGACGAGTACGGTGTGCAGGGCGAGATCGACAAGGCGCTCCGCAGCAAGGTCTGGCTCAAGTCGGGCGGCTACATCGTCATCAACCAGACGGAGGCGCTGGTCGCGATCGACGTCAACACCGGCCGGTACGTGGGCAAGAAATCCGCGGGCCGTCTCGAGGACACCATCGTCAAGACGAATCTCGAAGCGGTGAAGGAAATCGTCCGGCAGGTTCGGTTGCGCGATCTCGGCGGGATCATCGTCCTCGACTTCATCGACATGGAGGACAAGAAGAACCGCCAGAAGGTCGCGCAGGCCGTTGAGCAGGAGCTTCGCAAGGACCGCGCGCCGTCGAAGGCCGTGCAGGTGTCGGACTTCGGACTCATCATCATCACGCGCAAGCGGGTCAAGAGCAGTCTCGAGCGAACGCTGACCGAACCGTGTCCGTACTGCTCGGGCACCGGCACCATCAAGACGAGCGCCACGATTTGTTACGACATCCTCACCGAGGTGAGGAAAGTGAGCGCGGATCTGGACGGCTACAGTCTCGTGCTCCGGGTCAATCCGGAAATCGCGCGGGCGCTCAAGGACGAGAGCCACGGCGTGTTCAAGGAACTCGAGACCGCGGTCGGGCGGCCGGTGACCGTTCGCTCGGACGACCAGCTCCACCACGAGCAGTTCGACCTGATGGCGATCTGAGGCTTCGATCCCACCCCCGGCGCCTGGCAGAGGAGCGAGTTGTCGCCCTACCGGCCGCGGCCGCGGGTCGCCGGCGAGTCCGGCAGCGCCCTGACCAGTCTGATGTGGCCGCTGAACGATGTCGCCTCGACAGCGGCGCCGCCTCCACCGACCATGCCCCTGACCATCGATCGGCGAGGCGCGAATCCGGCGCGCTCCGTGCCTGCCTGCGGCTTGAGGCCGAGTGACGGATCCGCGTCCACCTGGCCCGCGAATGTCTGGCCCTCGAAATCGAAGCCACCGGTAAGCGCGAGGCGGACTTCGCCGCTGTGCGCCTGGAATTCGTAGCGCCCGCCAGCGACTACTGGACCCGAGTACTCGATGGAGCCGGACACGCACGTGACCTCGGCGCCGCCGGCCTGGATGCCGCGGGCGCTGATGCCGGAGGACACGGCGCTCACTTCGAGGCGCCTGGCCTTGACGTTGTTCAGGCGAACCTGGCCGCTCATCGTGCCGATGTCGACCGCGTCGCCCTCCGAGTCACGAATCGTGAGCGTGCCGGTCACCGAGTGCGCGGAGGCGAGCGCGCTCGCCTGCGAAATCTCCACTGCGCCCGTCGTGGTGTTGACGGACGTGACACCCCTGATGCCGCTGATCGTGACGTCACCGGTGACCGAGTGCACGCTGACGCGGGTGCCCGCCGGCGCGGTCACCGTCAACGCCACCGACACGGCGTAGTTCGGCCGTCGCTCGTTGGGATACTCGGCGACGACGGATCCGCGGTCGCCGCGTGTCGAGACGTCGGCCACGACGCGCTCGAGGCCCCGCTTCGCGTCGGCGTCCGTCCGGCCTCGCGAGACCCGCACGATTTCCACACTCGCTTCGCCCGTCCCGCCGGCCTTCACGCTGATGTCGCCGACGACGTTGCGCAGCTCGAGCGACCCGCTGGCGCCGATGGCCAGCGTCTTCGTCTGCCGGTCTGTCTGTTCGAACTGGAAGTCGCGGTCCTGGACGAGCAGGCCGTGGCCGACGACGTCGCCGCCGATGTGCCCGAGCTCGCGGCCGAGATCCCGCATGACGCGCGTCAGATCGCGGCTGAGGTCGGCCCACGCGACGTCGCCAAACGAGTCGCGCGCCAGCTTCTGCAGCTCGATGATGACTTCCTGCGGTACCACGACCGTTCGTTTCTGGCTGCGCTCGCTCTGCGCGCCGACGACGGCGGCGCCTCCAAGGATCGCGGCCGCGACGATGATTGAGACCACCTGGAATCTACGCACTGTCCACCCCTTGTTGACTACGACTTCTTCGCAAAGACCGCGGCGGCCTCGACGGCGCCTGTCTGATTGCCCTTGCGCATTTCGTTCATCAAATTCACCGTCGCCTGCAGTACGACGACCTTCCGCCGCAATGCCTCGAAGAGGCTGACACGCGCCGTGCTGCTCTCCGGATTGTCGGTGAGCGCCGCGCGGCTTTCCTCGATGGCGGCGTTGACCGTCTGGATGTTCTGTCGCAGCGCTTCCGCCATCTGCACGTCGAGCACGTCGCTGCCGGACTTCGCAAGCGCTTCGAGTTCGACGATGGCGGTGTCGTAGTGCTGCATCGCCAGCGCAAGTTCGTCGGCAATGCGTTTGACGGACGTTGTGCCGGCGGCGTTGCCTGCCACGGAGCCGGTCTCGCGAGCGTCGGGCACGGCGCGCAGGAAGAAATGTGCGCCGACCGTGATCAGGACCAGCGCCGCTGCAAGGGCCATCCACTGTCCGAGGGCGGCGCGTCCGGCGACGCCCGCGTCGGGTCGCGGCGCCGCCGGCCGCTCGAGGCGCGCCCGTCCGGCCACCTGCAACCACAGGTGATCCGGCGGCGCGATCGGACCAAGCGCGGCGGCGGCGCGGCGCAGAGACTCGAGATCGACCAGCACCCCGCGGCAGGCCTCGCACATCTCGAGATGTGCGGTAACGTCGGCCCGCTCCCCGCCGACGAGCCCCCCATCCGTCAGATCCGACAGTCGCGGTCGCACGTCCTGGCAGGTCGTCATGAGCGCCGTCCTTCTGCGACCGGTGCGGCGAGCAAGGCCCGCAGTCGCATGCGCGCCTTGTGCAGTTGCGACTTCGACGTGCCGTCCGAGACGCCGAGCGCCTTGGCAATCTCGCGGTGCTCGCAGCCCTCGATGTCGTGCAGCACGAATACGGCCCGACAGCCCGGCGGCAGCGTGGCCAGCGCGCGATCGAGATCCAGTCGATCGACGAGGCCGAGCACGGCCCCCGCGCCGCGGCCCCGATCGTCGGGCTCGCGGTCGATCGTCTCGGTGAGAAACGCCAGCCTGGCTCGCTTACTACGCAGGTAGTCGAGGCACTGGTTGGTGGCCAGCCTGAACAGCCACGTGCCGAGCGATGATTCTCCTTTGTAGAGGGCCATTTTTCGGTGCGCGGCCAGGAAAATGTCCTGGAGCAAATCTTCGGCCTCGTGACGGCCCACGAGCCGGCAGGCCAGCCCGAACAGACGGGGGGCATGCTGCCGGTACACCTGTTCAAAGGCACCCGGCACGTCCTGGCGGCAGCGTTCTGCCAGGGCCAGATCCACGTGCCCTTCCGTGGGGCGCGGCACTACCTGCAAGTCACCTGACGGCCAGCGCTCACGAAGCGCCTCGGAAACTTAGACGCAGTCACTTCCGGCGGCGTTGCCCTCGGCCGCCGTCAATCCGATGGCGGCTGAACTGCCGAATCCGGCCCCGCGACACCGTCAGCCCCTCCGCGACGAGCAGTGAGACCTTGAGCTGGGGGAACGCGCCGTATCCGCCAACGCGCCCGCCCGCCGCGACCACGCGATGGTAGGGCAGTCCGGGAATCGTAATCGTGCGCATGAGGTTGCCGACCGCGCGGGCGGCGCGCGGACGCCCGGCGAGGGCCGCCACATCTCCGTACGTCGCCACGCGACCCGGCGGAATCCGCCGCAGGATCTGCACGACGCGGTCCTTGAACACGTTTCGGGCGCGGGCTGATGTCGGGGCCACGTGATGGAGGGCGATCAGCGCGCGATGGCGGCCGTCTGAATGCGGCCCTGCGCTCGCGGCAGCGTCGCGCCGGCCAGTTCCATGAGGGTCGGTGCCAGATCGGCCGGCGTCGCGGGCATCCCGTACCGGCCCGGTCGGATGCGCAGCCCGTAGAAGATGAGCGGCACCCGCTGGTCGTATGAGTTGAGCGTGCCGTGCGTCGTGCCCGCGCCGCTGCGGAAGATCCAGTTCATCTTTGGGGACATGACGAAATCGCCGCTCCGTCCGGGCACATAGCTCAGCCGCCACGCTCTGATGCGCGGATCGGGCGAAGCCGCTCCGCCGAGGATGTCGTCGGCAGAGTAGGCGGCCGCCATCCCTTTGACGGACAGGATGGCATCGACCACCGTCTTGAACCCCTGCTTCCGCGTGCGGAGGATATCGCTCAGGCCCGGCACGAGCGCCACCTGTGAGTCGTACACCGCCGCGACATGCGGGCCCGGCGCGCCCAGGAACTTCGACAGC
>CAZJTG010000052.1:0-18349 GCA_964548865.1 uncultured Solibacteraceae bacterium
GGGTCAGACCACATTGGAGTTTTTCCCAAGTGGTCTGACCCCAGTCTGACCCCAGTCTGACCCCAACCTTGCACTTGCTGGTTGTTGGTTGTATCTTGGGTCATCGTGTTCTCGCTGCGCGGCCACCATCACCATCATCACTGTCATGCGACAGGCCGGTGGAGTTGCGCGTAGATGAACGACTGACGTAAGTCAGGTCTCTTGCAGCCCCGCCGGAAACGGCGGGGTTTCGTGCTTCTGGCCCCTCCTCTTTCCGGCGCGGCTTCTTCAATTGCGAAGGTGCGCCAATGGATTTCTCGAAACTGAATGGTCTCGTCCCGGCCGTCGTCCAGGACGACGGCACGAACGAAGTGCTCATGGTCGGCTTCATGAACGACGCCGCCCTCGAGCTCACAAAAGGCACGGGGTACGTCACGTTCTACTCGCGGACGCGCGATCGGTTGTGGACGAAGGGCGAATCGTCCGGCAACCGCCTGCGCGTGAAGGCGCTGCTCACCGACTGCGACAACGACACGGTGCTCGTGCGCGTCGAGCGCGAGGGCGCCGGGCTGGTCTGCCACCTGGGCACGGTCACGTGCTTCAACACGCGGGAGGACGGGCCCTGGGGCTCGTCGTGCTGACCATGACCCTCAAACTCGGTCTGCCAAAGGGATCCCTGCAGGACGCCACCGTGCAGTTGTTTGCGCGCGCCGGCTTCAATGTCTACGTGAGCTCGCGTTCGTACTATCCGGCGGTCGACGACCCTGAACTGGAATGCCTGCTGATCCGCGCGCAGGAGATGGCCCGGTACGTGGGCGACGGCGTCCTCGACGCCGGTCTCACCGGGCAGGACTGGATCGCGGAGCACGAATCGCAGCCGCCGAGGAATGGACGCGCGAGAACAGTCACGCCCATCGCGGACCTGATCTACGCGAAGCAGAGTTTCGGCCGGGTGCGCTGGGTGCTGGCGGTTCCGGAGGACTCGCCGTTCCGGCGTCCGGAGGATCTCGAGGGGCGCACGATCGCCACGGAGCTCGTCGGCGTCACGCGCGCGTACTTCGCGCGGCTGGGCGTGCCGGTGAACGTCGAGTTCTCGTGGGGCGCAACCGAGGTCAAGCCACCGGTGCTGGCCGACGCCATCGTCGAGGTGACCGAGACGGGATCGTCGCTCAAGGCCAACCGCCTGCGCGTGATCGACACGGTGATGTCGTCGAACACGCAGCTCATCGCGAACGCCGCCGCGCTCGATGATCCGTGGAAGCGCGAGAAGATCGAGAACCTCGCCACGTTGCTGCGCGCCGCCATCGAGGCGCACGGGCGGGTCGGACTGATGCTGAACGTGAGGCGAGGCGATCTCGAGTCGGTGCTCGCGCTCCTGCCGGCTCTCCAGCGGCCGACCGTGTCGTCGTTGAGCGATGAGGGCTGGGTTGCGGTCAACACGATCATCGACGAGCCGACCGTACGCGAACTGATTCCCAGACTCAAGTCCGCGCGGGCCGAGGGGATTGTTGAGTACCCGCTCAACAAGATCGTCCTATGAAGCGAACTGAGGCGCAGGTCGAGCGCATCGTTCGGGACGTGCGCAGGCGCGGTGACACGGCCGTCCGGCACTGGTCGAAGCGATTCGGCGACGCCGCCGCCTCCGGGCCGTTCGAGATTCCGAGGCGGCAGTGGCGGACCGCGGCGGATGCGGTGAAGCCTGAGGTCCGTGCTGCGATCGAAATGGCGGCCCGGAACGTCCGTCGCATGTCCCTGCGGCAACTGCCGCGGCCGTTTGCGGTCAGTGTCACGCGCGGCGTCCGTATCGAGCAGCGCGTCCAGCCGTTCGCGCGGGTGGGCTGCTACGTGCCGGGCGGGCGCTATCCCCTTCCGTCGTCCCTGCTGATGACCGTGATTCCCGCGGTGGTGGCCGGCGTCCCCGACGTCACCGTCGTCTGCCCGAATCCGACGCCCGAAGTACTGCTGGCCGCCCTGGAGGCCGGGGCCACGCGCGTCCTCCGCATCGGAGGCGCGCAGGCGATTGCCGCGCTGGCCTACGGCACGTCCACGATCGCGCCCGTCGAGAAAATCGCCGGCCCGGGCAGCGCCTGGGTCGCGGCGGCCAAGAACCTGGTGGCCGCCGATTGCGCGATCGACATGCACGCCGGCCCGAGCGAGATTGTGGTGTGGGCAAATCGCGGCAACGCCACGTGGATCGCGGCGGATCTGCTGGCCCAGGCGGAGCACGACCCGGCGGCCCGCGCGATCCTCGTCACGAGCAGTCGCAGCCTCGGCCGGCGGGTCGCGGTCGAGATCCAGCGGGCGCTTCCCTCCACAGGCGCGGCACGCGCGTCGATGCACGCGCATGGAAGAATCCTGCTGGCGAAAGACCGCCGGCACGCCATCGCCATCATCGACGACCTGGCTCCCGAGCATCTCGTCTGCGAGAACGCGCGGGATGCCGCGGCCGTCCGTCACGCCGGCACCATCTTCGTCGGCCCATGGAGCGCGCAGGCCGCCGGCGACTACACGACCGGATCGAATCACGTTCTGCCGACGGCCGGCGCGGCGCGCCGGCGCGGCGGTCTCGGACCGGCCGACTTTGTCCGGACGTTCACCGTTCAGACGGTCACTCGCGCGGGCCTGCGCGCGATCGGGCCCGCGGCGGCCGTCCTTGCCGATGCCGAGGGCCTCGTGGGTCACGCACGTTCCATCAGAATCCGCTTATGACGTACATCCCACAGCCGCCGCGCGAAGGACTCCGCCTGCATCTCAACGAAAACACTGCGGGATGCTCTCCCGCCGTGCTGGCCGCGCTTCAAGGCATCGGGCGCACCGAGACAGCGTTCTACCCGGACTACGGTCGAATCACGTCCCTCGCCGAACAGTGGTTCGGCGTGGCGCCGGGCTGGGTGCAGCTCACCAATGGCCTCGACGAGGGCCTGCACGTGGCCGCGCAGGCCGCCGCTCGCGGCGTTCCTGGCGCGGTCAACGTCATCGTGGAGCCGGCTTTCGAGATGTACGCGGCCTGCGCGGACGCGGCGGACCTCAGGCGCGTTCACGTCCAGCCGCGCGCGGATCTCGGCTTTCCCACCGAGGAAGTGTTGCAGGCGATCTCCGCGTCCCCGGGTGCGGCAGGCGACATCCGGCTGATCAGCGTCACCGATCCCGGCAACCCGACGGGCCTCGGAATCCCAGGCGGCACGATCGAGCGTCTCGCCGAGGCGGCGCCGAACGCGACGGTATTCGTCGATGAAGCCTATGCGGACTTCAGCGGGCGCACGGCGATCGGTCCCCTGCTCGATCGCCGCCGGAACATCGTCGTCGGCCGTACGTTCGCGAAGGGACACGGGCTGGCGGCGCTGCGCGTGGGCGCGCTCATCGCGCATCCGGAGTCGCTGGCGATCTATCGCCGGCTGCTCCCGCCGTACAGCCTGAACATCTGCGCCGTGCGGGCGCTCGAAGCGGCGCTGGCCGATCGCGCGTACCTCGACTGGTACGTCTCGGAGTCGGCGGCCTCGCGCCGGCTCCTCTACGACTTCTGCGAGCGGCGTGGCCTGCACTACTGGCCGAGTGAAGGGAACTTCGTGCTGATTCGCGTCGGCGCGGGTGCGTCGTCACTGGTGGCCGCGCTCATTGCCCGCGGCATCGCCATCCGCGACCGGACCACGTCACCCGGCTGCGCCGGCTGCGTGCGCATCACCGCAGGCGTCGTGGCCGACACGCGCGCCTGCCTCAGCGCCATGGAGGAAACGCTTGCGTCGCTCACGAATTGATCGTCGGACCAACGAAACACATGTGCGCGTCCGCCTGAACCTGGACGGCCGCGGCCGCTACCAGGTCTCGACGGGCCTGCGATTCCTCGACCACATGCTGGAATCGATGGCGCGGCACGGCGGATTCGACCTCGAAGTCGTCGCGAGTGGCGACCTCGACGTCGATGCGCATCACACGGTCGAGGACACGGGCATCGCGCTCGGCGAGGCCTTCCGTCAGGCTCTCGGGTCGAAGCGCGGGATCAACCGGGCGGGTTACTTCGTCATGCCGATGGACGATACGCTCGCCGTCGCGGCGTGCGACCTGTCCGGGCGGCCGTACTCGGTGCTCGATCTGCGGATGCGGGCCGCCAGGGTCGGTGACGTCCCGTCCGAGCTCTTTCAGGACTTCTTCGAAGGCTTCGCGTCAGCGGCCCGGGCCAACGTCCACCTGAAAGTCATGTACGGCAGGTCGAGTCACCACCAGATCGAAGCGGTGTTCAAGGCGTTCGCCAGGGCGCTTCGCACCGCATGCGCGCGCGACCGGCGTCTTCTCCGAACACTGCCGTCAACCAAGGGACTGCTGTGATGGGGGGCATTGACGTCGCAATTCTCGACTACGGCGCGGGCAACGTGGCCTCCGTCGCAAAAGCGCTTCGACGGGTGGGCGCGGAACCGCGAATGACCGCCTCCGCCGCGGACCTCGCCCGGGCGTTCGCCATCGTCGTGCCCGGGGTCGGCCACTTCGACCGGACCGCGTCGATCGGTCAGGACGTTCGAACGGCGCTGCTGTCGGCCGTCGAGCGCCGAGTGCCGATCCTCGGCATCTGTCTGGGACTGCACTGGCTCTGCGCCGGCAGCGCCGAAGCCCCAGAGGTGCGCGGCCTTGGAGCCTTCGCCGGCGAGTGCGAGCCGCTGCCGGCCGGTGAATCGATCAAGGTGCCGCACGTCGGGTGGAATACGCTCGAACGGACGGAGCGTCCTTCGCGCCTGCTCGAGGGCCTCGGCCCCGGAGCCTACGTCTACTTCTGCCACTCCTATGCGCTCGGTGTCGGCCCGGACACCACGGCGTTCAGCCGGCACGGATTCGCGATTGCCGCGGCCGTCGAGCGCGATCGCGTGTACGGAGTACAGTTCCATCCGGAGAAGTCCGGCTCGACCGGACTTCTGGTCCTTCGAAACTTCCTGCGGATCGCCGCAGAGGACAAGGCGGGCGCATGTTGACGCGGCGGCTCATCGCCTGCCTCGACGTGCGGCATGGCCACGTCGTGAAGGGCGTGAAATTCTCAGGCCTTCAGCGCGCCGGAGATCCCGTCGAGTTGGCCAGGCGTTACAACGACGAGGGCATCGACGAGCTTGTGGTGCTCGACATCTCGGCCACGCTCGAGGGCCGCCTCGCGTTCGCGGGCGTGGTTCGGGCAATTGCCGCTGAACTGTTCATTCCACTCACGGTCGGCGGCGGTATCAGGTCGCTCGCGGACGCGCGCGCGCTCATCGAGGCGGGCGCCGACAAGGTTTCGATCAACAGCGCGGCGCTCGCGGATCCGACGCTGATTACCTCAATTGCCAGCCTCTACGGAAGCCAGGCGGTCGTGGTGGCGATCGACACGCGCCGGACCCCGGACGGCTACGAGGTCGTCAGCCGCGCGGGCACGACACGCACCGGACGCCATCCGGTCGCATGGGCCTCCCAGGCCGTGCGCCTCGGCGCGGGAGAAATCCTGCTGACATCAATGGATCGCGACGGCACGCGCGAGGGCTTCGATTGCGCCGTGACCGCCGAGGTCGGCGCGGCGGTTCCCGTGCCGGTAATCGCCTCCGGCGGCGCCGGTTCGTACGAGGATTTCGAGCAGGTGTTCACCACCGGCCGGGCCGATGCCGCCCTGGCCGCTTCTGTCTTTCACACCGCCGACCACAGCGTGGCCGGCCTGAAGCGCTGGCTCGCGTCGCGCGGGGTGCCTGTTCGTCAGGACATGGGACCCTGCGCCCCTTCGTCATGCTGATTCCTTCAATCGATCTGATGGACGGCCGCGTCGTGCAGCTCGAACAGGGCGAGCGGCGGGTCTTCGCGACCGATGATGTGGACGCCTGGGTGCGGGCGTTCTCGTCGTATCCGCTCGTGCAGGTCATCGACCTCGACCAGGCGATGAACCGCGGAAGCAACGACGCGATCGTGCGCAGCCTCTGCGCGCGACTCCCATGTCAAGTCGGTGGCGGTGTCCGAACCGTCGCGCGCGCGCAGACGCTGATCGAGGCTGGCGCGCTGCGCGTGATCGCGGGCTCCGCGCTGTTCACGAAACAGGGTGTCAACGTCAAAGCCGCCGAGGATCTCGCCACCGCCGTTGGTCCGGATCATTTCGTCGCCGCCGTCGATTGCCGGGCCGGCCGCGTGGTCATCGACGGCTGGCGGACGCGCCTGGCAATCCGACCGGAGGACGCCGTCCGCGCCCTCGAGCCCTTCGCGTCGGCGTTTCTCTGCACCATCGTCGATGGCGAGGGCCTGCTCGGCGGCATCGACATGGCCGCGGTCACCTCGGTCGCACAGGCCACGTCCCGCCGCGTCATCGCCGCGGGTGGCATCAGGAATCCGGCCGAAGTCGATCGACTCCACGCCCTCGGCATCGACGCGGTGGTGGGCATGGCGCTGTACCGAACTACGGCTTTCGCGCGTGAAGATTCAGGCGCCAGTAATCGAGGCTGAAGCGCGGCGTCGCTCCCGGCAACCGGCTCACAATGTCGTCGAGAAACGGCTCATGCAGGTCGGGCGGCAGCCTCGCGAGGTGCAGCCGAAACACGACGGTCTTCACGAACGCACGATACGAGTCCTCGTCGTCAAACGCGACCGGCGCCGCCTCGAGGCTCGTCGCGATGTCCGTGAATCCGGTTCGTGCCAGCCGGTCGGCGGTCACGCGATGATCCGCGAATTCCCAGACGGGCTGCCAGTCCGTCAGCCACGGCGCGAACTGCGGCAGCCGCATCGCGGCGTCCGCGGCTGCCCGCGCTTGCGCGAGATTCTGGCCCCCGCCGCACTGCGCGTGAAGCACGCCGCCGCGCCGAAGCGCGCGGAAGATGTTGGTGAAGAGCGCCGGGTGGTTCCGTACCCAGTGAAAGGTCGCGGTGCTGAAGATGACATCGGCGGTGCCCGCAAACGGCAGCGCGGGCAGCGCCGCATGGACGAACCGTACCGCCGGCCGCACGCCGGCAAGGTACTGCCTCGCCTGTTCGAGCATCTGTCTCGATGCGTCGAGCGCGATGACCTCGCCATCGGGCAGCCGCGCGGCCAGTTCCGCCGTCAGCCGCCCGCTACCGCAGCCAAGATCGATGACGCGTTCGCTCCCGCGAAGATCGAGACTGGCGAGAACCGCCTGGCCCCATTTAAACTGCGGATCGGACACCCGGTGGTACTCGGGTGCGTTCCATTCGTGTTCGTCCGCGGGCGTCGGCCCGCGGACCCCCGACAGGCTCCGGCGCGGGAACCCCCCGGCGCCGCTCCGCTCACGTGGCTCGTTCGCGTCGCTCACTCACGCACCCCACCCGCTCACGTCAACTGAGAATCTCTCACGAGCGCGATCAAACCGGTCGCATTCGCCACCGCAAAGCTCTGGCCCTTGACGTTTCGCTCGGGTGACACGCCGGGAATCGGCCGTGGATACCCGGACGCGCGCACGCGAATCCCGCCGTCCTCGTGCCTCACCAGGACGCACTCGTCACGCGGGCAGGTCCAGTCGAGTTCGACGCCAATGACACCAGGCAGATCGCCGGGGAGCCACTGATGGCGGCTGTCCGGTGCCGCCGCCACGACCACGGCGCCACTCTCGATCGCGCGAGCCACGGCAGCCTCGAGGCCGGGACGGTGGGCGCTGTTCGCCGTGCCCAGACTGAGATTGAGGATGTCGGCGCGCGCCTCGATCGCCCACCGAAACGCGGACGCGAGCGCCTCGGCGGTCGTCGTCAGCGAGCGGCTGAAGATCTTGACCGAGAGCAGCTCGGCGTCCGGCGCCTTCTCATGAATGGCCGCCGCGACGGCCGTGCCGTGACCGACGCGATCGACGACATCGACATTCTCCCTACCGTATTCGTCAAATGCCACGTCGCCGGCCACGGACCCGATGTGGGGATGACCGGCGTGGATGCCGCTGTCGATGATGGCGATCCGCACGCCGTGTCCCGTGCGCCCGGCGAGCGCCGACAGGCGGATGACGTGGACCGAGTCAGCCATCAGCCCCGGCCCGGGCCGGCGGCGGGCGCGGTGCCGAAGAGCGTCGCGAACTCGCCCACGCGCGCCTCGAGGTCGGCCGGCGTGCCCCGCTGCACGATGCGCGCGCCGTCGAGAACGATGGCCTGGTCCGCCGATCGGACGAGATCGAGCCGATGGGAGATCAGGATGGTCGTCCGGCCCTTCATGACGCCGCGGACGCCCTCGATGATCTGGCGTTCCAACACGGGATCGAGCGCGGAACTCGGTTCGTCGAGCACGAGGACGGCCGGATCGGCCAGAAACGCGCGCGCGATCGCGAGGCGCTGACGCTCGCCGGCCGAGACCGCCAGCCCTCGGTCGCCCACGACCGTGCGAAGACCCTCGGGCAGGCCGGCGACGAAGCTCGAAAGTCCGGCGTGTTCGATGGCGCGGCCGACCTCGGCGTCGGTCGCGTCCTGCCTGACGTAGCGGAGGTTTTCGTCAATCGAGGCATGGAAGAGCACGGGCGACTGCTCGACCGACTGCACCCGTCGGCGCAGGTCCTCGAGCGCGAGCGATCGCAAATCCCGTCCGTCGAGGCGGATGACACCGGCGTCGGGATCGAGCAATCGGACGACGAGATCGGCAATCGTGGACTTGCCCCCGCCGCTCGGACCGACGATCGCGAACGTCGTCCCGGCAGGCACGCGAAACGACACGTTGTCGAGCAGCAGACCGCCGCGGGGGTGCGCCGACGTCACGCCGTCGAACTCGATCTCGCCGCCGACGTGCGCCAGACGCACGGCATGGGCCGGCTCAACGACGTCCGGCGCCGTATCCAGCAACTCGGCAACTCGGCGCCACGACACCCGGGCCGTCGCGAGCGCGCCGTACAGGCCCATCAGCGCCTGCACGGGAGCCACGATGCGAGCCTGGTACGCCATGAACGCCGCGAGCGTTCCGAGCGTCATCGTCCCCTCGACGACGCGCCAGCCGCCGTAGGCGAATACCGCGGCCACGCCGGTCGAGACCAGCAGGGACGGCACGCCGCCGGCCACGTAGTGCGTCCGTTGAAGGCCCATCAGCGTCGCGACGAACGCGTCGTTCAGCCTGGAGAAGCGGCCGACTTCGCGCCGCTCCGCGGCGGACGTCACCACCGTCCGCATTCCCTGAAGCGTGTCGATCAGGAAGCTCCCGATCTCGGCGCTTTGCACGCGCAGCTCCCCTGTTCTGGCCTCAAGCAGCCGGCGGTAGCGGCCGAGCGCCCAGGCCGCGGGCGGCAGGGCCGCGACGCCGACGAGAAACAGTTTCCAGTCGAGCCAGACGAGGATGCCGGCGCTGCCCGCGAGAAACAGGACGTTGCCGAACCAGGCAAGGGCGGTTTCGGCGGCCACGCGCTGGATCTCGCCGATGTCGTTGTTGATGCGCGAGATCAGGTCACCGATGCGCGCGCCGGCGTAGAACCTCGGAGAAAGCCGCTGCAGGTGCTCGTAGAGATCCCGCCGCATGTCGAAGAGAATCGCGGCCGACACGCGGGTGTAGGCCAGGCCGCTCACGACGTTCAGCGCGAATCCGACGGCACCGGACAGCAAAAACAGCACGACGATCTGGCGGAGTGCCTGTCCGTTCCGGGCGACGAGCGCATCGTCCACCAGCAGCTTGGTCAGGTACGGCAGCCAGAGCGACAGGGACGTGCTGATGAAGCTGATGACCAGCACGCCGGCGAGCGGCCGCCAGTACGGGAGGATGTACTTGAATACGCGCGAAGACATCGTCTTCGTCGGTCCGCCCGCGCGTCCGGAGGGCTACTTGCCTGTGCCCGGCGCCTTCGCGGGCGGCACCAGCAGGAATCCGGTCATGTCGCCGTCGAGCTCGATGGTGCGCTGCCGGGCAAACGTCACTGGATCGTGCAGATCGATCGTATTGCCCGCCGTGTGAATGTAGATGAACCTGCCGTTACTGCTGACGCGCATGCCCATCCTCGGGCGGCCCTTGAAGGGAATCCGGCCGATCACGCGATAGCTCTCGAGGTCGAACGTCCAGAATTCGTAGTCTTCGATGCCCTGCAGCAGTCCGTAGCCGCGCCTGCGATCGGGCGCCACCGCGAACCCGAGACCGCGCGACGGCCCGATCGGGTGGAACTCGATCTTCTTCTTCGCGAGTTCGATGCGCCCGAGTCCCATGATGCGGCGGCCCTGCACGGGATCCTGCATCGTGAAGAAGCCGGTGAAGAAGCCCGGTTCATCGCTGAAGGGGGTGAGCCCGAAAATCGGAACGCTGCCGGCGCCTGGCTCGATCGGCCGCGAGACCTCCCAGCGATCCACCTCGGTGAAGTTGGCGGTCTCGTAGATCAGGATGTCCTCGCCGAACATGTAGAGCAGCGAGCCATCCGGGGAAAACATTACGCTCACGCCCTCGCGTTCCTCGCCTTTCGGCCATGGAATGGTGCGGACGACCTTGCGCTGCGCGATGTCGTACTGCACGAGCGTCGGCGGGCCGATGACCCACCGGTCCGCCTCGAGCGTGTATTTCTTGATAGTGAGAATGAGCGTCTTGTTCTGGGGATCCGGCCGCATGCCCCAGATGCGCGTCTTTGCCTTGCCTTCCGTGAGCGTGAACGAACCGAGCGACGTGCCCTTGGCGCGGTCGATGATTTCGATCTTCTCGTACGTCGCGTCGCGCACGTAGATGCGCGACATGTCGTCGGAGAGCGTGAGGCCGATCGGAATGCCGATGCCGACGGGGATCTCGCGCGTGACCTTCTCGGTCGCTTCGTCGATGACGTAGATCACGCCCTTGTACGAGCCCACGTACATCGTGCCGTTGCCCGCCGACACCATGGGCGCGGCCGGCTTGGCCGGCGGCTTCGATTGAGCCTGAAGCACCGGGATCACGAGCGCAAGGGCGACGCCAACTGCCGCGAGCGAACGGAGCGAGCGAGCCGCGCGAACGGAGCGGGGATCACGGGGCCCCGCGAGTGAGCGCGTCGGGGGGTGCGCGGGGGCGAAGCCCCCCGCCTGATTACGGAAAGATGACATCGATTTTCCGCCAGTCTTTCTGCGCCGCCGCGCACTTCTTCGTCCAGTCCGGCGCATGGTTCAGCTGATCGGGCACCTGCGCCGGCCAGAAACACCCGAGGTGGCAATCGAACAGATCGCGTTCGACCGGCTGGCACAGTCCCGCGGTGCCGCCCGTGCGATCCACTTCCCACCCCGGCGCAAACACCGTCGAACACCCCGACGGGATGTGCGGCCCCGCCGGCTGCTGCGGCGCCTGCAGACACAGCGCGACGACATCACGCTCCGGCGTTCCGCCGGCCGCTCCCGAGGCGGCATCTTCCCCGGCCGCCCTCGTGGCCTCGTCGAGCGCGCGGGACAGCCGCCGCGCCTTGGCGTTAACTGGGTTGAGGTGCTTCATGTTCGTCTCCCTCGAACTGACGCAGGAACGCAGGATTCACGCGTGATATTTCCGCATAGATGGACAGACATGTGTCCGTCCAGCCGCGAATCCAGTCGCAGTAGTGCAGGTTCGGCTGCTCGGTGGTGCCGTAGCGCGTGTGGGCCTCGTGATAGCAGCCGCCGGCGCAGAGCGGCCTCGCCCAGCAGGTCTGGCAGTCGGTCTTGTTCGCGACGTGATGCGTGTCGAGAAACGCGCGCTGCGCGTCGCGGTTGATGCCGTCCCGAACGGTCCCCAGCTTGTGGTCGTCGGATCCGGCGAAGCGGTGGCACAACGCCACGTCGCCCGACGTCGAGACGCCCAGCAGGCCGAAACCCGCGCCGCAGGGCCAGGCCTTGCTGGCGCCGCGATGGATCTCGCCCAACGTCTCGCGGACATTGCTGAAGCCGTGATGCCGGCCCTCGAGCGCGGCGTCGCGATAGTCGTTCGCCAGGTCGCGGAACTGCGCCAGCACCTCGGCAAAGCCGTCGTCTCCGAATGCATGGGGCCGCCCCGGCGCCGACGTGACCGGCGCGAATCCGACTTCCCGGAACCCGATCTCATTCGTGAGGTGGTCGTAGATGCGCCGCACCTGGAGCGTGTCGCGCGTGAGCGTCACGCGCGCGCCGACCGGGCGCGACCGGTGCCGTGCCAGGAGCGCCTTGATGTTTGGCGCCACGAGCTCGTAGCTTCCGGCGCCGCCATGGAAGACGCGGAACTTGTTCTGGAGATCGGCCGGCCCGTCGATGGAAATCGTGACGCCGAAGTCGTTCGCGGCCAGAAACTCGATTGTGTCCGGCTTCAGCAGCGTCGCGTTGGTGGTCAGGCTGAAATCGACCAGCTTGCCGAGCGCGGCCGCGCGCTCCCGCGCGTAGGCCACGGTCGGCTGCAGCACCCGGAAGTTGAGCAGCGTCTCGCCACCGAAGAACGTCAGGTGCGCCGTCCGGCCGGCCTCGCGGAGCATGAAGTCGACGCTCGCGCGCGCCGTCTCCTCGGTCATCATCTTGGGCTGGCTGCCGTTCTCGGTCTGGACGATCTTGTCCTCTCCGTATTCGTAGCAGTAGCTGCAGCTCAGATTGCACTGATTCGTGACGTTCATCACCATCGTGCTGAGCGGCACGGGCGTCAGCGGCACGATGCGGGGCACGCGCTTGGGCGGCGCGTCGATGGTTCTGACCGCTCGAATCTGCGACAGCTCGTCGAGCGATTCCGCGACTTGCTCCGCGGTGAAACGGCCGGCCAGGCTGGCCGCCAGATCTTCAGCCGATCGCGGCTGCTCCGCCAGCGCGTCCAGGACCGCCGCCGACGCGTCGTCGATCTCCATGACGGCGGCGCTCGGCGCCAGGTACACGTGCCGGCGCCCGCCGGCCTCGAACACGTGGCAATCCCCGGGATTGACGGTATTCATCGCTGGTTGAGGGTGAAGAAATCCCACCGCATGTAGAGCGGAACCGTCACCACGAGATGCGAACGCGCCCGGATCGGCTCGCCGCCCTCCGGCCGGTAGGTGGCCACCACCCAGACGTCGCCGATGTTGTTTCTGTTTCCGGAACGCTTGGGGTTCGGGCCGTCGACCGCCGGCGTGAAGATGCCGCGCGCGCGATCCAGTTCCCCCACGAACCTGATGTCGTCATCATCGAACGTCGCGGTGTACTCCTCGACCGACCAGGCGGCATCGACGGCGCCCAGGTCGAGATCGTCCCTGGTGTCGGGCTTGCCGTCCGCGCCGTGGCTCCACGCATTGGCTTCGAAGCGCGCCAGCATCTTCGGGAACATCACGCCGCCCACCCGTGCCAATCCCCAGCCAGGCGTCACCTTGAGGTAGTCAACCTTCTCGTAGACCACGACGGCAGACCGAGTAACCTGGCCGGCCATCGACAGGTCGCGCGGCCCGATCGGCGCCTCGGCCGAGACGTCGACCGTGAGGGCGATCTCGGTCGGCGACGACACGGACGCCCGGGTCACCGTGACGCCGGGACCAAAATCCACGTCCGCGGCAGCGAGGCTCGAGGGCAGGTTCTCGCCGAGCACGCGAATCGTCTGCGCCGCCGCTCCCCGCCTGAGCCCTTTGCGATCGAATCCGCTGATGACCGGCTCGCGGCCGACGCGCGCGAGCGTCACGTCGATGCCGAGTTCGTCGTAGGCGCCCGTAAACCAGCGGCCGGTGATGGACTGCCAGCCGCGATCGACGAACATCACCTCCCGCAGCGACGTGCCGTCATCACCGCCGACGGTCGTGCGGCCCCGCCACTGGAACCCCGTGTAGATGACGGCGCGGCCGGTCCGCGACACCGTTCGGCCGCTCTTCGTGTACTTGAAGGTCGCCGTCGTCGTGAATTCGTCCGGCGTCGCACCGGCGGCAATCACGACGCGGCCGGTGAGCTGACCCTCGCTCGCTTCGTAACCGGTGAGCGCCCACGTCCCCTCGATGCGCGGTCGCCGCATCGTGGCCGACCATGCCGCCCATTCCGGTGTCTTCAGGGGAAACGCCCCCTTGAGGTGCGCCAGCGCCTTGTCCATCGGATGCCGGTTGTCCGGCGGCCGGCCGTCGGGTCCGGGCGTCGTGCTCGGCGGTCCGAACCGGCGGAAGACCTGGTTGTCCACGAGCGGGTACCACCCCCGGTGCATCGCGACGAGCAAATCCCAGTCCTCGCCCGTGCGGCGCTGGAGGACGACCCGGCCCATCGAGTGACAGCTGTTGCAGACACTCGCGGTGTCGGCGTTGGCGGTGTAGTTGAAGTCGATGAACCGCCGTTCCGACTCGAACGCTCCCGCCTTCGCTTCTTCAGGCGCCAGTCCGAGATTGTCCGAGAGGTACTTCACGATAACGCGTGCGTCGGCCGGATCGATCTGCGCCTTGTTCAGCGTGACCATCCTGCGGATCGTCTCCTGCCAGCCCTCGGGCGTCGTCCGACGATAGGACACGCGGGACATCCTGAACTTGCCGTCCACCTTGTGACACTCGCCGCATACGACGACGACCGTGTCGTTCTCGATCGGAATGCCCTCGTCGGTATCGCGAACCGGAGCCGCCGGGGCCTGCGGCGCCTGGGTCACCGAGTCGGCAGCCATGGTGGCAGCGCTCGCGCGCAGGAACATCGCGAGGCCGAGGAACAGCAACATCACGCCGAAGGCGCGCTTCATACGAATGCAGAAGCTTGTATCACAGGCGGCCGGCGTTTTCATTCGTGCCTCAGCCCACCCCTGGCGATGACGAGCGACAGTGCGCCAAGGAAATCCGGAAGCTGGATGCCCGGCGCGACGGCTCCGGCAGCTTCGAACAACTCGCCGACGTCCGCGTGGGCCGGGGCCATGCGTACGAGCGACACCAGGTTTACCCCGCGGAGATATCTGAGGCCGTCCGGCCAGCACGAACTCACCAGGTGTTCCTCCATCACGATCTCACGGCCCCGGACGGCCGCCCGAGGTTCGATGCGGACGTCCGGTCCGCGCACGAGCCGGATGCCGGCGCGCGCCCGCAGATCCTCGAAGGCGCGCTGGACATCGGGCTCGCGGCCGAGGGCCGCCGCGTCCGGTTCGATGCCCGCGTCATCGCGCGAGGACTCGTCCGTGCCGGCCCGTGCCAGCCAGAACGGGTGGCCAGCGCGGGCCGCGTCGTTGGCGAACTCCGCCGCCTGGCGCATGGCGGCCGTGGCGACGGCGCGCTCGCGCCTGTCAAAGAACGCGAACGCCTCATCCGCCATCGCCGGATTCACCAGGGCGGTGTTCGCCGCGATTGCCGCCAGCCAGCCCGATGCCAGCGCCTTTTTGACGCCGAATGACGACAATGGGTTAATCGCCGACCCCGCGTCGCCGGCGAGCAGAAACGCGGGCCCGGCATACTGCCGCGCCGTGTACTCGGACGCGTCGGCGCCCCAGGGCGCGTCGGTGAGCCGCGCGTGGTTCAGGATCCTCGTGAACGGCTCCACTTTCGCGATTTCCGCCAGGTAGATGTCGCGTGACGTCCGGCCGCGGGCGAGCTGGCTGCGCGACGGATCGATCATCACGGTGAACTGCCGCGTCTCGCGATCGAGCGGTACTGACCACGCCCAACCGCCGCCGTAGGACGCCACCAGCGTATGCGTGGCGTCCGTGATCTCCGCCGGCCAGGACCGGTCGCTTCGCCACGTTCCGGCGATCGCCACCGTGCGTCTGGCGGGATCCATCACACGGAGCCCCCGTTCGCGCGCGATCACGCCGGAGCGCCCGGACGCGTCAATCACGATGCGACTCGGGGGCCGGGCGTCGTGTCCACCGAACCTGACGCTCGGTTCGCTGCCGGCCAGATCTCTCAGCCGCCGGTCGAAGTCGCGGCGCAGCACCTGGAAGCCGGGCGCGTCGTCGGGGAAGGTCTCGACGCGCGCGGGCTCGCCGGCCCACCAGACCGTATTGCCCCGCCACGGCGGGAATCCCGAGCGTTGGATGTCCTCGAACGCGCCTGCCGCGCGGAGGATCTTGCCGGCGCTGGGCGGAATGGACTCAGCGAGGCGGCCGCTGTCGCCGGGCCGATCGATGACCACGACCGCGTGCCCCCAGGATCCCAGCAGCCGCGCGGCGGTCGCGCCGGCGGGACCGCAGCCGATGACGAGGACATCCTCCAACCTGCGACCTGCAACCAGCAACCGGCAATCAAGACGTCACGGAGCGATCGGCGATGGAGAGACCGCGGTCGATGATCGCAAAGCCCTCGCGCAGTTGGGCCTCGGTGATGCACAGGGGCGGGATTGTGTAGAACATGTGCCACTTGAAGAAGGAGTACAGCCCCTCCTGGCGCAGAAACTTCGAGAGCGCCGCCATCTCTGGCGACGTACCGCCGTACGGGGCCATCGGCTCGCGCGTGGAGCGGTTGCGGATGAGATCGATGGCGCCGAACAGACCGATGGATCGCACGGATCCGACGCACGGGTGCCTGGCCGCCGCCTCGGCCAGCAGCGAGGCCATCACCACGCCCAGGGCTTTCGCGTTCGCGATGAGGCCGTCGTCCTCATAGGCGGCGATGCACGCCAGCGCCGCCGCGCACGCGACGGGATGGCTGTTGTAGGTGAGGCCAGCCGCGAACACGCGGTCCTTGAACGTGTCCGCGATCGACCGACGCACGCCGACCGCGCCCATGGGCACGTAGGCGCTCGTCAGTCCCTTGGCCATCGTCATGACGTCCGGCACGACGTTCCAGTGATTGACGGCGAACCACTCACCGGTCCGGCCGAATCCCGACATCACTTCATCCGAGATCATCAGGATGCCGTGGCGATCGCACAGCGCGCGGATGCCCGCGAGGTACCCATCGGGCGGCACGAGCACGCCGTTGCTGCCGACGACGGATTCGACGAGGAAGCCGGCGATCGTGGAGGGTCCCTCGAGACGGATGACTTCTTCGAGGCGCGCGAGCGCCTGATCCACCGGCTCCCATCCGCGTTCGACGCCGTGGTACGGATTGAGGACGTGCACCGTGCCGGGCATCACCGGTTCCGTCCATCGGCGCGGATCGCCCGTGGCGGACATCGCGCCGGCCGTGCTGCCGTGGTACGAGCGATAGAACGAGAGAATCTTGAGCCGGCCGGTCACCCATCGCGCGAGCTTCATGGCGGCCTCGTTGGCCTCGGCCCCGCCGTTCGTGAAGAAGAAGACGTCGATGTCGCCGGGGCAGATCTCGGCCAGCTTCGCGCCCAGGCGCGCGCGCACTTCGGTCGTCATGAACGGCGTCGTATACGCGAGCGTCGCAACCTGGTCCTGCACGGCTTTGATCACGCCGGGATGGCCGTGACCGACGTTCACGCACATCTGCTGGCTGTTGAAGTCGAGGAAGCGCTTGCCGTCGGCCGTCCAGAAGTACACGCCCTTCGCTTTCGCCACGAGGAGCGGATCGACGGCGTTCTGCGCCATCCACTCGAACATCGTATGGCGCTTGGCGAGGGCGATCAGCTCAGCAGTACCGCGTTCCTGCGCGAGGGTTGTCGAATCCATGGCGACATTCTAAGGCGGTCGAGCCGGGCCGGCGGCGGTAGGGACCTGCCATCCACAGTGGGACCCGCCGGTGTTGGGGATGGGAATGGCCTTGCGGCAGGTCGCGGACACTCTGACACAGTCTCGCGCGGGGCCCCGCCCCGCTCCGTTTGCGTGGCTCGCTCGCGAAGCTCCCTCGCGCTGTCTGTCACCATCGCGAGATCGTGACCTTCTGGTCCGTATAGAACGCGAACGCGTCGCGCCCGTGGACCTTGAGGTCGCCGAAGAAGCTGTCGCGGGCGCCCCCGAACGGAAAGTACGCCATGGGCGCGGCCACGCCGATGTTGACGCCCACCATCGAAGCCGTCGAGCGATGCGAGAACTCGCGGGCGGTCCTGCCGCTCGACGTGAAGATCGAGGCAGCATTCGCGTTCGGGTGCGCGTCCATGATCCTGAGCGCATGGTCCACGTCGGGCACGGGGCAAATCGTCGCGACCGGACCAAAGACCTCCTCACGGCCGAGCCTGCTCTCCGGGGAAATGCGGTCGAACACGGTCGGACCGACAAAATACCCGTCCCGGGGAAGGCTCCGACTTCGGCCGTCGAGCGCCAGCGAGCCGCCCTCCGCGATCCCAAGATCGACGTATCCGAGCACGCGCCTCTGATGCGCGGCGCTGATGACCGGCCCCATGTCGGTGCCCGGTTCCAGACCATCGCCCACGCGGAGGGCCTCGGCGGCGGCCACGAGCCGGTCACGCGCCGGCAGATGCGCGTCGCCAACGGTCAGGAGGACGCTGCCCGCCAGACAGCGCTCGCCCGCGCAGCCAAAGAAGGATTCGGAAATGGTGGGAATCGCGCGTTCCAGGTCCGCGTCCGGCATGACCACGATGAAGTTCTTGGCACCGCCGAGGGCCTGTACCCGCTTGCCCGCGTGGGTGGCGCGCTGGTACACGGCGCGGGCAACGGGCGTGGATCCGACGAACGACACCGCCCGGATGCCGGGGTGATCGCAGATCGCCTCGGACACGCCCCTGCCGCCGTGCACCAGGTTGACCACGCCTGGCGGCAGGTCGCACCGCTC
>CAZJTG010000053.1:0-14350 GCA_964548865.1 uncultured Solibacteraceae bacterium
AGCGAAGGCACCGGCAACAACTCGGTAGGAATGGATTTTCCGCTCATCGAAGTACCGCCGGCGTTTGCGGAAAAGAATCCGCAACTGAAGGGCCTGGTGTGGGACGAGATCAACGGCGCGCGCGTGCTGCTCGCCCCGTTCGGGAGGACCATGGCCATCAACGGACGGTTCGACCTGGCCTCGACCCCCGAACCGCCGGCGCCGCAGAAGTTCGGACATCACGACCCGGACCATCCGCGTGCGCTCGTGAATACCGCGGAGGAATGGGTCCTGCAGAACCTGTCCGTGGCGCTCTGGAGCCACACGGACACCAAGCGCTTTCCGCAGCCGGGTCAGTACGGCTCGCACTACAAGGCGTACCCGGTCGGCCGTGCCGAGGGCCAGGCGCGCTTCGCGAAGGACCCCGAGTTTCAGATCACGACGAAGGGCGCGGACCATCCGTTCCACATTCACGTCAACCCGTGCTGGGTGACGCGCATCGATGTGCCGGACGAGCACGGGCGCCTGCACAACGTCCTTCCAGAGCCGCGCTGGATGGACACGATCCCCATTCCCCGCGGCGGGCGCGCGGTCTTCCGCTCGCGCTTCGAGCACTACACCGGCATGTGGGTGAACCACTGCCACATCCTCATGCACGAGGACCATGGCATGATGCAGGCCGTCGCCGCCGTGGGCCGCGCCGAGGAGGCCAACTACCTGCCACGAACGCGGGTGGCCTCACATGGCATGCCGGCCGACGAGGTCAGCGCCATCTACCCCATGCCGTCGCCTGAGCTCTGTTACCGCCAGAACCTGTCGTTTGTCGACGCCAGCCCGGAAGTCGGCCAGGTGTTTCCCGGTTTTCCTCTTGTGGCGCCGGCGCTGGAGTGATCGCTGACCGACGCGCGTACCGGACCGGTGTGGCGGAGGATTACCGCCCTCGGTCATGCGGCCAGTTCAGAATCACGTTCAGCTGACTCGGCACGCCGCCGGATCGCGCTGGATCATCAGAAAGCGCTTGCCGTAGAGCATGGCCGACCGGTCGAAGAGCTTGCGCACGGCGCCGAAAGGTGCCGGCCGGCTGCGTGGTGACAGCCATCATCGTGTCGCCCGGTCGGCATCGGTGACGAAGGGGGCCGGCAGGATCTTCAGCGCGACGTCGCGATTGAGCTTGGCGTCGTGCGCGCGATAGACCTCGCCCATGCCGCCCTCACCCAACTTGGCGAGCACTTCATAGGGGCCGAGCGGTGTGCCGGGGACGACGGTCACGAACGACGCGAGGATACCGGCGTCACGCGCCGTCGCGCGACGAACGTCTCGCGGCAGCTGGGTTCTCAGTCGATCGGCGGCCGCCGTCCGGCCAGGCCCGTGGCGGCTTCGATCACGCGCGCCACGACCATGAGCGCTGCTTCGTCGTACAGCCGGCCCGCGAGCGTGAAGCCCGTGGGCGTGCCATTTGATCGAAACCCCGTCGGCACGGCGATCGCCGGATGACCCGTGAGGCTCGTAATCGGATTCAGGCTCGTGTTGGCTTGCAGCGTGACCTGGCCCGCCATCACGACGTCGATGCCTTCGGTCGCGCGGGCGTACGCCTCCATCAGGCGAAAGCGTTCGCGATTGGCCTGCAGGTAGTCGACCGCGGTCGCTAGGTGATACGCGCGCAGGTCGCTGCGGACGCGCCCTGACCGGAGTCCCGCGTCGTCCCCGGCCTGCACCATCGCCTCGAACCCGGCAGCGCGCTCGATGTACTCGATGAAGTACCCGAGATCGCTCTGCGGCACCTCAACCTGCCGCACCGTAATCCCCGCGGCTTCGAGCGCGGCAACCGCCCGGTCGTTGCCCGCGCGCACGGCCGGGTCCGTCTCGAGGGCGAGCACGCCCTTCGGAATGCCCACGACGCGCCCCCGCGGAGACTCGCGCGCGTCCCAGGCGAACGGAAGACCGGCGGGCACCGCCAGATCGCGGTCGTCCGGTCCGGCAATCGCGTGGAGGACAATCGCGCAATCCTCGACGCTTCGCGCCATCGGACCGATCTTGTCCAGCGTCCACCCGGCGGCCATCACGCCGTGCCGGCTCACGCGTCCGAAGGTCGGCCGAAGGCCGACCACGCCGCACCGCACGGCCGGCGACAGGATCGATCCGCCCGTGTCGGTGCCGATCGCAAACCCGACGAGTCCGGCGGCGACAGCCGCGCCCGATCCCGCCGACGATCCGCTCGATCCATCCGCCAGATTCCACGGATTGTTCGTGCGGCCCCCGAACCACTGGTCGCCAAACGCCATCTCGCCGGTCGTCAGCTTCGCCACGAGCACGGCGCCGGCCGCCGACAGGCGCTCGACGACCGTGGCGTCCTCATCGATCACACGCGTGCGAAACGGCGCGGCGCCCCACGTCGTCGGGCCGCCCCGTGCCGAAACGATGTCTTTGACGCCCCACGGAATGCCATGAAGCGGGCCGCGGTACCGGCCGGCGGCGAGTTCGCGGTCACGCTCGCGCGCCTCGGTGAGGGCGCGGTCACGGAGGAGCGTCACGACACAGTTGATCGCCGGGTTGTGCCGTTCGAGGCGGCGGAGGTACAGCTCGGTCAGCTCGACCGAGGAGACGACGCGGCGGCGGACCAGGTCCGCCAGACGCGTCACCGGCCAGAACGCCACTTCGTCGAGCACTGGAGGCCGCGTCTGGCGCGGTACCGCCGACGGGCGCTGCACCCGTTCGGGCAAACGCACGGGGAATCCGGGCACACGCGGATTGAAGAGTACGGGTGAGGGCGTCTCGTTTGGCGGCGGCGAGCGATGCAGTTCCTCGGCGCGCCCGAGAATGCGGTTGAGCGCGGGCAGCATGCCCTGCACTTCCCCGTCGGTGAACGTCAGGCCCGCCAGGGCCGCGGCCTGTCGCACCATGTCGGCCGTGACCCGCGAGGCTTGCGCCTGCCGTGTCCCGGACCAGAGCGCACGGGCCAGCGGCACGGACGTAATGCCGAGGCCACCGAGCGCGGCCACGAACTCACGACGGTTGCGTGGAGGAGTCATGGGGACGGGCTCTAGCGGCCGGGATCGGGACGAATCACGATCGGAACCCGCGTGGTCACGCCGCCAAGGGTGAAGCGTGCTTCGTAGGACCCCGGCGCGACTGCCGGCGATGCGGCGCCCGCGCCCCGTCCGGCGCCAGGCGCCGCCGTCGGCGGCTCGCCCCGCATGTCCCAGATCACGCGCTGCAGGCCGCGTCCGACCGGCGCGGACAGCCGGCGCACAACGCGGCCCTCGGAATCCGCGATCTCGACCGATGGGATCTCCGTACCGGAAGGATTGAGATAGATGTCGAGATACACGCCGTCGCGCGGATTGGGCGCGGTGAAGTAGGTCGATCCAAACGCGGTGCGTCCGCGATCGAAGCGCGTCAGCTGCAGGGCCGGCCGTGGCGTGAAAATAGTGCCTGGGCCCGCGAGCGCCTCCGGCGTCAGGCCGCGCAGTCCCGCCAGCGAATCGAGGATCCAGATGCCGCGACCGTGCGTGCCGATGACGAGGTCGCCTTCGCGCGGGTGAACGACCAGATCGTGCACCGCGTTTGTCGGCAGGTTGAGGCCGAGCGAGAACCAGCGGGCGCCGCCGTCCAGCGTGGCGTAAATGCCGAATTGGGTGCCCGCAAACAGGAGCCGCGAATTGACGAGGTCTTCCACAAGCGACAGGACCGGGCTGCCTGCCGGGAGGTTCGCGTCGATGCGCGTCCACGTTCGCCCGTGGTCCGTGCTCTTCGCCACGAACGGCCGGAAGTCATCGTCCTCGTGCGCCGACGCGGCGGCGTACAGCGTCCGGTCGGCGTGCGCGGAATGGAATACGCGACGGATCTGCGCCCGTTCGGGCACACCAGGAATCGGCGAGGCCTTCCGCCACGTCGATCCGCCATCCTCGGTCAGCTGGATCAGCCCGTCATCGGTGCCCACGGCGAGCCACCCGCGTTGCCGCGGGGACTCGTCGATCCACAGCAGCGTTCCGTAGGGCGAAATCGCGTACTGCGGATCGATCGCGATCTGGCGTGTGAGATCCGGACTGACGACGTCCCACGACGTTCCGCGATTCTGCGTCCTGAACAGAAATTGTGCGCCGTAGTAGAACGTGCCCGGATCGTGCGGCGACAGCCGCATCGGAGCGTTCCAGTTCCAGCGATACGTCTGGCCTTGCGGGGCCTGGGGCGCGATGCGCCGGCGCTGCCCCGTGTATGGATTGAACTGCACGAGTCCGCCGTACTGCGACTCCGTGTACACGACCGACGGGTCCGTGGGATCGATCTGGAGAGCGAACCCGTCACCACCCGTCGTCACGTACCAGTCGTCGTTCACGACGCCGTCCGTGTTGCGAGTCGCGGAGGGACCGCAGAGCGAGTTGTTGTCCTGCGTGCCCCCGCAGACGTAATAGAAAGGCTCGCGCATGTCTACGGCCACCGCGTAGAACTGCGTCGCGCCCATCTGGCCGTGAAACAGCCAGGTGGCGCCGCGATCGCGGGTCTGGTACACGCCGCCGTCGTTGCCGAGCCACTGATGGTCCGGGTCGGCGGGATTGATCCACAGTGCGTGGTGATCGACGTGGACGCTCCGGCCGGGAATGTTCGTGGTGAACGTCGTGCCTCCGTCGGCGGAGATGGCCATCTGCGTCTGCAGCACATACACACGCTCGGGGTCGTTGGGATCGCACCGCACCTGGCCGTAGTACATGGAGGATGCGGACATCGTGTTCTGGCGGGTCCACGTGGCGCCGGCGTCAAGGGAACGATAGACACCGCCGTCGGCGCCTTCGATGACCGCGTACAGCGTCGATGGCCGCGAGCGGCAGACGGCCACGCCAGGCCGTCCGGTCGGTGTCGTCGGCAGGCCGGCGGTCAGGCGGTTCCAGGTGTCACCGCCATCGGTGGACTTGAAGAGGCCGCTCTCGGGGCCCACGTTCACGTAGCTCCAGTCGCGACGCTGGCGGTGCCACGCTGCGGCATACAACGTGCGCGGCTCGCGGGGATCCATCACCACATCCACGATGCCGGCGTGTTCTCCAGCGGAGAGTGTCTTGCGCCAGGTCACGCCGCCGTCGGTCGTCTTGTAGAGGCCGCGCACCGCGTTCTTCCGTGGATCGTTCTGCCACAGCGACCCGACCACCGTCGCGAACACGACATCCGGATTGGTCGGGTGAATGACCACGCGCCCCATGTGCTGCGTGCTGTCGAGCCCGGCCTGGCGCCACGTGCGGCCGGCGTCCGTGCTCTTGTAGATGCCAGAGCCCCAGGACGTGCTCCTCAGGTTTCGCATGTTGGGCTCGCCGGTGGCGACCCACACGACATCGGGATGGGACTGCGAGACGGCGATGCCGCCAATCGCGATCGACCGCTCGTGCTGGAACTGCGGCTCCCAGGTGGTCCCGGCGTTGACAGTCTTCCATACCCCGCTCGACGCGGTGGCGACGTACGCGATTCGCGGTGCCCGTTCGACGACGGCAATATCCACGATGCGCGTGCCCGTGCTGGCCGGCCCGACGTTCCGCCAGGCCAATCCAATCGGGATGCTGGCGGGAGCGCCGGCTTGTTGCACCGCTGGGTAGATCGGCACCGCCAGTGCGGTCACGAGCACGACAACGACCCCGATGAGACGCGGCATGAGACTCCTACCTGATGATCCAGAGTTCGGTCTGCGGACCGGCGTTGTAACGCGCGGGTCCGTTGGCGGGAACGATCATGTCTTCCTCACGCTGCATCGCCACGAGTTGGTTGTTCCACTCCGGTACTGCCGTGCGGGTGCGGAATTCAAGGGAAAACCACACACCAGGATGGAGCGGCGTTCGGGGGTGGGCGCCGTAGCGCTCCGGCCAATCGAAGACCGTCCACGTGCCTGCGTCGTGCACCCAGTAGCCCTGCACGTGCGAGTAAACCAGGAGATCGATGCCCTCCGACTTCGCGGCCGCCTCCGACCGCGTCTTGATGTCGATGCCCGTTCGCCCGGGAACGAGCTCGGCCGCGTGAATCTCGGCCGCACGCATGGAGTCCACGAAGGCCTTGACCAGGCCGGCCGGCGCGGCCGTCTCTCCAGGCCGGAGGACGTAGGCCATCTTCTGCTGGTCCGTCACCAGGCCGGCCAGCCGCACGCCGAAGTCCACGTGCAGAACGTCGCCCCGTTCGATCACCGGATCTTCCGCATCATCGAGCGACACGACTTTGCCGTCGACGAGGCGCTGGAGGTCGAGGCCCGCATTGAAGTTGAACTCGAAGTTCTGCCGCTTCCGCTCGGCGGTGATCCAGTAGTGCACGTCCATTAACGTCGTCTTCCCGGGCGTGATGACTTCGTTCGAGAAGGCCCGCCGCAGGATGTCGTACGTCGCTTTCGCTGCCTTTTCCTGAACGACATCCTCGCCACGCGTATGGACCGAGACGTAGTCCACGAGCAGCGGCTCGGAGGACACCGTCCGGGCTGCGAAGACGGGGCCGATGGCGTCAAGCAGGTACTGCTTCAATTCGGCCGTGAGGCCGTCGGCCATGCTGATCGTGCGCGACTGGTTGATGGCGACCCGCGCCGGCTTTCGATCGGCGACGTACTTCTGAAGCAGCGGCTTCAGGCCGGCTTCGCCGTAACTCTGGACGGTGTCGTAGAACCGCCGCAGATGGCCGGACAGATGCGTCCCATACACGGTGGTTTCAAGCGCCTTCTCCGGGTCGCCGCCGCGATCGAAAAACAGATACGCGTTGCGATGGCCGTACCACCCGGTGATGCCGCTGCCGCCGAACAGCTCGAGTGCGGGGTCAACCGCGTTCTCGCGGCTCATGATGACCCACAGCGTCACGCCATGCGCCCGCATGGCCGGAATCAGGTGCCGACGCATCTTGTCGGCCTTGAGCCCCCACTCCATTTCCGTGAGCTCGCGCACACTTGCGGGAGTGATCGTGTCAGCACGAGGAGCGTCGGCAGGTGGCGGTGGAGCCGCGCATGCGGCGGCCATGACCACGGCGGTCAACCAAAGGTATCGGCGCATGCGCAGTAGCATACGCGAGCATCGTCCGCCGCGTGTCGTATCAGGTGTCTTCAGCGGCCGCCCGCGAGCGCCTTCCGCGCGTCGGTGAGTCCACTTTGCAGACGCGCCAGCGCGCGATCGATGCGCTGGATTTCGTGGGCCACGCGCGCCGCGTCCTTCACCCGGATCGCCTCGGCGAGCCCTGGGAACGGCTGCCCGTCGTAGAGCGAGTAGATGTTCCAGCCGTAGAACACGTGGCGGTACCACTTGGTGTCGGGCGCGCCGTCGTCGGCGGTGAGGCGCTGCTCCATCCGCGCGAGGAGGTCGTTCAGCCCGGCCGCGTCAGCCGGCGGCATGGCTCCCCCGGCAAGCCGGGCGTCGATCGCGCCCTCGAGCGCCGACGCACTCTCGCGCACGGCGGCGGCGTTTTTGCGCAGCGGTGCCGGATCGAACGGCATGGCGGCGTCGCGCGCCCAGCCCTCGGCCTGCGTCACGGCTTCGTCGAGCTTGGCCGCATAGTGCGAAAACCGGAACGGCAGCACTTCGGCCTCGCTCATCCTGAGCGCCAGCGTGCCGAGCACGCGGCCAAGAACGACGCCCTGCGCGAACCCGGGGTCGGCGATGCGCTCGACGTAGGCCCGCGAATCGTAGTTGGAATGATAGGTGCCGTAGCCGTAGTTGTTCTCGCCGATGAACTCGATGGCCATGGTCGGCACGCCGAGGTGATGCTGGAACGGCACGAAGTCGGCGCCGCTGCCGAGCGGCTTCAGGTCGGGCTGGAAGCCGGTCACGGATCCCGAACGCCGGGCCGCCGGCAGCCGCGCCCACTCTGATTGCTGCCAGTGCTCGAAGACACTGCCGGCCCCGGCCGGCACGTCCCTGACGACGTCGGCGACGAAGCCGCGCAGCGACGGCACGCCGCCCGCATCGAAGCGGCCGCTCATGTACATGTCGGTGTTCACGTACATGACGAGTTCGTCCTGGAGCCGCGCCCGCAGCGCCTCGGCGTACTCGGTCGAGCCGATGAGGCCGAACTCTTCGGCATCCCAGAACGCCAGCGCGATCGTGCGTTGCGGCCGCCATCCCGTCCGAGCGAGCTGGCCCAGGCCGCGAGCCAGTTCGAGCAGCGCCGTCGCGCCGGTGCCGGGATCGACACCGCCGAACGTCCACGCGTCGTGGTGCGTGCCGAAGAGAATCGTTCGGTTCGGAGTGAGTCGCCCCGCGAGCGACGCCACCACGTTGTAGATGGGCCGCAGCCCCGCGTCCATTTCGACCGCGACGCGCACGATCGCCGGTCCCGGCCCGACACGGGTGGCGCCGTCGATGCCGCCGCCAAATCCCTGCGGCCGTTCGCCACCGCCGAGCGCCGTCAGGATGTGTGCCGCCTCGCGCGCACTCAGCACGACGACAGGGATCTTCGGCAGCGTGGGCGCGGTTCTGGGATCGATGCGAGCGGCGGTGGCAGTGGCGCCAACTCCTGGCGTGAGCGGATCGCCGTGCCAGAACCAGCTCAGCTTCGCGTTGCCCCGCTGCAGCATGTCGAGACCACGCCAGTAGCCGTCGGGCCACGCCTTCCCCTTGACGGGACCATCGTCGGCCGGATCGCTGTACAACACGAGCGCGCGGGCGCCGTGCTGCTCTGCCGTGTACACCTTCACGGCGCGATGGCTGCGACCGTAGCGGGCGATGGCAATGCGGTCCTTCACCGTCACGCCGAGCGCGTCGAGCCGCGCGTAATCGGCCGGCAGGCCGTAGTTGACGAACACCGCCGGACCCTGCGCCGTACCCGAGCCGGAGTAGGCGATGTAGCCGACGCCCAGTTCCGGATGCGACGAGGACGGATCGCCGGCCATCGCCGGCTCCCGCACGCTGAGGGGACGGCGCGTGGGCGCGATGAGCGAGACCTCGATCGATAGCGGCCGGTCGAGCAGCACCTGATACTCGTGCGTCTCGACGTCGAGGCCGAAGCCGGCCAGCGTTTTCTCGAGGTACCCGACGACCTCTTTCGTCCCGGAGGATCCGGCGGGATGCGGACGTACGGTGAGCGGCTGGTGCAGCGCCGACATCGACTCGGCGCTGACCCCCTGCTGGAATCGCCGTTCCAGATCGAGCTCGGCCGCCGACGACGCCGTCGAATAGCCCAGCAACGTGCGGGCTGCTTCCGCCGCGGGACTTCCGGGAGCGCCGCCGCACCCGACGAGCGCGGCGCACACGAGGACCACAGCCGTGGCTCGACGCGCGGCTCCCGGAGCGACTGGCAATGCCGGCCTCACCTGAAGAGGCGCACGCGCAATCCATGCGGATCGGGCTGCTGCTTCTCCTGCTGCGACGGGTTGGTGATGCGGACAATCGTCGTGAGCGCCCCGATCCTGCCGTTGTCCCGGACATCAATGATGCCGAGCCCGGGCGTGCTGCCGATCGCGTTGTGCGGATCCCCGGAGAGCGGCACCGGCCCTCGCAGAGCCACGAACAGCCGCCCGCCGCCAGGCGCCATGTCCACGAGGTCTGGCGCCGCGTTTGTCGTCAGCGCGCCGTTCAGGCTCACGGTACCGGTGTGCTTGCCCGACGCGACCTCGATGATCTCGGCCACGTCATTGTGGCGATCCATCACCCAGAGATAGCGTCCGTTCCCCGCCACGCCGATGCCGTGGGAATCGGCGGCGCCGCTCTTCGAGTAGAGCTGCGCCGGCGCCGGCGTGTTGGCGGCGTTCTTCGGACCGTATCCGCTGAGCGGGAAGCGGTAGACGTCGAAGCCGTAGAGCCCCGGGTGGTGCGGATCGGCGCCAGACACGTTGACCGGACTGCCGCCGGAGTTGAGGTACATCGACTTGCCGATCTCCACGCCACCGCATCCATTGCCGTGCACCGTCGTCTTGTCGTACTCGCCGACGATGGCCATCGGCGTGGCCTTGGCGTCTACGACGAACAGGCCGCCGCCCCGCAGGGTGACGAAGCCGTACCGGCTCGACGAGTCGATGACCGGGCAGATCGGCCAGTTGATCGGCCGCAGCTCCGGGCTCTCGCACGGGCGTCCGCCGGGCGTGGTGCATGTCGCCAGGTCGAGCGTCGCCGCCGCGTTGTGCATGAAGACGTTCTTCGCGTAGTCGGTGTCGATGCGCTCGAGCCGCTTGCCGTTCTGATTCGCGACGAGGATGTACGTGCCGTCGGGCGCGGGGAAGGCGGCGTGCGCCTGGCGCGTCTTCGTCGTCTCGCTGACCGTGGTCTGCACGCACGCCAGCGGCTTGCGGGCCGCCGCGTCGAAGACCGCGACGTGGCCGCTCGCGACGAACGAGACGACGGCGTGCGAGTGCGGGTTGTTGAAGAGGATCATGTGAGGACGGACCGGATTGGAGCCCGTGGAGGCGCGACAGAGGTCGGCCGTCTCGGCGCCAAGGTCGATGCGCTGCGGCGTGGCCTGCGCCGCCCCCGGGCCCGCGAGGTCTGCGCCCTGATAGATCAGCACCTGACCGCCGAACCCCGGCCGCGTGTCCGATTGGTCGGCGATCCAGACTTCGAAGCGCCGCGCCTGTGCCTCCGGGGCCGTGCCGGCCACCGCAATCGCCCCAACCGTCGCGGCCACCGCGACGGCCAGGACGGCCAGTCCAGAAATCAGCTGTTTCCGCATAGATCACTCCCCCGCGCAGATCGACCCACGCGACTCTGACCGCGTGAGTGTAACCGCTACGGGCCCGCGGCCGACCGCAGGCAGGTAGACTCTTGCGATGCTGCGAATCCCCTCGATCAGGTGGCGGTCGGCGCTGGTTTTGGTTCCGGCGCTTGGGCTCGGCGCGGGCCTCGCCGGCCAGAACCGCGGGCGCGGCCCAGCCGACCTCGCCAGCGCGCCGGTGCCGCCCGGTGCGATTCGGATTGCCTACGGCAGCGATCCGCTGCAGTTCGGAGAACTGCGCCTGCCGGCCGGAGTGGCGCGCCCGCCGGTCGCGATCGTCGTGCACGGCGGCTGTTGGGTGAGCCAGTTGGGCAAGATGGACCCGCGCGCTGTCGCCATTGACAACATGCGCCCGGCCGCGGCGGCGCTCGCGGCCGCCGGCATCGCGACGTGGAATATCGAGTACCGGCGAGTCGGGGATCCGGGTGGCGGCTGGCCGGGCACGTTCCGGGACGTCGCGCTCGCCGCCGATGCGCTGCGGGCGATCGCTCGCGAGCATCCGGTTGATCTCACTCGGGTCGTCTCACTGGGACACTCGGCGGGCGGACATCTCGCCCTGTGGCTGGCGGGACGATCGAAGATCCCGGCCGGCGACGAACTCCATTCGAAGGACCCGCTGCCCATCGCGGCCGCCTTCAATCTGGATGGTCCTGGCGATCTGGACGCCATGCTGAAGGCGCAGATGCAGGTCTGCGGCCGGCCGGTGATTACCGAACTGATGGGCGGTTCCGCGGCCGAACGGCCCGAACGTTACCGCGCCGCTTCGCCCCTCGCACTGCTGCCGTTTGGCGCGCGCATCTTTTCTTTCACCGGACGGGCCTTTGGCGAGATGAACGCCGCATTCGATGCGGCGGCAAAGAACGGTGGCGGCGCGTTCGAACTCACGATCATCCCAACCGCCGGACATTTCGTGTTCATCGACCCTGACTCCGACGTCTGGCCCCAGATTCTGGCGGCGGTGTTGAGGTCAACGACCAGAAGCCGGCTGAAGTGATCGCATACTAACGACTGGGAGTACCGCCATGACGCTGTCTGTCCGCACGCGAACCGCTGTTGTTGCCGCTGTCCTCGTTGCCCTGACGCTCGCGCCGACGGCCCTCACGGGCCAGGCCACGAACGTCGTGACGCCGGACCTGATTCTCAGCCTGACATTCGTCTCGGACGCTCAGTTGTCACCCGACGGAACGTCCGTGGTGTACCAGCTGGCGCGGACCAGGCGCGCAGACGAAGCGCCCGGCGGCGCGCGGTCGGAGATCTGGATCGTTCCCTCGACGGGCGGCGAGCCTCGACGCCTGACGTCCAGCGACGATCGCCAGCCCCGCTGGTCGCCGGACGGCCGTCGCATCGCATTCCTCGGCCGGCGTCCGGATACCGCGCTCCCTCAGATTCACGTTCTCGACATGTCGGGTGGCGAGTCACGGCCGGTGACCACCGCGCCTGCCGCGGTTGGCTCGTTCAAGTGGTCGCCGGACGGCCGCTTCATCGCCTACACCTACGCCGACCCGCCCTCCGACCAGGAACGCCGCGACATCGCGCAGGGACGTGACTGGACCGTGGCGGACCGCAATTTCAAGCACACGCGCCTTCATCGCGTCGACGTGGCGACCGGGCGGAGCGAGGTCGTGACCAGAGCGGACATGACGGTGATCGATTACGACTGGTCGCCCGACAGTCAGCAGTTCGTGATTGGCGCCGCCCCGACGCCGACGATCGACGACAGCTTCATGGGCGTCCGCCTGCATATCGTTCCCGCCGCCGGAGGCACGCCGGAGCCGTTCGTGCAGACGGTAGGGAAACTGGGGTTTCCGCGCTGGTCGCCCGACGGCAGGACGATCGCGTGGCTCGGCGCGAGCTCCGTTGACGATCCGTACGCCGGCTCTGTATTCACGGCGCCGGTCCGGCGGACCGGCGGGGGCCCCGACCGCGCGAATCTGACGGGCACCGAGGAAGCGACGGCGACGTGGCTCGGATTCCGACCGGGCGCCGGCGACACGATGACCGTGCTGTCCGCCGAGCGGCAGGACGTGCGGCTGCATCTCATCAACGCCTCAACCCGCGCGAAGCAGACGCTCCCGGCGGCGGGGCTCGTTCCGATCGGCACGCCGAGCTTTTCGGCCGACGGCAGGCGTGTGGCGCTCGTCGCGCACTCCCCCACGCATCCCCCAGAAGTCTTCGCGGGAGACGTCGCCACCGGCATGAAGCGGCTGACGGTCACCAATCCCCAACTCGCCGGCGTGCAGCTTGGCGCCCAGGAAGTCGTCACCTGGAAGGCGCGCGATGGCTGGTCCATTGAAGGCGTGCTCGTCAAACCCGTCGGCTTCCGTACCGGCGTTCGCTATCCCCTCATCGTGCTGCCGCACGGCGGCCCCGAGGCCGCCGATCCGAACGGCTGGAACGGCTTTTATTCGCGGTGGGGGCAGATGCTGGCGGGCGCGGGGTATCTCACGCTCCAGCCGAACTACCGCGGATCGATTGGCCGAGGCGTGGCCTTCTCCAAGGCCGACCACAAGGACCTGATGGGCAAGGAATTCGAGGACATGCTCGACGGCATCGATCATCTCGTGGCGCAGGGCCTCGCGGATGCGAATCGCGTCGGGATCGGCGGCGGCAGCTACGGCGGCTACACCTCGGCGTGGGCGACCACGTACGCGAGCGACCGGTTCAAGGCCGCGATTCCCTGGATGGGCATCTCGAACTGGATCAGCATGACCGGCACGTCGGACATCTTTCTCGAGAACTCCACCGTGCACTGGAACCTGGTGATGTATCAGAACTACGAGAAGTACTGGGAGCGGTCGCCGCTCAAGTACATCGACCGCGCGGAAACGCCGACGCTCATCATTCACGGCGCCGCCGACCCGCGCGTGCCGCCGGGTCAGTCGCTGGAACTTTACACGGCGCTCAAGTGGAAGGGCGTGCCCGTCGAGTACGTGACCTATCCGCGCGAGGGCCACGGCGTCGTCGAGCGCGCGCACCAGGAGGACTTCATGAAGCGCGTGCTGGCGTTCTTCCGGACGCACCTCAAGTGAGGCAGGCGGCCCGGCAGCAGTTCGCGTGAATCACGCACGACATCACTGGAGGCACCCATGCGCAAAGTGTCCTACGGCGGCGCGATGAGTCTCGACGGATTCATCGCAGGACCCCACGGCGAGCACGACTGGATCCTCATGGACCCGGACATCGACTTCGCGGAGATGATGGCGCGGTTCGACACATTTCTCATCGGCCGGAAGACGTTCGAAGCGATGCGCGGGATGGGCGGCGACGCGGACGCGTCGTCGGGGATTCAGAACATCGTCTTCTCGCGCACGTTGAAACCCAGCGACTACCCGAACGTCACCATCAGCGACAACGCCGAACGCACGGTGGCCGACCTTCCTACCGCCTCCGGCCGGTCGAACTACCTTGACCCTGCGAAAGCAGCGGCGGTACGAGAAGACCGGCACGATCGGGTTGTGGTACGACGTCAAGAAGTGACGCGATGCCGATGGGCTTTCTGCCTCGTGGCGCGCTGCGACCACTGGTCTTGAGCGTGCTCAGCAACGCCTGGAGCTCGAGACGCTTGTCGGCTTCCGTGAAATAGAGATTCGTGGTCTCCCCGGGATCCCTCCCGAGGTGATACAGCTGGCCGGTGGCCGTGGGCGCGGTTTCGGGCAAGGCGTATTGAGTCAGAACACCCTTGCTGTAGTCATTGCCTCCTGAAGACACGTGGTCCAGGTATTTC
>CAZJTG010000053.1:14360-14631 GCA_964548865.1 uncultured Solibacteraceae bacterium
GGCCCTGCCGGATCTGAAATTGTCCTCTGAAGCTCTGCGTCAGCATGTGAGGTCTGACCGGATCGTCTTCCTTCCGGGTCCCGAGCAGCACGGGCAACATGTCGAAGCTGTCCGTGGCGTCTTCATCCTTCAGCTCGTACCCGGCCACCGACGCAAGAGTGGCGAAGATGTCCGTGGTGCTGGTCATCTGCGCCGACACACGACCCGCCGGAATCGCCCGGGGCCATCGCGCGATGAAGGGGATGCGATGGCCGCCTTCCCATCCGTCGCG
>CAZJTG010000053.1:14641-18319 GCA_964548865.1 uncultured Solibacteraceae bacterium
GCCATCCGCCCGCCGCATCATGGCGGTATTCCTGCCGCATGCGGTGGTAGTGCACGGTCTCCGGGCCGTTGTCGGACGTCAGAAGCACCAGCGTGTTGTCATCGACGCCCAGTTCCTTCAACCGATCGAGCAGCCGTCCGACCAGCACGTCGAGCTGCCAGACGAAGTCCCCTCTGGGTCCCGCACTGGTCTTCCCCCGGAACTCCTCTGCCGGCAGGACCGGGGCGTGGGCAATCTGCGTGCTCAAGATCGCGAAGAACGGCTTGTCTTTGTCGGTGGCGAGATGACTGGTGATGAAGTCGACGGTCTTGTTGAAAAAGATCATGTCGGCATTCGCGAAGTCGTAGCCCACCGACATGAACCCTTCGTCGTTGTCCCACAGCCAGCCGTCGAGGTCGGGCAGGTTGCTCCGTTGGTGCGTCACCGTCGCCGGCACCTTGACCATCCCGTCCTCGATGTAGACGTACAGCGGGTCGGTCGTGGGGCAATTGGGCGTGACGAATGACCGGTCGAATCCCCTGTTGTTGGGGCCATCAACGAGCGGAGTGCTTTTTTCGTAGTTGATCCGCTTGGAATTCGCGAACCCGCCCTCGAGCCTCTTGCCGTCGTCGTCCAACCACGTAAGACCGACATGCCACTTGCCGAATATTCCCGTGCGGTAACCGCGGGTCCGCAGCATGTCACCCAACGTCAGCGTGCCCGGCTTGAGGTAGCTTGGCCCGCCCGGTCCTTCGAAGGCGACTCCGCCGCCGCCGGTGGATCGGTAGATCTGCTGGCCGGAGAGCAGTGCATACCGCGAAGGTGAACAAATCGTGGATGGGCTGTGGGCATCGGTGAACCGCACGCCTTCTGCGGCCATCCTGTCGATGCGAGGAGTCTTGTAGGCCGCCTTCGGGTTATAGGCGGAGAGATCGCCGAAGCCCAGATCGTCCGTATAGATGATGACGATGTTGGGCAGATCCGGCGCGGTGCGAGGGCCCGGCATCAGCAATAGCAGAATCGCGCAGCACGTCAGTGACGGAAGCCGACTGGTCATTCTGCTCATCGTGCCCCGCAGCGTGGCATCTTACCCCCTTCATCGAAGAAGTCTCAGGCAGGCCAAAATGAAAAACGGGTTACAGAGAACCTCTGTAACCCGCTGATTAGAGATGGTTGCGGGGGCCTGCAACCAGCGGTACTTGCAGCTGTGGAGTGGGGCCGCGTAGGGTCGCTGACTTCGCCGGGCGCCTGACGGCTGCCCTCGGGCGCCCTGTCCGATCTCGCCCAACGCGTCCTGCCGAATCTCGTCCCGCTCGAACGCGGCGAGGAAGCGTACTGACGCGTATGCGCGTGTACGCCGACAGCAGCTTTCTGGTGTTCGGGACTGACGGAGATCGTGTAGCAGCGCGCTTTGCGTTGTCGAGCACGCTCAGTTCCTGGCACTGTGCGGTGTTCCGCCTATTCGCAAGTCTTGCACCTTGCGCTCATTTGCAGTAACGGTCAACTTGATCGCAGATCCGACAATCTCATCGAGGAAACCTGGATCCCGGAAGTCATCCGGAGCGAGCTCGGTGAGCGCGATCACGTAGTACTCACCGGCCGGCAGGTCCTCAAATTCATACTGACCGGTAGCCGCCGGCCGCACCGCTTGAACGCGCCGTTGCGATGTGCGCCACCACGCTCGATTGGTCGAGAACGCGAGCACCATGTAGTCCTCCGCCGAAGAGCCCGGTGGAAAGCGCAGAGTCCCTGACAGAGAGGTGGTGTCTTCGCCGAAGGTAACGACAACGTTCGTTATCGGCGGGCTGGCCGCCGTTATCTCGATGGGAGCATCGAGTACGTCCTGGCCACCGGCACTCATCGACCGCAGCCGCCAGCCGCTTTCGATCTCCCTCCGGGGAAGCAACACCGTGAGGCGGTAGGCCCCACGCAGCACCTCGCCGAATTCACCCAACCGAAACCGACCGTCGACACCAACCTGAGCGGGAGCTCTCAACGGCGCATACGAGGGAATCCCCTGGGTCGAATCAGGCTGCAAAGTGACACGTAGCCCCGCCAAGCTCGTCGGCTTCGCAAGAGCGGCACTATCCGCAAACACAATCTGGCCCTCGATCCTCAGACACGGCCGAAGTACCAGTATCAGGTCCGACTGATCTGTCCCGTTCACAAGGACTTCCTGGGTGGCGGAGAGGCATGCATCCTCTGCGCCGGCGCCGCGCGCAGGCTCATTGCGGACCCCAGCCAGAGTCGCATCGCGAAGTGATCGCACAGCTAGCAGATAGCGGCCCGGCCGGACGGTAGCAAACCGGAACGCGCCATCCCTTTGGAGCGTCGCCCTGGTGGCCTCTGCAGGGCTCTTGGAGCCTGCCCTGGTGAGCGTGATTTCAACATCCTTCGATGGAACGTTGGCCAGGTCCAGGACCTGCCCAGAAACGACGCTCGTGGACATCATGCGGACGAGCACGTCGACCCCCGCACGCTCCTCGCCTGGCCGCACCGCGACTGGGCCTGCCTCCTCTGTCATGAACGCACTGGGGTGGTAGACCGGGGCAAAGTCGAGCGCTCTCGCGCTGATAACGGCGTCCCTGGGTGTGGTGCTGGCCGCCGGCACCGCGCGTCCCTGTGCTGACTGACGCTGCTTGAGTTGTCTTAGCGCCTCATCGACTTCGGCATCAGATGGAAAATACCGCTCGTTCGTGCCCACGGCCTGAGGCCGCGCGGAAACCCAATATGTGCCGGCGGCCAGTCCGAACATCCGGTAGGCACCAAGGTCATCGGTCCTTGTGATGAAGTGCCCTCTCCCATCACGAGGCTCGACCCGCACCTCGGTATCCGGGAGAGGTTCCCCGGACGCGTCGCGCACGGTCCCTGTGATAACCGCGCCTCGGGCGAGTAGGACCCTAACGTCAGTGACTCGTTGCCCGGTCTCGAGAATGATCGGCGCCCCTGGTCGACCGGGTTTTCTGGCTCCATATGAAATAGAGACGAATGAGGGCCGCGCCGCAGAAAGCTCATAACGGCCGGCAGGCAGCGCCTCGAAGCTGAAATGGCCGTCGTCGTCGCTCATGACGTGCCGCCCGTTGTCATCGGCGCCTGAATACAGCGACACGATGGCTCGACGGACGGCCTGTGGCGGGGGGTCAGTCGTCAGCACCTCACCTTCGATCCGCGCCGTCCCAGTCGCAGGAGGACGCAACTGATCCCTTTGGAAGAGCTGGACCGGCAAGGCGGGGATTAGGAGAATGCCGGCGAAGAGATGGAGCGGCACCCTTCTCATTTCAGAACCAACTGCTGAACAACCAGATCCTGAACCAGCGTCGATCCCCACGGGACCGACACGCGCGTTGCTAAAGCGGCCGCACTCCGAAAGAACCGTGGATCCCTCCACGAAGAGTCGAAAGCGGACTCCACGGCGATCACCAAATAGTCTCCTCCAGGGATTCGCGGAATTGAGTATCTTGCCTGCCCCGAGTTCGCCACCACCTTCATTCGCGGGGGTTCCAGACCGAACCGCGTCCATTGAGGCGGCTCCGCAGGAAACAGCACAATCACAGAATGCCTGACGTCATTCCCTTTGTTGTCGCGCACGGCTCCGGACAGCGTCGATACCTCGCTGGTCAGGGTTACGACCACCTGACCAATATCCGAGCCCGCGTGGACAAGGAAGGGCCGGTCAACATGTTCGAGACCGTCTATCCG
>CAZJTG010000054.1:0-18297 GCA_964548865.1 uncultured Solibacteraceae bacterium
CTCGACGGCGCCGGCGACCTCACGATGGAGCGTATGGTGGCTGCCGCCCGCGCCGACATGTTCGGCGAAACGTACGGGCGTCAGATGCTGGTTCGGCAGGCCGGAGTGGACCAATGACGCCGCGCGGCCTGAAGGATCCGTCGCTCTATTCCAGCAGGGAGCTGTCGTGGCTGGCGTTCAACGATCGCGTGCTCGAGGAAGCCGCCGACTCGTCCGTGCCGTTGTTCGAGCGGCTGAAGTTCGCCTCGATCGTGGCGTCCAACCTCGACGAGTTCTTCATGGTCCGCGTCGCCGGCCTGATGCGTGACGTGGAGGAGGGCGAGACGCGGCCGGATCTGGCCGGGCTGACCCCGGCGCAGCAGTTCCCGCTCGTCCGGGATCGGGCGCGCGCGCAGATGCAGGCGCTGCGGGATCTCCTGGAGGCGTCGCTGCTCCCGGCGATGACCGAGAACGGCGTGCGCCTGCTCCCGTGGGCGGATGTGCCGGCGGCGGAGCAGCAGCGGCTGGCCTCGTTCTTTCGCGATTCGATCCTGCCGGTGCTGACGCCGCTCGCCATCGACACGTCGCGGCCGTTTCCCCTGCTGGCGTCGCTCAGCCTGAATCTCGCGCTGCTGCTCGAGCCGGCCGCGGACGCCGCCGACCCGCGGTTCGCCATCGTCCAGGTGCCGCCAGGCCTGGCGCGTCTGGTCCGGCTCGGCACGGACCCTCACGCCTTCGTGCTCCTCGAGGACGTGATTCGCGCGCACCTGTCCCAACTGTTCCCCGGGCAGGCGATCCGCGAGGCCGCCTGCATCCGTCTCACTCGCGACGCCGAGCTCGAGCTCGACGACGAGGGCGGGCGCTCGCAGATCGAGATCGTCGAGCGAGAGGTCCGGCGCCGTCGCCGCTCGGATGTCGTCCGCCTCGAGATCGAAAAGGACGCGTCGGCCGATCTCGCCGGCGCCCTCGAGCGCCAGCTCGATCTGGACGCCGATGACGTGTATCCGATGGCGAGTCCGCTCGATCTGCGCCTGCTCATGAGCATCGTTGACCTGCCGGGATTTGACGCCCTTCGCGATCCGCCGCTCCAGCAGGTCGATGCCCTCGCCGGCGAGGACCGCGACATCTTCCAGATCCTCGACGAACGGGACGTGCTGCTGCACCATCCCTACGAGGCGTTCGACCCGGTGCAGGCGCTCGTGGCTCAGGCGGCGGACGACCCCAACGTGCTGGCGATCAAGCAGACGCTGTACCGCGCGAGCAGCCGGTCGCCGCTGTTGTCGAGCCTCAAGCGCGCCGCCGAGCGCGGCAAGCAGGTCACCGTGCTGGTGGAGCTGACCGCAAGATTCGACGAGGAGCGCAACATCCTCTGGGCGCGCGAGCTCGAGGCCGCCGGCGCGCACGTGATCTACGGCGTGCGAGGCTACAAGACCCACGCGAAGATCTGTCTCGTCGTCCGCCGCGAGGAAGGCGGCATCCGCCGGTACCTGCACCTGGGGACCGGCAACTACAACGAGCGGACCGCGCGCCTGTACACGGACTTCGGGCTCATGACGTCGTCGCACGCGTTCTGCAGCGACGCCTCCGCCGTGTTTAACGCGATCACCGGCTACTCGGATCCGCCACGGCTCTCGAAGCTCGTGATGGCGCCGACCGGCCTGCGCCGGCAGTTCCTGAAGCTCATCGATCGCGAGCGGCGCCGCGCCGAGGGCGGGCTGCCCGCGGAGATTACGGCGAAGATGAACTCCCTCACCGATGGCGAGATCATCGAGGCGCTGTACGCCGCCTCGCGCGCCGGCGTGCGGATTCGCCTGAACGTCCGCGGCATCTGCGCCCTGCGGCCGGGCGTGGCCGATGTCAGCGCCAATATCGACGTGATCTCGATCGTCGATCGGTTCCTCGAGCACGCCCGCGTCTACTGTTTTCGCAATGGCGGGGACGAGGAGGTGTACCTCGCGAGCGCCGATTGGATGACGCGCAACCTCGACCAGCGCATCGAAGTGATGTTCCCGGTCGAAGCCGCCGCGCTGAAGCAGCGGGTCAAGGCGGCCCTGGACGCGATGTTCCGCGACAACGTGAAGGCGCGCCGCCTGTCGGCCGACGGCACCTACAAGCGCGTCCGCCGCGCGAAGGGCGACGCACCCTTCCGGGTGCAGCAGTTCCTGCAGGAAGAGGCCCTGCGCGCGGCCGAGGCGGTGCGCGACAAGGCGATCACCGGCTTTCGATCGTGACCTTCCGGATGTAACTCAAGTTCGGCAGCGTTTTTGCCAGGAGCGCGTTGCCGCCTTCGTAGATCAGGCCCTGGCTGACGCCTTCGCCGTATTCGCTGTAGATGCGCTCGACGATGAGCATGCTCGTGATCACCTCGCCGAACGGCGCGAAGCTGTCGATGTCGAGCCTGGAGTTGTCGCCGAGGCTGATGAAGACCTGCGTCGTCCGCGACGACGCGAGCTGGCCCTGCGCAAACGTGACCCGGCCGCGAAGGTTGCTCACGCGCGACCGCTCCGCCGGCAGCGTCGCGTCCTTCCAGGCCGCGGACACCGCCGGATCGCCGTGGATGCCGAACTGCGCCATGAACTTCGGCACGACGCGGAAGAAGCGGTTGCCGTCGTAAAAGCCGTTGGCGGCAAGGTTGTAGAACCGATCCGCGCCCTGCGGCGCCCACGCGCGCGTGACGCGGACGACGAACATGCCGACGTTCGTCTCGAAGATTGCGTCGAACGTGTCCGGGGCGGTGGCCGTGAGCTTCGCCGGCTGGAGCAGAATCGACGGCGTGGCCTGCGGCAGGGGCATCACCGCCGAGCCGGCGAGGGCCAGAGAGAACAGTGCCTTCACGCGCCACACGCTATCACCTTCGAACTACGCGTTACGCCGTACGCCTTACCCGCACCGCGCACCGCGCACTCCGCACTAAGCACTCAGCACCGAGCACTCCGCACTATCTGACCGTAATCCCCGCAGGCACTCTCGCTTCGAAGCGCGCGATGCGCGCCCCCTTTACGTCGTGCAGTTCCAGCACGCGTCCGAGAATCCTGTAGGTGCGCGTCTCCTTGATGGCGGCGATGAACGCCGCTTCTGTCCTGGCTTCGTCGCGGCACGCGATCATCGTACCGCCCGACGTGAGGGTCATGCGGACGTGGTCGGCCTCGTACGAACCCACGAGCCGGTTGCATCCGCTCGCGCCGCTGAAGGATGTACCGTCGGCCATGAAGGTGAGTGCGGGCTCGCGCCGCGGATCCGTTGCGGCGGTCACGGCCCGAGCGCCGAGGTGCGTCAGGCGCCAGTACGTATCCGTCAGCGGTGCGCCCGCGAATCGGGGTCCGCAGGTGGCCTTCGGAATGAAGCGGCCGAACCGTTCGATCACGAGCGTGGCCGCGACGCCGCCCTCCGGTCGCGGCCGTTCCGTCAGGAGCCCGTCGATCTCGGCCAGCACGGCCGCGCCGGAAGCGGAGCGGGCCTTCAGGTACGCGGCCTCGACGTCGCGGCCCGCGCCCTCGGCGGCGACAGGCCAGCGTCGGCCCGTCGAACACTCGACGAATGTGGCCGCGTCCGCCATGTACGCGTAGGCGCCGCGCATCGGGGATCGCACGTCCGTCGGCCTGAACGCCGACGACCGGGTCAGCGTGGCGCCGGCTGCCTCGGCTCTGCCGTCCGCACTGAGGCGACCGAGCGTCCCGGGACCCGTGAGTTCGAACAGCAGGGGAACGTCGTTGCGGCCCTTGAGGACGACGATCTTTCGATCCGACGACAGTGTCCACGATCCGAGCTCGTCCACCGTCGCGCCGTTCCTGCCCAGCCGCGTCGTTCGCAGCATGAACACGTCGTCGCCGAACAGGTTCAGATGATAGCGGATGCCCTCGCATTCCGCGCACGGGAGCGTTCCGACGAACGTCGCCGGAAGATCGCTGAGGAGATTCGCCGGTGGCGGCGGTGCGGGTTGCTGCGTTGCCGCCGGTTGCGCGGATCCAACGCGGGTCAGCACGAGGTCCGCGCGCGTGCCGTGCCCCTGCGTCAGGACGAGCATGGTGTCCATGGACGTGAAGAGCACGGTGACGCCGTCGGTGATGGTCGCGCGCAGCGCGTATCGGCCGCGGCGATCGATGTGCGACATGTCGACATCGAGGTTGAACCGCACGGGTATCTGGCCGGCGCCGGCGATGCGCGTGCGGGCGACAACGGCCGGCGGCGCGTCGGCGCGCGTGACATCCTCGAGCCGGACCTCAACCGAGGCGGTCGGCGGAAGCGCGATGCGCTCTCGAAACGAAATCGTGCCTGTGAGCAGGGTCTGTTGTGGCGCGGCGCTGAGCGCGGCGCCGCCGATCACACATGAAATCAGCCCGGCGTGGATCCAGAAACGCATGAGGTTCTCCGTGGTCACTGTGTCGGCTCCGCGGCCACGAAGGAACATCCGCCAGAACTGTGATCAGCGCGAGACGCCTCGAAGGTAGCTCCGCACCTGAGGCTGGTTCGGGTCGAGCTTCAGGGATCGCTCGAAGCTCACGCGGGCCGCGGCGGTGTCGCCGAGGCAGAGCGCGGCCATGCCGGCCGACGCATGGGCCGCGGGATTGTCGGGCACGCGCCGAATGGCCTGTGCAAAGTCCGACCGGGCGCCCTCGCAGTTCTGGCTCTCGATTCGGTAGCGGCCGCGAAACAACCACACTTCAGCATCGTCGGTCTTGGCCGAGAGCGCGTCGTCCAACAGCTTCAGGCTGCGATCCGGCGTCCCGCCGCGCTGGTATCCGATCGCTCGGCCGATCAGGAACTTGAGGCCGTCCGGCAGACCGTTGGCGTACGCCCGCACGAGCAGCGAGTCCGAGCGATCGAGCGATGCGGGCCGGGTGAAGAGCAGATCGCTCAGATTCCAGGCGGCGGAGGCCAGTGACGGATCGACCGCGAGAGCCGCATCGAACGCCTGGATCGCCTCGTCCGTCCGCTTGTCGTTTCGGAGCAGCAATCCCTCGTTGTTGAACGATCCGGCGGTGCGTGTGCCCTTCCGCTCACCGCCGCCGCCCGACGCGCTGATGTAACCAAGCGCACGGAGCTTGGCGAGGGTGTCTTCGTCGGCCCCCTTGCCGCCGTCCGCAATCATCGCTTCGGACACGAGGGGGGTGAACGACGCCCTGTAGTCCACCGGATCGCCGGCGTTGTCGGTCGCACCAGGCAAGGCCGGGGACGCCAGACCTGCGCCGCGGGGGAGCCCGGTCAAGGCCAGAAGGGTCGCCGCCACCTGGGACACTTCACCTTCCCGGCGGTCGCTCGATCTGGGTATCGATGGGCCCCACAGGAGGTACATGCCGAGGTCGTTGTGCCATTTCGCAGCGGTGGTGTTGGCAAAGCTCGACATCGTCGTCGGCCGCCCGTCACTCCACTTGAAACCGTGGTCCGAGACGAGGCACACGACGGCCCCCACCTTCTTCGCGGCCGCCACGTAGCCGCCGAGCAGCCGATCGATCTCGCGGAAGTAAGTCTCGGGAACTCTGCTGTAACGATCGAATTCCGCGGCGCTGACGGAGGCCTGGCGCGGCGGTGCGAATGGCGCGAACACATGACCTATCGTGTCGGTACCCTGGAAGTAGACGAGCAGAAGGTCGGGCCGGTCTCGCTCGAACGACTCCAGCGCGAGGCGGTCGTATACCCGCGTCTCGATCAGGATCCGGCGAAGGGCGCTCACCGGATGGGCGTACGGATCGGCGGTGGCCACGGCCCGCCGATACTCATCGTCGCCGAGGCCCGGCAGGTACGCGCGCAGTTCGTCGAGGGTGACTGCCTGTTCCACGGCGCGCAGCGCCGTTCGTGCCTCATCCTCGCGCTCCTGGGGGAAGACGACGCCCGGCGGCGGCTCGGACTCCCGGTAGAGAAACGTGAACAGCCGGTCCGAGACGAGGAGCCCGTTCACGGACTCCGCCGGCCAGGTTGCCCAGAAGCCGAACGTCGCGGTCCGTTTTCCGGCTTGCGTGGCCATGTTCCAGATGGCCGGTACTTTTCGTTCGTCGCTTGTAATGGGTTCCCTGCGACCGGTTGTGGGATTGACCCGCAGGAAGTCGAGGACGCGGTGCTCGAGCGGACCGACGCCGGTCACCATCGAGTTCCAGATCAAGGGCGAGAGGGGCGTGGACAGCGTGCGCAGGTATCCCGACGTTCCCTCCCGTACGAGGGTCGCCAGGTTCGGCATGGCGCCGCGTGCCACGTATTGATCGAGCAGCGACCAGTCGGCGCCATCGAGTCCGATGAGGATGACCGGCGGTCGCGCGACGGACCGCGCGGCAATAGCCGGAACGGCCGCCGTCGCGGTTTGCGGTGACGCCGGCCGGCGGTCGCCGGATCTGCACGTCCACGTGCCCAGGGCAGCGAACGCAACCAGCACGATGAGGGCGGCGGTCAGGGGTCGGGGGCGTGGCATCGCGTGACCTTCGATTCTGCCACGACGCCGGAAACGCCGCGGGGCCTCGCTCGTCGCGAGGCCCCGCGGCCGTCGTGAAATGAAACGCGAGCGTTAGAACCGGATGCGCGCGCCCAGCCGCAGACTGAGCGGTGCCGTGAACCGGAAGCCCTTCTTCAGGTAGTCCGGATTGAGCGCGCTGGTTCGCGGATTTGGCAGCGAGCCGAGCGGCGTCAGCGTGCCGGGCTGTGTCGCCCACCCGTTGTCGTGGTTGCACTGGGCGGCAGGGATGCCGGCGCAGCCGCCGTCCGAGACGCGGTTATAGCGCTCGTCCAGCAGCGTCGTCGCCTGCCTGTTGAAGATGTTCAGCACATCCGCGATGAGGTGCAACTTCGCGCGCTTGCCCAGATTGATCGGGTAGGACGCATGGAGGTCCGCTTCCCAGTCGGCCGGACCGCGGCCGAGCGAGCCACGCGGAACCAGGTAGTACTCCCAGTTGGCGTACAGGAACGAATAGCCGTACGCGTTCAACGGCGTGCCGGCGAGCCAGTGGAACGAGCCGCCCAGGTTCAGGCCCTTCATCGCCCCGGTGCCGAACTCGTAGCTGCCGTCGAGCTTCAACTGCACGTTGCGGTCGTTGCTCAGTCTGCCGTCGGCATTCACGAGGAAGTCGGCGTAGTCGAACGCCGAGTTGATGTTCGGATCGAGCTGACCGGTCGAGACCTGGAACGTGCCGTCGTAGTTGCCCTCGAGCTTGCTGAACACGGCGCTGGCCAGGAACTGCCAGTTGTTCGAGAACCGCTTGCGCGCGGTGACTTCGAACGCGGTGCTCTGGCGCTTCGCCTTCGGGGCCGCGACGGTGGAGTAGTCGTAGAAGGTCATCAGCTTGCCGATGCCCTCGCCCGGGTTGGCGATGAAGTAGTTGCCTTCGTCGATGATCAGAAAGTCCTCGATGATGCGACCCAGCTTGCGATACGTGAACTTGGCGCCGATGACCATGTCCTTGCTGACCTCGCGCTCGTAGCCCGCCATGAACTCGTCGAGGTACTGGCCCTTGAGATTCGGGTCCACGGGCTCTTCGCCGCCGAGCAGGCTGTAGCTGCGAATAGCGTTGTCCGGCTGCCAGACCGCCGGGTCTGGGCTGAGGTTGTAACAGAAGCACACGGCCTCACCGCCGAAGGCCCGGATGTTGATGTCCATCGGGATACTCTCGAAGAACCGGCCGTAGCTCCCGTACAGCTTGCTGCGGCCGTTCTGGTTCAGATCCCAGACAAAGCCGAGGCGTGGCGCCCAGTTGTCCTTGAGCGAGAAGGCCGTCGGGTTCTTGCCCTCCGCGTCCACGCGCGCCCGGACGTTCTGGTACTCCCACCGGATGCCCGCGTTGATCGTCAGACCTCCGCCGGCTCTCCAGCTGTCTTGCGCGTAGAACGATACGTTGTGGGAGTCGGGCTCAGAGGTCAGCGGGTACGCGAACGTCCACGTCGCTGGATTCGTCCGCACGTAGCCGGGAGCCCGGTCGTCGACGTAGAAACGATGGCGATAGTACGGCTGGCCGTTGGTCGTCGCGCGCGGCGGCAGCTTGTTGATAACTTGCCCGGTGCCGCTGTAGTAGTTGTTGTTCACGGCCCGGATGTGCTCCCAGTCCGCGCCGCCTTTGATTTCGTGACTGCCGAAGAAGTACGTCGCGTCGCCCTTCAGCACGTCGCGCGTGAACTCCTGATCCTGGAAGAAGCCGAATCCGCCAGAAATCGCATTCGGATTGACTGTCTGGTCGACGATCCGCGTGAGGCTTCTGCCGGGTCCGAAATTCTCTTCCTTCTCCTTGTGCTTGGCGACCATGCCCTGGAGCGCCAACCTCGAGCCCATCGTGCCGTCGTAACGGAGGATGACGTCCGTGCCGCCGTTCTTCCGTTCGCCCTTCCAGGTTGACTCCGGACCCGAAATGCCGAAGATCGCGCCTGTGGTGGTCGTCGGATCGCCGAAGGCCGAGAGGTTCAGGGAATGGCCGGGCGAGACGCTGAACGTCAGCTTAGTCGCCCAGAGATTGCTCGCCGAGTCGGTCGGGATCGTCGAGCCGATCGCCGGCGAACCTGGCGAGACCAGGGTGCGGATGATTCTGGATTCGCTACTCGCGCTGTCGCGATTGATCGCGCCGAAGAACCACAGTCTGTCCTTGACGAGGTAGCCGCCGATTTCGGCGCCCGAGTCTGCCTGCCCGGTCAGATTCGTGACCGTGGTCGTCGTTTCGGGCCGCTTGCTGCTCGTGCTGTCATTCGCAAACAGCCCGCCGCCTTCGGCAAAGCCGAAGATCGATCCCTTGAAAATGTTGCTGCCACTCTTGGTGACCGCGTTGATGATGCCACCGGTCACGCGGCCGTATTCGGCCGACAGGCCGCCGGTCTTGACTTCGATTTCCTGAATGAAGTCCTGATTCAGCGTCTTGCCCTTGCTGCCGAGTTCCACGCCTGTTGTATTGAGGCCCTCGATGATGTACTGGTTCTCGGCGCCGCTCGATCCGTAGAAGGCCGGACCAGCACCATCCGCCGTCGCTCCCGGCGCGAAGCGACTGACCGCGTAGAAGTCCCGGGCGCCGGCGAGCCGCTGGAAGAACTCGGGTCCCACCACGATGCCCGACACGGTTGACGTCGTATCGATCGTCGGGGGCTCCGCGGTGACGGTCACGGTTTCAGTGCGTGTCGCGATCTCGAGCTTGATGTTCAGAGAGACGGTTTGATCCAGTCGAACCGTGACGTTCGACTGCTCCACGCTCTTGAACCCGCTGAGCGCGGCCTTGACGGTGTACGTGCCCACCGGGAGTCCCAGGAAGCGGAACGCTCCCGACGCGTCCGTGATCTGGGTCTGCGTGCGTTGCAAGGCAGGACTGGCGATTGTGACCGCGACGCCAGGTACGAACGCGCCTTGAGAGTCGACCGTTGTGCCGAAGATGCGGCCGGTCGTCTGAGCGTCAAGCCCAGCCGCCGGAACGAGCCCGGTTATCAGGATAATCAGCAGAGCGAGTCTGCGTATCTTCATTAGTGCCTCCCCTGGTAATCAGGTGGCCCCAACCTGGGAAGCAGGCAGCAAACCACCCGTCCAAGTACGGCAGTCATTCTACTGACAATAACCAGGAAGAAGTTGATAAGTTTTGTTCGATTAGCAGTAAGCAACCTGTCGATTTTGTAGACAGGCATTATGTTGCACTGCTCGGACTGGTCTGGAGGCGTCAATGACTCTGACACTGGCGATCTGGCTTGCCGTCGGCTTCACGGGACCGATCCAGCAACTCACCGCGCGAGACCAGGCGAGAGCGGCCGACCACTTCCGCGCTGGCATGCAATTCCTGGCCTCGGAGCGTTGGGACCGCGCCGAGGCAGAGTTCCGATCGGCGGTGAAGATCGACCCGCTGTTCGATGCGGCCTTCTACGGCCTGGGCCAGGTCTTCATGGTCAGGCGACAGTATGAGGATGCGGTTCGAGCCTATGTCGACTCGCGCGCCGCGTTCATCGCGGGGGCCGCGTCGCGCGCGACAGACAAGATCACGGCCGACCGACGGATTCGCGATCAGATTCAGGCAATCGAGGAGTACATCCGCAGCCTTGAGCGAGCCGGGGCGCGCAGGAATTCGAATCTGACGGCCGATCTGCAACAACAGCGCCTCAGAATTCGACAACTGGAAGCTCAACGGACGCTCTCCGCCTCGTCCCAGCCCGATGTACCCGCCGGGCTCTCGCTCGCGCTCGGCAGCGCGTACTTCCGCCTGGGCGCGTACCAGGACGCGGAACGTGAGTTCCTGGAAGCCGTGCGCGTGGATCCGGGCTTTGGCGAGGCCCACAACAATCTCGCCGTCGTCTTCATGATGTCCGGCCGCCTCGGGCAGGCCGAACAGGAAATCGCGCTGGCCGAGCGTGCCGGCTTCAAGGTCAGCGAACAACTGAAGGCCGACCTCCGGAAACGCAAGGGCGGCTAGCGCCGGAACCGACGGCGATCCCGGCGTCGGCGCGGGCGCGCCAGACGTTGGCGTGCACCCGGCAGGCCGAGAGCGACCGCGAGTCCTTCGCCACCGCCTCGATCCGTGCTGGTGGGCGGCCGCGGGCGACAGGCAGGAGCACAACAGACGTCCGCACGATGAGTCCCGGCGAAGGATACCGGCCGCATCAGCTATAGTCGTGCCGCCAGCACTAAAGGAAGGTCATCATGTTGCTCCTCGTGTCGGCCGCACTGGCGTTCATCGTGCTCGCCGGGCAGGCCCCGCAATCTCCACAGGTGTTCCGCGGCGGCACGACGGTCATTCCGGTGGATGTCCGCGTCCTCGACCGCAACGGTCGTCCCGTGACCGATCTGACGGCCGCGGATTTCACGATCCTCGAGAACGGGAAGCCGCAGAAAGTCGAGTTCTTTACCGCCAACCGGCTGTCACCGGCCGAGCCAGACCCGGCGGCGACCGTCCGGCTCAACTCGATCGTCACCAACCGGATGGAACCGCTGAACCGGCGGCTCTTCCTCATCATCCTCGGCCGCGGCAGATTGCAGGAGCCGTCGAAGGGCGTGGACGCCACGCTGCGATTCGTCCGTCAGCGGCTGCTGCCGCAGGACCAGGTCGCGATCATGGCGTGGAATCGCGCCACCGACTTCACGACGGATCACCAGAAGGCGGCTGAGGTGATCGAACGGTTCAAGGCCCATCACGAAGCCATCGAAGCGCTGATGCGGCAGTATTTCGGCGGTCTCACGGCGCTCTACGGCGGTGGCAAGATCCCCTCGCCGCTCCAGATCCTGATCGACCGCGTCTTCGGCGGCCCGCAGGGTGGAACGTCGAGGGAAGTGCTGCCGGGTCCGATTGGTGCCGCCGAAGGCGACGGCCGGCGGACCGCGGACGCGATGAAGACCGCGGAACTGGAAGCCTTCCGCGCATTCGGGACCGACGTGAAGATGACCGACGGCATGTTCGATCCGACGCTCGACATGAGCTTCGACGACTACGTCACGCTCAACCGCCAGACGATGCAGGACGTCGGCAACCTGTACGCGGGCGTCGACTACCTCCGCTACATCGAGGGTGAGAAGCACATCATCTTCGTCACCGAACAAGGCTTCCGCATGCCGCGCGCCGACCACGATCGCGATCTCGCGACGATGGCGGCCGACGCCCGCGTGACGCTCAACACGATCCAGACCGGTGGCGTCGCGACCACGGGCGAGGGCGTCAACATGCGGGTGACCAACGGGTTCCAGCTGGCCGCGCTCCGGACGATTTCCGAGATCTCGGGCGGGCAGGTGGCGGTGTCTCAGATGGCGGACAAGGCCTTCGACCGCATCCTGGCGTCCACCGAGTTCGGCTACGTCCTTGGTTACACCCCGACCGTGGCGCAGAACGGCCGTCTCCGGAGGATCGACGTGGAGGTGACGCGGAAGAACGTCCAGGTCTCGCATCGCCGGGCCTACATCGCCCGTTCCGGGGAAGTCCGCTACGACCCGCGACAGGCGCTGGCCACGACCCGGATTGTCTCGGCGCTGAACTACGGCGGCGACGTCAGGGACCTCCGGCTGTCCGCGACGCTGACCGACGGGAAAGAGGGCAGCACGCGAACGGTCACCGCGGAGGTCACGATCGACGCGACCCGACTGGTCTTCGCCCGATCCGGCGATCGCTACATCGCGGCGCTCAACCTGATGGTCCAGTGCGCGGACTTCTACGGTAAGAACGTCGGCGAGACCTGGCAGAGCACGGATCTGAAGATTCCGGCCTCGCGTATGGATGAGATCCGGAAGAACGGGGTCACCGTCACGATCCGTCTCGCCGTGGCGCAGCCACCGAAGTCCGCCCAGATCATCGTGTACGACTACGGGTCAGATCTGCTGGGGTCGATCACCAGGAACATGCGGTAGAGACGTGCCGAGTGCCGGGTGCCGAGTGCCGGGTGTGGTGTGCCGGCGGCAGATTCTGTCGATCAGATCTAGCGCCGACTCGAACCCGTCGAACCCGCAGCACCCGTTGAACCCGTAGCACCCGGAGAGAAGATCAACCCCGTGTACTGCATCTCTTCCCACGTCTGATCGCCCCAGAGGACGTCGATGTTGGGGTTCGGATTCGCGGGGTTCTTCGCGGAGTTGTCGTACCAGGCCGTGGACACGAATTTTGCGCCGCGCGGGATCTGGAGGGGCGTAGCAAACATGTAGTACGTCTGCCAGTTGAAGTCGTATCTGGGCACGTCGAGAATCACCTTGCTCGTGCCGTCCGGCAGTTCGAGCACGTAGCGCCACTTCTTGCCGCGCACATGCGTGTGCGGGAAGAGTCCCCAGAGCGTCGCGTCCTGCGCGAAGCCCACCTCGGCATTCACCGCCACGTCAGCGGCGCCGGCCGGCAGCTTCAGCGTGCCATTGAGGAACTGCGAGACGCGGACCTCGCGGGGCGACGGCTCCGTGGAGAGGAACATCCCGATGCGCGTCCGGTCCTTCGCGGCGGTGCCGTTCGTCGTGTAGTGCATCTGAAGCTCAATCACGCCGCCCGGCTCCAGCCTGAGCGCCGTGCCGGCCGGCATCACCTGCGGATTCGTGCCTGGTGCATAGGTCGCGACGAGCGTGGGCCGCATGCCGGCGGGCGGGCGGCGCGGCGACTGGCCGGGGGCAAAGTCAGGGATCTGGCTGAACTCGCGGTTCTGCAGCAGCACCGGTGGCTGCCGCGGGCCGGTCGCCGGCCTCGCCCAGTAGTACATGAGTATGTGGTGCACGACCTCGCGGGCGCCCGGACGAATCTCGAATCCCTTGACCAGTGTGGCTTCCTCGAGGTTCGTCGGGATGTAGAAGTACTCGTACGCGACCGTGCCGGTGGAGGGCACTTCGTACGGCTGTGCCATCTCGAACACCCGGTCCGGCGTGCCGAGCTGCCAGCCGTCCGCGTACTTGGGCGCAGGCGGCATGTCTGCGGCGTTGCCCTTCGGCGCGCCACCGGTCGCCCAGCGCATCAGCGTCTCCTTGTCGCGATCCGGCAATCTCCGTTCGTTCACGAACGTGCCCGCCGGCGCTTCCGCATGCCACGGCGGCATGTGGCCGTCGCGGACTTCTTCGAAGATCGCGCGCGCGTACGGCCGGGCATCCTCGTACGTCAACAACGGCATCGGCGCGATCTCGCCGGGCCGGTGGCACGACGTGCAGTTTCTGAACAGGATGGGCGCCACGTCCTTCGTGAACGTGGGCACCTGAGCCCGTGACTGTGCCGCGCCGCGGGTGGCGAGGCTGGAGGCGAGGGCGACGGAAGCAAGGAAGGCGGCGGTCACGAAACGAAGCATGGCGTCAGTGTGTCACTTTCTCAGAAGATACCGAAACGTGAGCTGCTGCGTGGCGAGCGACACGAGACAGTATGCGGCAAACCAATAGAAGCCCGCGCCAAACGACGCGGTGAATGCGACGACCGACGCCGCCACCGCGCCAGGCGCGGCCTGCGTGGCCTGGGCCGCCAGGTACGTGATGAACAGCGCGACGGCGAAGACGTCCGCCATCGACCACTTCGCCACCATCTCGACGAAATGCAGCGTGCCGCGGCGGCGGTCGTCACTGCGCATCGCGAGGGCCAGCGACACGAGCAGCGCCTTGCCGAACGGTACGACGACGCTGAACAGCAGAATCAGTGTGGCGGCCGTGTGGCTGTCGACCTGATAGAGGTGCCGCACGGATCCCAGAATGCTCCGTGTCTGCTGGTAGACCTCGATTTCCCGGCCGTTCTTCAGTTCGACGGCAAGCTGATCGCCCAGGCGCTTGACGAGCGCCCCGCGCAGGCCCCCCGGCGACATCTCGAGGAGGGGCAGCAGGGCGGGATTGATGAGCGGCTTCATGGTGGCGACCGACTGTTCCGAAATGCCGTCGGCGAGAATCCTGGGCGCCAGTTCCGCCATGCCGGCTGGTTGCAGGACGCCGCGCACGGTGATGACCGGCAGAAGGAGGCCGGGTACGAGCAACGCGATGCTCAGGGTGAGGCCGACGAGCGCCAGGCGGCGCGAACCACTCGAGACGGGCATCCTATTTCCTCACGATTCTGGCGGCGAGGATCTTGTCCCCGAGCTCGATCCGGTCCACCGCGTCCATGCCGGCCACGACGCGGCCGAGCGCGGTGAAGTCGCCCTCGTTGTGCGGCTGCGGCGTGTGCCCGAGTGTGTAGCCCGGCCGTCCCGTGTCGAGGCCCGAGGATGCCCAGCTCAGATTGCCGCGGATGAGGCCGCGGCGATTGACCTCGTCGCGGAGGAGCGCCGCATTTCGAATGGTGGCCTGCTGGTCGACGAAATCCGGCACCACGCGGCTGAACTCGGTGCCGACGATGTCGCCCGAGGCGATGACGCGCATCATGTGCTCGACGCCGAACGGTGCGTCGCCGGCATAGAGCTCGAGTTCGATCGGCCCGCGCGCGGTCTCCCACAGGACGCGCGGCTTTGGAGCGCCGTTGTAGTCGGGGGCGATCCATCGCTCGACCAGGTGCACGTACTCGGCGTCCGGGCGCGCCTGTCGCGGTGGTGCTGCGCCCCGACCGGTCCCGCCACCGCCGCCCCGGCCCGCGCCGCCGGCGCGCGCGCCCGCGGCTTGCGGCACGAAGCGTCGCGTGAACTCATCGAGCGACGGCAGGATGCTCTGCATCGCCGGATCGGACGCGATCTGCTCGAATGCCGCCTTCCCTCGGTCGCCGAGCCGTCCGAGCGCGCGCATGCCCTCATCCCGGGCGCGTGCCACGTCGCTTTGCGTCAACTGTCCGGCGAGACGCAGCGTGTCGGTGGCCTCCGGCGCGAGACTGACCAGGGCCGGCAGCACCGAAATGCGCATCGACAGCGGATCCTTTGGCTCGGCTGAATCGACGAGCAGCGGCACGAGCGGGCGCGCGCGCGAGGTGAACCGGCCGCCGGCCTCGGCGGCCGAGACCGAAATCCACGAATCCGTTGAATACAACGCGTTGACGATGGCGCCAAACGCGGCCTCGTCGTCGTACAAGAGCAGCGTGCGCAGCGCTTCGGTACGGACGCGTCGGTCGGTATCGCCCTGAAAGAGCTTCAGCAACCGTGCCGTGGTGTCCGGTCGCGACATTCCAGCCGCATCGACCGCTGCCGGCGTGAATCCACGAACCGCCCAGTAGCGGACGTCACCCGAGGGATCCCCGACGAGTTTGATGAGGTGCGACAGGGCGCCGGGAGCGGGAAGGCCCGCGCGATCTCTCGGTCGCATCAGCGCCCACGCCGCTCGCCAGCGGACCTCGACGTTCCGCGATGACGTCCACCTCGCGATCTCGGTGATGCCCCCTGGCGGGAACCGTCCAATCGCGAGGAGCGCCTCGCCGATGACCGGCGCGGCCGCCGGCGTCTCTTTTGCGGCGCCGAGATAGGCCGACAGCGCCGTGCGCGCCTCCGTCTGGGCGGCGTCGTTCCTGACCATCTTCCCCAGCGCCTGCGCGGCCTCCCTGCCGATGACCGGATGCGTCGCGGGCGCTCCGAGGAGCGACGCCAGCCACGCGACTGACTCGGGCTGGTGAATCTGCCCGGTCGCAAACACGACGCTGGCCTGAACTTCCCGATCGCGATCGGCCCGCGCTGCCTCCAGCAGGGCCAGCCCCTGGGGACTGGCGATCCGTCCAACCGACACCGCGGCCCGGCGTCGCACTTCGGGATGGGCGGACTTGAGGATGCGTCCGAGTGTCGCTAGGTCGAACTGTCTCGTGTCCTCGAGCTTGAGCAGCGTCGCGATGTCCGCGATGTCCGCCTTGGAGAGGGGCCGTGGCCGCTGCTGGGCCGTCGGCACCGAGACAATGCAGAGGACGAATGTGGCGACGGCGATGAGCTTGCGCATGCCGCGATCTTACCCTCCCTGAAACATCCTCCACTCTCCCGTGTTTGTGCTGTAGTGGCACCCGAACCGCTGTGAGCGAGCCACGCGAGGGATCGACCGTATCGGAATTCGAGGCCTTTGTGCGCGAGTACCAGGACATGGTGTTCGGATCGGCCGTCCGGCTTCTCGGCAATCCGGCCGAAGCCGAGGATGTGGCGCAGACCGTGTTCCTTCGGGCCTTCGAGCGGTTCGCCGAGATCCGATCGAACCCCGGCCAGGCTGGCTGGCTCAAGACGGTGACGACCAACCTCTGTTTGAATCACCTCACGCGGTACCGAGCCAGGTGGCAATTCTTCAGCGAGCTCGACGTCGTCGCCGGCGAAACGCCCCGGACATTCGCGGACACGCTCGCGGCGTCCGAGCCGGCGGCGGACGACTCGGACGATCGGGCGAGGCGGGTCGAGCGCGCGCTTCGAGGGTTGCCCGACCACCAGCGCGTCCCGCTGGTGCTGTTTCACTTTGAGGAGCGCAGCTATCAAGACATCGCCACGTTGCTCGGCGTTTCGCTGGGCAAGATCAAGACGGACATGCATCGCGGCCGCGAAGCGCTGAAGCGCGCGCTGGGGCCGGACGCCGGCCGCAGGACCTGACCGTGGACGAACTGGATCTGGAACGATTCGTCGATCGCGAGCTCAAGCGGCTGCCGGCCTCGCGGGCGCCGCGAACCCTGGTGCCGCGCGTGATGGCCGCCGTGGCTGAAGCGCGTCTGCTCGCCTGGTATTCCCGGCCGTGGCTCGAATGGCCGTGGGCGCTGCAGGCGCTGTCTCTGGTCGTGGCAGGCGCTATGGCGTCAGCCGGCTGGATGGTGTGGAACCAGGCGCCTGATGTCGCGCTTCGACTCAATCAGGCAGCAGCGGTGTCCCGGGCGCTCTGGAGCGTGTTCCTGGGGCCGATCGCGTTCGTTGTTCTTGCGCTGACGATTGTCGTCGCGCTGGCTGGTGCCGCGGCGTGGAACGCGGTCACCCGGGTGACTTTCGGGGGAGCTTCCTCACAATGACCAATCGATTTCGCGTATCCGCGCTTACCACCGTGTTGCTGCTGACCGCGTTTGCCGTGGCCGCGCCGGCGCAACAGAAGCCTGCGCCCAGGTCCGAACCGGTCGAACCGACGGCGGATCAGCGGGAGTATGACAACGCCTACTACCGCCGACCGACGTTTCGGCTGTTCCAGAACTACTCGCTGCCGCCAGGCGCGGTCACGCGAGAGGTCTTCAGCGTGCTGGCCGATGTGCAAATCGACGGTACCGTTCGAGGCGATGTCGCGGTCGTCATGGGGAGCGCGACGCTCGGGCCTACGGCCGTCATCGAAGGCTCGCTCGTGGTCGTAGGCGGTGGCGCGACGATAGTCAACGGGGCGAGGATCCGGCGCGATCTGGTCGTCATCGGAGGCGTGATGATCGCGCCCGACAATTTCGCCGCCGGGGGCGAGCACGTCGTCATCGGCACGCCGGCCATCGGGGGGTGGCTGCGCGCGCTGAAGCCGTGGTTCACGCGAGGCCTTCTCCTCGGGCGGCTCATCGTGCCGGACATCGGCTGGGTCTGGATGGTGGTCGGCTTTGTCTTCTTCTTCGGCCTTCTGTTCAACCACATGTTCGCGCGGCAGGTGGGCGCGTGCGCGGATATGCTGATCCGCCGTCCGGTGGGGTGTTTCTTCGTCGGGCTGCTCGCGATCCTGCTTGCCGGACCCCTGATGATGGTCGTTGCGGCCACGGTCATCGGTCTGCCGTTTGCGATCGCGGCCTTCATCATGCTGGCCGTCATCGGACGCCTGGGCGTCACCCGGGCGATCGGGCGCCGGATCGTGAACGAGAGCGATCCGCGCAATCGCGCCCAGGCCTTCAGGTCGTTCGCGATCGGCGCCGGCATTCTGATCGTGGTCTTCATGATTCCCATCGCGGGACTCCTGACGTGGGTGCTGATGGGCGTCTTCGCGTTCGGCACGGCGACGATGACGTTCATTTCGTCGATGCGGAAGGAGCGGCCGGCAAGCCAGCCGCCGCCGGTTCCGCCCGCGCCGGCCGTTCCCCCGGCTCCACCCGTTTCCGAGGGCTCGTGGGCGCCGCCCGCGCCGCCGACGCCGCC
>CAZJTG010000055.1:0-18024 GCA_964548865.1 uncultured Solibacteraceae bacterium
TTTGACCGAAGTGCTCGACGCCCAGCGCGCGTTGGCGATGGCCGTGCACACTGCCAAGCCAGGCAAGCGCCGCTGGGTGTCCGTCAGTCACACTAATAAGTGCGCAATCCGGCGGAAGTTCCGCGAGCAGACGGGCCACGTCCACGCGATCCATCGTGACGTCGCGCCACGTCAGCGGAGCAGCGGCGGGCGCGGCCGCCGGCGCCGAACTGGCGTGTGGTGCTCCGGCAGAAGACGGCGCCGGAATCGCTCCACGACCATCGAACGGCGGCGCGGCAACGTCGCCGGCCCGCCCCGCGGCGGCCGATGCCGACTCCATCTCCATGGGCGTCGCGACGGTCGCCGCATCCCGTCCCGCCGTGACGTTCGCGACGGCGCCGACAGCGATCCACCCCGCCACCGCCAGGCCGGCGGCGCCGGCGGCACGTCCTGGACCGATCCGGTGCCCGGCTTCCCAACGGAAGATCACCATCGACCCGAGAATGCTTGCCGCGGCCATGATCGCGAGTGCCGCCGCGTCCGGCGCAAGACCCGCGAGTCCGCGGCCGGCGAGCGCGCTGTCGATGGCGCCAACGGCGTACTTTCCCGGCAGGGCCGCCGCGATTCCCTGCGCCCATCCGGGAACGCGATCGAGCGGCACGGCGATCCCGCCGAGGATGAGCATCGGCAGGAACACGGCCTGGCCGAGCGCCTGCGCGGCCGGCACGGTGTCACCGAGCATCGTGATCAGCAGGCCGATGCCGAGAAACGCGGCGCACGCGGCCGTGAACGCAAGCCACACGTGGAAGGGATGCGACGGTAGCGGCGTGCCGATGGCGGCGGCTGCGGCAACCTGCACGATGCCGGCGGAGAGCAGGAGCAGGCAGCCCGCGCCGATCATCGCGGCGAGATGGACGACGCCAGGCATCGGCGCGAGCCGGTAATGACGCCAGACCCCGCGCTCGCGGTCACTGACGAGCCACGCCGGCACCGCGAAGCAGGCGCCGCTGAGCGCGGTGATGGTGAGGAGCTGGCCGAGGTGGCGTCCGAGCGGCGGGGATTCATGCCGGTAGAGCGTCCAGAACGCTCCGAGGAAGACCAGCGGCACTGCGTAGCTGTAGGCGATCGCGGCCGTATTGCGGAGCTGCAATCGCACGCTCATGACGAACTGGCGCCAGATGGCGGTCAGCACGTCGAGAGTGTAGCGGCTCTGACCGTCCCGCTTCGTCCCGAAAGCCGCTGCGTGTAGCCCATCCGTGTCTGTAGAATGCCGCCATGCCCGCGTCCAGAACGATCGTGCTGGTGCCTTGCGCGATGACGCTGCTCCTGGCAGTCACGGCAAGCCGGATCACGGCCACCGCTCCTGCTCCCCAGGAGCCCGCGCGGGACGCCGCGGCGGGCCGCGTGCTGCTCGGCGAGCTGGGCTGCATCACGTGTCACGCGCCATCGGCCAGACAGGCGCTCTGGTTGTCGCCGAAGACGGCGCCCCGGCTGGCGGGCATCGGGAATCGCGCCAGCGGCGAGTGGATCCAGCGATTCCTCTCCGCGTCGGCGGCGGTGATGCCCGGCACGACGATGCCGGACGTGCTTCAGGCCATGCCGGCGTCGGAGCGGGCGGCGGGCGCCGAATCGCTCGCCCACTATCTGGCGTCGCAGGGATTGCGCGAGTTCAACCGCGTCATGCCGGACAGGGCGGCGGTCGCGCGCGGGGAGGGTCTCTATCACCGCGTCGGCTGCGTGGCGTGTCATGCGCCCGAGAACACGACCGGGAGCACGACGCCCGCCTCTTCGTTCGCGCGCATCGCGGAGAAGTGGTCCTTCGAGGGACTGCAGAAGTTCCTCCGCGATCCGCTGGCGTTGCGGCCGTCCGGGCGGATGCCGGCCATGTCACTGACCGATGCCGAAGCGGCGGACATCGCTCACTACCTCCTGCGCCGGACAGAGGTGCCTGCGCCGCTCGAAGTGGCGCAGTACACGGGACGCATCCGTTCGTTTGAGGAACTCGATTCCGCCGAACTCGGGCGCACCGGTCCCGCACCAGGCTTCACGCTCGACGCCATGGGCATCGCGCGCGGGTATGCGCTGCGCTTTACTGGCTGGCTTCGGGTCGACGAGGCCGGCGACTACACGTTTTATCTCGCGGCCACGGGCGCAAGCCGGCTTTCGGTCCGCGACCGATGGCTCGTGGGCGAGGAAAGCTGGCAACGCGAGAGCGTCGATGCGAAGACCACGATCCGCCTGACGGCGGGTCTCCACGCGCTGGCGGTCGACTACGTCCAGCGAGGAGCGGGGGTGCCGGCGCTCACAGTGGAATGGGAGGGTCCGGGTGTCACCCGTCAGGTGATCCCGGCGTCGCGACTGCAGAGCGCGCGTGAGTCCGTTGCCGCGCCCTCCGCGTTCCTGGTCGATCCGGCGAAGGCCGCGACCGGCCGCGCCCTCTACGCGCAGTTGAACTGCGGCGTGTGCCATGAGGCCCAGAGGCCGACGAACGCGCCGCCGTCGCTCTCCTCCCTCAACATCGCGCGCGGATGTCTTTCGGAATCGCCGTCCGGCGCCGCGCTGAACTATCACCTGGAGTCCTCCCAGCGCGCAGCGCTGCGAGAAGCAGTGACGTCCCTCCGTCGCGCGGACCTCGCCGCACCCAGTCCGCGGGAGCGGCTGATGCACACGATGGCGTCGTTCAATTGCACCGCGTGTCACGTGCGCGACGGCGTGGGTGGCGTGAGGCCGGAGCGCGATGCGTTCTTCACGTCGAGCGGCGAGGACCTTGGGGATCGGGGCCGCCTCCCGCCGCCCCTGGATGGCGTCGGCGATCGGCTGACGCCCGCCTGGCTCCAGCGGGTGCTCGCTGAAGGCACGAGCGTGCGGCCTCACCTGAATACGCGGATGCCGCAGTACGGCGCGGCGAACGTCGGTCATCTCAGGGACCTGTTCGTCGGACTCGACCGCCGCGCGGCGCCAGTTCGTGCGAACGCCGCGCCGCCACGGGACGCGCCGCGTGTCCAGGTGGAGGCCGGCCGCGCGATTGTGGGTACCGACGGGCTGTCGTGCATCGCCTGCCATCGCTTCAATCGCCAGCCCGCGCACGCGCTGAACCTGATTGACCTCGTGACCACGACGGAGCGACTGAACGAGGACTGGTTCCGTCGGTTTCTCATTGATCCCAATCGCTTCCACCCAGGCATCCTCATGCCGTCATTCTGGCCAAATGGCGTGAGTTCGCTGCAGACGGTGCTCGGAGGCAACACCGATCGACAGCTCGGCGCGATCTGGGCGTACCTCTCCGGCGGTTCGCGCGCGAAATTCCCGGAAGGCCTGAGCCGGCAGAACGTGGAACTTATCGTCGGTGGCGAAGCGGTCGTGTACCGGGGCAAGCTCTGGGAAGCGGGCTTTCGCGCGATCGCCGTCGGGTATCCCGGGCAAGTGAACGCCGCCTTCGACCCTGAAGCCATGCGGCTGTCGCTCCTGTGGCGCGGGCGCTTTCTCAACACCGCGCCCCACTGGGGCGTGCAGGGCATGGGGCAGATTCGGCCGCTGGGCACCGACGTCGTCGTCTTTCCGCAGGGCCCGGCACTGGCGATCCTGACGGATCCGAATTCGGCGTGGCCCGGCGGCACGAGCAGGCCCGCCGGCCTGAAGTTCCGCGGCTCCCAGCTCGACGCCCAGAACCGACCGACGTTCCTCTACTCGTTCCTCAACATGGGCATCGAAGACTTCATGACTCCCGTGGAAGAGGCCGGGAAGAGCGGGCTGCTCCGCACAGTGACACTGACCGACCCGCCGCCGGACGGTCTCTATTTCCGGGTCGCTGTCGGGAAAATCGTGCCGGGCCGCGCGAACACCTGGCGACTCGATGATGCCCTGACGATCCGCGTCGCGGGCGGCGGCACGCCGGTTGTGCGCGGCACCGGCGACGCGCGGGAACTCGTCGTCCCCGTGACGTTTTCGGGAAGGAATCACCGACTGGAGATCGAGTATGTCTGGTAGGCCGGCCTTCTTCATTCGCCTCGTCGTCGCGCTCGCCATTGCGATCGGCGCCTCGGACCGTGGGGCCGCGCTCGCCGATCAGTGGCTCACCTACAAGGGCGGCGCCGGTCCCGGCAAGGGAAAGAAGATCGTGTTCATCACCGGGGATGAGGAGTACCGCTCTGAGGAATCCATGCCGGCGATGGCGCGAATCCTCTCGCAGCGGCATGGATTTCAGACGACGGTCCTCTTCGCCATCAACCGCGAGACCGGCGAGATCGATCCATCGGTCGTCGACAACATTCCGGGACTCGACGCCCTGAAAGACGCGGACCTGATGGTGGTGTACACGCGGTTCCGGCGGCTGCCGGAAGAGCAGATGGCCAAGTTCGTCGACTACGTGAATTCCGGCCGGCCGATCATCGGCATCCGCACGGCGACGCACGCGTTCAGCTACGACAAGTTCCAGAGTGAGAAGTTCTCCGAGTGGGGCTGGCGCGGCCCGCACCCGACGTTCCAGGGAGGCTTCGGCAGGCAGGTGCTCGGTGAGACGTGGATCAATCACTATGGCGGATACCGCACCCAGAGCACGTTGGGCATCCCGGTAGCGGAGATGAAAGACCATCCGATTCTGCGCGGCATCGATCGGCTCTGGGGCCTCTCGCACGCGTACGCGGTCACACCGCTCGAGGGCGACAGCCGCCCGCTGGTCCTGGGGCAGCCGTTGATGGGTTTGAGGCCGACTGACAAGCCCGACGAGCGAAAACCGCCGGTTCCCATCGCCTGGATCAAGACCTTCACCGGGAAAGCAGGCAAGGCCGCCCGCGTGTTCACGACCACGATGGGCTACGGTGACGACTTCAAGGAAGAGGGCGTCCGCCGCATGCTCGTCAACGCCTGCTACTGGGCTGTCGGCATGGAAGACCAGATCCCGGCCAGGTCGAATGTGACACTGGTGGGCTCCTACGCGCCGAGACCCAGTGACTTCGGCGGCTACCGGCGCGGCGTCAAACCGGCTGATCTCCAGCAGAATCTCAGCACCGACGACCTGGCGGAAGTGCCGGTGAACGAACGGGAAGCGGAGTTCTACCGCATCACCGACGTGCCGATGCCGGTCACCGCGGTAATGGAAGCCGGCAGCATGCTCTCCCTGCCCGACGGACGCCTCGCCGTCGGGACGCGGCGCGGCGAGATCTACTTCGCGACTGGCGCCGACGCGCCTTCGCCGGCACCCAAGTGGCAGCTGTTCGCCACGGGGCTGACCGAGGTGTTCGGCCTCGCGTGGCGTGACGGCGTGCTGTACGCCACCCAGCAGAGCGAGGTGACGCGCCTCCGGGACACGGATGGCGACGGGCGGGCCGATCGCTTCGAGACGATGAGCGACGCCTGGGCCTGGGGCGGCGAACACGAGTTCACCTTTGGATCGGGATTCGACCGCGACGGCGCCATCTGGACAGTGCATGGACTCACCGGCAGCTACACGTCAGATCGGCTGTTTCGCGGATGGGCCCTGCGCCACTTTCCCGACGGGCGCTGGGAGGCGATGGGCAGCGGACTGCGCAGCCCCGGCGGCATCGCCTTCAACATGGAAGGCGACACGTTTTTCGCGGAAAGCCAGGGGCCCTGGAACAGCTCGAATTCGCTGAAACATCTCCGGCCCGGCGGGTTCATGGGCCACCCGGCCGGCAACAGATGGTACGACCAGGCGAACATGGGGCCGCGTCCCGCCGATCCGACGGGCGGCCAGGCCGGGCGCCGGCACCTCGATGCCGAGCGCATTCCGCAGTACGTCCCGCCCGCCGTCGTGTTCCCGTACAAGAAGATGGGCCAGAGCGCGACGGCCGTGATGCTGGATGTGTCGGCGGGAAAGTTCGGTCCGTTCGCGGGGCAGTTCTTCGTGGCCGACTACACGCTCAGCCTGATCATGCGCGCCGAGATGGAGAAGGTGAACGGGGTCTATCAGGGCGCGTCGTATCCGTTCCGCCAGGGCTTCGCGACGGGACTGATCGGAGGCACGCTCACCCCGCAGGGCCAGATCTTCGTCGGTGGCAGCAAACGCGGCTGGCCCGTTCGCGCGCCTGCCGAGCGGGCGCTGCAGCGCCTCGATTGGACAGGCAAGGTGCCGTTCGAGGTGCACTCGATGCGGGTGAAGCCGGACGGCTTTGAACTGCGCTTCACGATGCCTGTGGACGCCGCGACCGCCGGCAACCCGGCCAGCTACACGCTGGAGACGTTCACGCACCATTTCTATGGCGCGTACGGCGGCCCTGAGATCGAGCAAGCCGACCAACGCATCGTCTCAGCCACGCCCAGCGCCGATGGGCTCACGGTCCGTCTGGTCGTGGACAAGCTCGTCGTCGGCCACATCCATGAACTGCACTTGCCGGGCGTCCGCGATCGGAGCGGTCAGCCGCTCCTGCATGACGTCGCCTATTACAACCTGAACCAGATCCCGAAACGGTGACGGCGCCGGTCGCAGGCGGCGCACCGGCGCCTATCGCTTCGGATGCTGTTCGAAGAACTCCACCGCCCGAAGTGAGCCGTTGACTCCCGTGCTGTTGACGTCGATCCAGGTGTGCGCCACTCCCGGAACGGCGATGCCGACCGTGTCGGCGCGACAGCCGCTGAATCGCTGCACCGCGACCTGGTTACCGCGGCCGCGCCCCGGCATGGCCTCACCGGTCTCGACAGCGGGCTTTCCGGCGCACGAGTTGTGGGACGCCCAGGCGGCGAGGGACTCCGCGAATGACAGCGTTTTTCGGGTCGAGTCGTTCTCGGGCACGCCGCCGTTGAAGTCGATCGTGCGATCGAGCGTGCCGTGCATCAGCATGACGGGCACCGGCGCCGTCATCTTGTAGGTCCACTTCGTTCTTCCGTTGTCAGTGTAGTAGCCGGGCACGGCACCCATCGAGACGAACGACGCGTAGCGGCCTGGCTGCTCCGCGGCGATCTTTTGCGTCAGCATGCCGCCGTTCGAGAAACCGACGAGGTGAATGCGGGCCGGGTCCACGGACATGACCTTCGTGAGGTAGTCGGTCATGCGGACCACGAACTCGACGTCGTTGATCCCGCTCCTCATGGCCAAGTCGCAGCAGAAGTCGGCGTTCCAGAACGACCGACCGCGCCTGTGGTCCGTGCCGTTCTGCCCGTTGGGAAACGCCACGATGAACTTGCGTTCCCGCGCGATCGTCTTGAGGTCCTCCCGGGTGTCGTACATGTTGACCATGCCGCCGTGCGCACCATGTAGCGCGATGACGAGCGGATACCGCTCCGTCTGGCGATAGCCTGTGGGCGTGTACACGATGAACCAGCGATCCGATTTGCCCACGCGGAGTGACGCCTCATGGCCACCGGGCTCGAGGAGATCCTGGGCGGTGCGAATCACCGGCACCGCCTTCGGCGGCGGGCCGCCCTGCGCTCTTCCCTGACGAGCCCCCTGATCCGCCAGGAGCGCGGCGACCCAGGCACACGATACGAGCAGGCACACCAGGGCGCCGGCGATTCGCGATCGATTCGTGGACATCAAAGCAACCTCCGGCCGAAAACGGTAGACGATCGAGTGGCGACCTTTCAACAGGGCGTGGGCGGCCCATCCGCGTACTACGTGGTCGTCCCCGTTCCCCGGTCGTACCCGACGATGTGCGCCCATTCGTCCGCATCCGACCGGGCCACCACGGCGACGACCGGCTCGGTGTCGCTCATGTTGAAGACCTCGTGCGGAACCCCAGGCTCGATGTAGATGAAGTCGCCTGGGCCATTCTCGACCGTCTGTCGCAGATACTCGCCGAACTCGTGCCGGACGCGCCCGCTCAGGATGTACAACATCACCTCGAAGCCCACGTGCACGTGCGCGTAGGCCACGCCGCCCGGCGGCACCGTGGCAACGTTCATCGAGAGATGCTTGACGTTCACGTTCTTCGCGGACAGGCCGGCCTGATACTGGATGCCGTTCCACGAGCGGACGTTCTCGCCGCCCCGGATTACCGAGATACCACCGTGATGCTCAACGACGCTGGAGAGATCCATGGCGCGAATGCTACTCCGTGGCGCGCGGTCGCTGCCAACGCCCGCCGAACGACGCGACAAGGCGTCCTGAGCAGACGGTCGGCGCGGGAAGGATAGAATCCACGTGATGACTCTGGCCGCCGGTTCGTCATTGGGTCCGTACCGCGTCACCGACAAGCTCGGTGAAGGTGGCATGGGACAGGTGTACCGCGCGCGCGATACGAAGCTCAATCGGGACGTGGCGCTGAAGGTGCTCCCGGAATCGTTCGCCAGCGATCCGGATCGGCTGGCGCGATTCACCAGGGAAGCGCAGGTGCTGGCGTCGCTCAACCACCCGAACGTCGCGGCCATTTACGGCATCGAAGCGAACGCCCTCGTGATGGAGCTGGTCGAGGGTCCCGATCTGTCGGCCCTGATTGCGCGCGGACCCATGCCGCTCTCCGACGCCCTGCCGATCGCGAGGCAAATCGCCGACGCGCTCGATGCCGCTCACGAGCAGGCCATCGTTCACCGGGATTTGAAGCCAGGGAACATCAAAGTCAGGCCCGATGGCACGGTGAAGGTGCTGGACTTCGGCCTGGCCAAGGCCCTCAACCCCGGGTCCGAGGAGTCCGGGCTCGGGGGCCATGGCGATCTCGCGAACTCCCCTACGCTCACGGCGCGTGCGACGCAGATAGGAATGATTCTGGGCACCGCTGCGTACATGTCGCCGGAACAGGCGCGCGGCAGGCCCGTCGATCGCCGCGCCGACATCTGGGCCTTCGGCGTCGTGCTCTACGAAATGCTCACGGGCAAGCGGGCGTTCGAGGGCGATGACGTCTCGATCACCCTGGCGAACGTGCTGAAAGAGGAGCCGAACTGGCAGGCGCTGCCGGCCGGGCTGCCTGCGCCGGTCAGCCGACTGCTGCGCAGATGCCTGGAGAAGGAACCTAAGCGGAGGCTCAGCAGCATCGCGGATGCCCGGCTCGAGCTGGACGAAAGCGAGTCGGCAGGCGCGGCCGGTGTGACGTCGGTCTCCGCGCCGGCGCCGCGGCCGTTGCTGCTCGCGCGTCTCTGGCCCGGGCTCGTCGGCGTCGTCCTGACCGCCGCCATCGCCGCGGCGATCTGGCCGCGCGGCGGGCCATCGGCGACGACGAGCAGCGGCGCGCTGCACCGAATGTCACTGCTCGCCCCTCACGGAGAGGCGGTATATCCGGACTCGACGGGGGTCGCCATTTCGCCGGACGGCACCATGGTCGCCTATGTCATCGGCACGGTGTCGCGTTCCGAGAATCAGTTGTGGGTCCGGTCGCTGGACTCGCTGGTGGCGCGCCGGCTGGATGCCGCCGACGGCGCCACGCTTCCGTTCTGGTCACCCGACAGCAAGCGGATTGGCTACTTCACGAATACGAAGTTGAAGGTGATCGCCGCGACCGGCGGACGCGCGGAAGTTCTGTGGGATACGCCCGGTCCGCGCGGTGGCGTCTGGACGCCCGGCAACGAGATCATTTTCGCCCCTGATGCGGGCGGTCCGCTCTTCAAGATCTCGGCGAATGGCGGCACCGCGACGGCCATCACCAAGATCGATCCTGCGCGCAAGGAATACAGTCATCGCTTTCCGACTCTCCTGCCCGGCGGCCGGCGTTTCCTGTACGCGTCCTTGCCGGGCAAGAACGGCCGATTCGAGATTTCCGCCGGATCGCTGGACGATGACTCGCGAACGCCGATCGGACACATGGAGGCCGCGCCGGCCTACGCCGATCCCGGCCCTTCGGCAGGCTCAGGGCAGGGCTGGCTGCTGTACGCGCGGCAAGGATCGCTGGCCGCGGTCCCGTTCAACGCGCAGACGCTGAAGATCACGGGCGACCCGGTGCGGCTGGAGGACGAGCCGGCCAGCATTTTCGATCCGTCGGTGTCGTTCACGGCCGGATGGTCGGTGTCGGTCTCCGCAACGGGCGCGCTGGCGTACTACTCGGCGCCCTCCGTCAACACCGTGGCCATGTGGTTCGATACCAAAGGGATCGCGCGCGGGACCGTGAACGTGCCTCCCGGGCATTACGAGTCTGCCGCGATCTCGCCGGACGGCTCGCGGGCGGTGCTGGCGAAATCGACATCGCCAACGGAGTCCGGCCTCTGGCTCGTCGACTTGGCTCGGGGTGGCGCGGTGCCTTTTTCCGCCGGGCCCGGACGAAACGACAATCCGGTGTGGTCTCCGGACGGATCCCGTGTCGTCTGGGCCAGCGATCGCGACGGCCCGCAGCAGCTCTACATCAAGAACGTCAACGACGGCACCCCTGAGAAGCTCTTCTATTCGTCGGATGTGGTCTTCAAAGGGCCCACGGGATGGTCGCCGGACGGCAAGTGGATCGTTCTTGTGCAACTCGATCCCGACACTGCGCAGAACGTCTGGCTGCTCGATGCGTCCGGCAAGGTTGCGCCAACGCTGCTCATCGGTGGACCCGGCCGCCAGCCCAACGGCATCGTGTCGCCCGGTAGCAACGCGATCGCGTTCGGCTCGGACGACAGTAACCGGTTCCAGCTGTTCGTCCAGCCGTTTCCAGGCGGTGGCCGGAGGATCCAGGTGTCCGAGAAGGGCGGCCTGTTCGCGTTCTGGTCGCGCGATGGCCGCCGGCTCCTCTACATCGGGGACGACCTTCGAACCGTGTGGGAAGCTGACGTGCAGCAGGGACCGAACCTCACCGTCGGCGCGCCACGCCAGATCGGCCAGCTCCCCGGTGATCTTCTGGGGTTTGCCGCAACGCCCGACCTCGATCGGCTGCTTGTGATCTCCCCGGAGCGCTCGGGTACGGGATCCGCCACCGTCGTCCAGAACTGGCGCGCGGCCCTGAAGAAGTAGCTACCTGATCTTTCCGTATTGCTGCAGGAGCCCGGGCTCCGCGACCAGCTTCTCCACCGCCGCGATGCTCCTCGGCACGAAGTCCGAGAGAATCTTCGTGCCCGTCGGCGTGACGACGATCATGTCCTCGAGGCGGATGTAGATCTGCTCCTCGGGAATCGTGAGCGCCGGCTCGATCGTGAAGACGAGCCCGGGCCGCATCATGCCGGACCCGCCGCCGAAGTCGTGCGTGGCCATGCCGACGGCGTGACCAAGGCCCGCACGGCCGCCCGCGACGGACGTCCGGTAGCGATCGACGAAGCGCACCGCCGCGTCTGCGTACAACGGCTTCGAGAACCTGGCCGACGCGAGCACCTTCTCCATCGCCGGCAGCGCGTTCTGGAGCACCTGAGTGGACGTGATGCCGGGCCTGATGTTGTTCAGCACCGCTTCGTACACGCCGAGATAGAAGCCGTAGAGGTCGCGCTGGTCCGGCGTGAACGTGCCGCTCACGGGCCACTGACGCGTGATGTCGCACCGGTAGTACCCGAAGTCCGGGCAGTAGTCCATGAGCACGAGCTCGCCGGACTGCATCACGCGCTCGCCGGCACGATGATGGGCGTTCATGGCGGCCGGCCCGCTGGCGACGATGTCGCGGTAGGCCTCGCCCTGCGCGCCATGCCGCACGAAGATGAACTGCGCCACCGCATCGATCTCGAACTCGGCAAGACCCGGCGCGGTGCTGCGCATGGCCTCCATGATGGCCTCGCCGCCGATCCGCGACGCGCGCGTAATCATCGCGATTTCAGCGTCGCTCTTGATCTCGCGCATCGTGTTCAGGATCGGCGAGAGGTCCCTGATCTCCCTCCCCGGCGCGCGCTTCGCGACGAGGTCCCGGAAGTGCTCCTCGCGGCTGATGCGGCCGTCCCACGGATCGGCCGCGGCGTCCGCCGTGCGCCGCCGCGCGCCATCGGGGCTTTCGCTCGCGCCCTCGGTCGGCGCGAACGGCACGTAGATCGTCGTCGCGCGCGTCCGCGCCTTAAGATCAATCTCGAGCGCGTCGGGGGGCTTGACCTCCTCGATGCCTGTGATGCGTGACGCCAACGCCGGGTCGCCGGACGACAGCAGCGCACCCTCGACGGCCGCGCGGCGGACGTCCTGCTTCGGCACGTAGAGCGTGCTGCGTCTCGTGGCGCCATCCATCAAGAGCAGCGCCTGGGGCACAACCACGCCCGAGACGTAGAAGAACTCGTTCGACTGCCGGAAGATGGCCGACGCGTGCACGGACGGCAGGCCCTGCATCACGGCGACGGCGTTGGGCCCGATGGCGTCGTAAACGCGCGCGCGCCGGCTCGCGAATTCCTGCAGCGTGAAGTTGGTCGTGAAAGCCCGGCCCGCCTGCGCGCGGCCGGCGGGCATCCACGCCAGGGCGGCGAGCGCTGCGGTGAGCGCCGCAATCATCAGTCGTGGCATGTTCGCTCGCCTACTTCCAGATGGCGCCGTAGCCCAGCGCAAACAGCCGCTTGTTGAGCGCGGGGATGTCGTTCTTCAGCATCTCGTTGGCGCGCGCCTCGAGCGCCTTCCAGGCGGCGTCCAGATCCTCGAGCCGGTCGAGCGACGACTGGTTCACGCGCGGCATGTCGCTCTCGGTCTGATTGATCAGGAAGAGGTAGTTCGCCGACAGCTTGTTCGGAAAATTCTCCACGTCGTCGTACGCGCGCGACCGGCGCTGGGAAATCTCGGCGTCCCAGGCCTTGAGCTTCTTCACGAGCGCCTCGGCCTCTCGCTTCACGCCGGCGAACGCGTCGGTCGCCGGCAGCGCCGACGTCAGCGCGTCGAGCTGCTGCTGCTTTTCGTGCAGGCCGTTCGCGGTCGTGTGCATGCGCGTGAGCGTCTGTTCCATCCGCTGCATGATCGTGTGATACGTGCGGTAGTCGGCCGGGGTCGTCGAGTACAGCGGATTGGCGAGAATCGCGGCCTCCGACACCACCGACTGCCCGCCGCGCCTGAGCGTGAACCGGTACCGGCCCGGCATGGCCTTGTGGCCGGCATAGCTGCCCTCGATGTACACGCCGGGAATGCCGGGCATCGTCGGATACCGCATGTCCCACACGAAGCGGTTCAGGCCGGTGGTCTTCGGCAGTGTCGGCTCGGCGCTCGGGCCGCCGTCCCACTTCGTGAACCCTTTCACGGTCTTCGACGAGTACGTCCGCACGGGGGCGCCCTGCGCGTCGGTGATCTCGAGCGTCAAGTCCTCGTCCTCCTTCATCCCCGGCAGGCCGTAGTACACGACGATGCCGTTGGCGGGATTGACGCCACGCGTGGGATGCGCGCCCGTGAAATCGTCGCCCGGCGCGTTGAGTTCGCTCCCCCCGTTGGCGAGGTAGGCATCGGCCGGGCGGTACATCGTGAACGCCGGCGCATCCGGCCGATACTGCCTGATGAGCGGCAGATCGTCGAGGATCCAGAACGACCGGCCGGACGCGGCCGCGATTAGATTGTCCCGGTGCACGCGCAGGTCCGTGAGCGGGGCGACCGGCAGGTTGAGCTGAAACGGCGCCCAGTCCTCCCCGCCGTTCCACGAGATGAAGAGACCAAGCTCGGTGCCGGCGAAGAGCAGGCCGCGGCGGACGTCGTCTTCGCGGACGACGCGCGTGAAGGCGTTCCGCGGGATGCCGCGATCGATGCGCGTCCACGTCGCGCCATAGTCGGTCGTCTTGTACAGGCCCGGCGTGTGGTCGTTGAACTTGTACCGGGTCGTCGCGATGTAGGCCGTGGCCTTGTCGAAGGGCGAGATCTCGATGGCGTTGACCAGGCACTCGGCCAGGCCGGCTGGCGTCACGTTCTTCCACGTGGCGCCGCCGTCGCGCGTGAGCTGCACGAGCCCGTCGTCGCTGCCGGTCCAGATGACCCCCTTCTCGTGTCGCGATTCGGCGACGTACGCGAGCGTGCCGTAGTTCTCGGCGCCGACGGCTTCGTTCGTGTACGGCCCGCCGCCCTGGCCCTGCTTCTCCTTCTCGTTCCGGGTCAGGTCGGGCGAGACGGCTCTCCACGTCCGGCCGAGATCGGTCGTCTTCAGCAGCACCTGCGCGCCGTGGTAGTAGGTGTTCGGCTCGTGCCGGCTCCAGATGATGGGCGCGTTCCAGTTGTAGCGGTACTTCATCTCGGCGGCGTCCATGCCGAGGTACTGGATGGGCGAGGCCATGATGTTCGTGCCGGCCGTCGCGGTCGTGTCGATGAACTCGATCGTGCCCTGGTAGCTGCCGCCCAGCACGATCTTCGGGTTGTCCGGATCGAAGGCCAGGAACGCGCTCTCGCCTCCGGCCGACGCCTTCCAATGCGCGGCGGTGATGCCGCCGCTCCCGAGCGCACGGCTCGAAATCACGAACGACGTGTTGTCCTGCTGCCCCGCGTAGATGCGGTACGGAAACTGATTGTCCACATTGATGCGATAGGGCTGCGCGGTCGGCATGTTGTCCTGCGCGCTCCAGCTCTTGCCGCGATCGAACGTGATCGCCGCGCCGCCGTCGTTCGACATGACGAAGTTCGCGGGATTGTCGGGGTTGATCCACAGGTCGTGGAAGTCGCCGTGCGTGCCCGAGAGAATGGACCACGTCTTGCCGCCGTCATCGGACCGCAGCGCCGGCGCGCTCAGCACGTAGATCGACTGGTCGTTCTTCGGGTCCACGACGAGCTCGATGTAGTACCAGGCGCGCTGGACGAGCCGGGGATCGCTCGACACCTGCCGCCATTTCTTGCCGGCGTTGTCGGACACGTACAGGCCGCGCTCGTCCTTGGTGGAGTCGCTCTCGATGAGGGCCCAGACGCGTTCTGGATTGGAGCGACTGACGGCAATCGCCATCTTGCCCATCTCCTTCGGCAACCCGTCCGTCATCCGTTCCCACGTCTCGCCGGAATCCACCGACTTGTAGAGGCCGCTGCCGGGCCCGCCGCTGATGACCTTCCACGGCAGCCGCCCGTACTCCCAGAGCGCCGCGTACAGAATGCGCGGGTTCGTCGCGTCCATCGAGAGTTCCGACGCGCCGGTGCGATCGTTGCTGCCGAGCACGCGCAGCCACGTCCTGCCGCCGTCGCTGGACTTGAACACGCCGCGCTCGCCGTCCGGCCCATACAACGGGCCCTGCGCGGCGACGTAGACGATATCCGGGTTCTTCGGGTGGACGATGATGCGCGCGATGTGCTGGCTGGACGCGAGGCCCATGTGCTTCCACGTCTTGCCCGCGTCCGTGGACCTGTACACGCCATCGCCGTGATGCGTCATCACGCCGCGCACGGCGTGCTCGCCCATGCCGACGTAGACGACGTTGGGGTCGCTTTCGGCGACCGCGATCGCGCCGACCGATCCGGTCTTGAAGAACCCGTCGGAGATGTTGCGCCAGGTCAGGCCGCGGTTCTCCGTTTTCCACAGCCCGCCGCCGGTCGTGCCCATGTAGTAGGTGGAGGGGTCGCCGACGACGCCGACGCTCGCCACCGAGCGTCCGCCGCGGAACGGGCCGATCGATCGCCACTTCACCGGGGCGAAGACCTTGTCGAGGTCTCCAGACGACTGTGGCGGCGCGGTCTGGGCGGAGAGCGCGAGCGATGCGCAGGTAAGCAGGAGCAGGAGTCGCGGAATCATCGCGGATGAGAGTAGTCCGAGTCGCGCCGCCGCGCCAAGCATGCGGCCGCCCGGCAGGGCGCTGGCGATCGGACCCTATTTGCGTGACGACGCCAGCGCGACCTGGCCCCGGCGCGTGTGTTCGATCGACATCCCGAGCACGCGCATGGACTCCTGGGGCGCGTGGAAGCCCATGGAGTTCTCCGCCTCGATGAAGTCCAGCATGAACTGGGCGCGACGCTGTGACGCGCGCGCCTCGGCCAGATCGGCGTCCGCCGCGCCTGCCTCGCGGGCGCGCTTCATGTCGCCCACCAGCGCCATGAGCGCGTCCATCGCGATGTTGCGCATCTGGTAGGTGCGGTCCTGGATGGTGAGGGCGCGCTGCCGCAGTTCGTCCTCCGGCCAGTGGTGACAGCCCTGGCACGCGTTGTTGATATTGATGAGGGGGCTGCGCACGTGGTGGTCGCTCACCTTCAGCCCGCCCTGACGCGTGTACGGCATGTGGCAGTCGGCGCAGGTGACCCCCGAGCGCGCGTGAATGCCCTGACTCCAGAGCTCGAACTCGGGGTGCTGCGCCTTGAGCACCGGCGCGCCGCTGTCGGCGTGCGTCCAGTCCGAGAAGCCGACCTCCTCGTAGTAGGCCAGGATGTCGTCGGCCCGGAGGCCCTTCGCCCAGGGATAGGTCAGCTGCTTCTCCGGGCCCTTGAAGTAGTACTCCACGTGGCACTGGCCGCAGACGTACGACCGCATCTCCTGGTGGGACGCCATCGTGTTCACGTCGTAGTTGGCCACGCCCTGCGACGCCTTGTAGGAACGGATGCCCTGGATGAACCCTGGACGCGTGATGCGCAGCTGCATCGTTGCCGGATTGTGGCAGTCGAGACAGGTCACCGGGTGCGACACGAGTTTGCGCGCCTCGACGTAGGGCATCCGGTTCATCTTCTCGAAGCCGGCGACGAGATCGCCATCGCCCAGTGCGCGATACGGACGGTAGACGGAGGCATGGCAATGCATGCACGCGCCCGGCTGCTTCACGGCCTGCTGACGCTCCGTGTACGTCTGATCCTCGAGCATGAACGCATGGCCGCGCTCCTCCCGGAAGTCCCTCGAGAAGGCATAACCCGCCCACAGGGTCTTCAGCCGCGGGTCTTCCTCGAGCCGGGACTGCGCGACGATCGACCGCGGGTCGGCCGCCGTCGGTGTCCGCGGCGTGGCCTCGCTGCCGCCGTAGCGCGTGCGGACCTGGTCCACCGTGCGGCGGTAGCTGTCGTACTGGAACGGGAAGTTCTTGCCCCAGAGCGCGGGGTCCTCGGTGTCGTCCGTCAGTTCCACCACGCGATAGAACGGCGAGCGGCCTTCCTGGCGGCGCTCGAGGATGTTCACGAGCAATCCAACCACCACCGCCATCGCCACCGCCGAGGCGACGATGCCGATGATCAAGGGGCGCGATCCGCCGCCGTCCGTGTCCTGTGTCAGTCGATTCATGGCGTTTCCTGCCAGGGTTGTGCGGTCAGTCGTCAGTCGTCAATCCTCAGTCGCGGAGCCGATGCCCGACGCTGCCGTGGCACCGCACGCAGCCGGTCGGCGCGCCGTGTGCACCCGGCGCCAGCGTTTGCGTCAGCGTCTCGTGGCACTTCTGGCACGCCGCTTCCGCGATCGTGTGATTGCGCCGGGTGATCTGGATGTTGTCGGGGAAAGCGCCGGTCGTAAAGGCGTAGGAATGCCAGAAGCCGTTGTTGGCCTTCGTGACGTACTTCGCAACGAACCCCTGTGGCGTGTGACAGTCGTTGCAGACCGCCACGCTGCGATGGCTCGATTTCTGCCAGGCGGTGTAGTACTCGCGCATCACGTGACAGTTGGCGCAGGCCGCCGGGTCATTCGTGAGGTACGAACCCCCGCGCGCGTACACGAACGTGAAGCCGCTGAGGCCGAGGAGCGACCCGAAGGCGATGCTGGCGAATAACGTGAGTCGGCGCACGACGAAGTTCTTACCACCGCGCACTATAGCCAAAGTCACCGACCCAGCGGAATGACGTTCTCGAAGTACACGAACCACAGCCTGTCGCCGGCAAACGTGCCCGTGACTACGGGACCGCCCCACATCCGTCCTGCGAAACCGTTCACCGACCAACGCCGCGACACCGTGTAGCCGGCCGAGATCTCGAGTGACGTCCCGAAATCCGCCGACCCGTTCGACGGCCGCGTGACGTAGCCGAAGTTACCGCCTGCTTTCAGCGTCGCGCCGCTGCCTGAATACCATCGGTCCGCGGCGTTCGCGAGCCGCAGCCGGTGCAGATCGACGCGGACGTTCGAGGCCGCGTTCGGCCTGACCACGGCCAGCACGAACACGTCGTTCAGATTCATCGTGCTGTTGACCGTTGTCTGCGAGTAGCGACGCATCGTCGGCAGCATGGGAAAGAAGGTGCCGTGCCCGGCGTCAGCAGGGTTGTCGTCGCCGCTGGCGTGCGACACGCCGCCGCGGAGCCACGGCGCCCAGCGAACCGCCGGCCACTGGTAGCCAAGCTCGGCTGCGAACGAGTAGGCGCTGTGGGAGTGCTTGTACCAGTGCCCCTCCTGTACGGCAAGCCAGCCGAGCAGATCGACGCGGCCCCGGCCGACCGGGTACGCGCCAACCGCCGCG
>CAZJTG010000056.1:0-17914 GCA_964548865.1 uncultured Solibacteraceae bacterium
CGGTCGCCAGCCAGTGGTCCAGGAGCAGCGCCTCCGACAGCGTTGACGGCACCTCGGCCACGAAGATCGTGTAGTCCGAGTACACGAACGGCTGGCGCTCGTGCGACAGCATCGTGTGCATCGAGTGGCCCATCTCGTGCGCCAGCGTGAACACGTCGTCCAGCGTGTCGGCCCAGTTCATGAGCATGTAGGGATGCACGCCGTAGACGGGCGCCGAGTACGCGCCGCTGCGCTTGCCTTCGTTCTCGTAGACGTCAATCCACCGCTCGCGGAATCCGCGCCGCATGCGCGCCTGGTATTCCTCGCCGAGCGGCGCCACCGACGTCACGATCCGCTCGAGCACGTCGTCGTAAGCGTAGCGGCGGTCCCATTCGACGATCGGAATCGAGAAATCGTACGGGTAGTACTTGTCGAGTTTCAGGAAGCGGCGACGGAGCTGGTGATAGCGGCGCATCGGCGCGACGCCGGCGCGCGTCGCGTCGATCAACGTCTCGACCACCGACCGGGGAATCGCGTTTCCGTGCAGGGCCGCGTCGAGCGTCGTCTCGTAGCCGCGCGCGCGCGCGTGGAACCAGTCGCGCTGGCACACGCCGTGGTAGAGCGACGCGTAGGTGTTGACGTTCTTCTCGAACGTGCCGTAGTGCGCGAGAAACGCCGCGCGGCGATCCGGCTGCCGGCGATTCGTCGCCAGGACGGCGCGGTACTGTGAGTAGGAGACGGTGACCTTCTCGCCCGTGCTGAGCTCGACCTCCGGGAACTTCGCGTCAGCCGTCGAGAGCGCCTGATAGACCTCGTTTGGCGCGTGCGACAGCCGCGAGGCGAGCGACATCAGCCGCTCGCCTTTTTCGTCCAGGACGTGTTCCTGCTGGCGAAAGACTTCCTCGATGGCGAAGCGGTACACCGCGAGTCTCGGCGTGGCGTCCATCCACGCGCGAACGGTCTCGAGCGGAATCGCGAGCAGCTCGGGGCTGAGCCAGGAGGTGGCTTCCTGCCACCGCGCCATCAGCGCCTGCACCTGCTGGCGCCGGGCGTTCACCTGATTGTCGCGCTGGTCTTCGTCGTACTTCAGGCTCGGGAAGAAATAGACCTTGTAGGCGAGCTGGCCGAGCGCGTCGCTCAGCTCATAGGCCGCCAGCAACCTGGCCGGCCCCTGATTCAGCGTGCCCTTCAGTGCGGCGTACTCACCAACCCGTCGTTCCAGCTCGGCATACGCGGATTCCCACGCAGCCCAGTCCTTGTAAATGTCGTCAAGACGCCACTTATGGGCGTCGGAGATTTCGGCGCGATTTCTCGTGCGGGGCTCGGTCTGCAGCGACATCGGACGATCATATCCGGGTGGCGACGGGTGGCGACGGGTGACGACGGGTGACGACGGGTGACGACAGGCGACCGGTGAGCGTGACCTGCGATTACCAGTCGTCACCCGTCGTGACCTGTCGTAACCTGTCGTTACCAACGCCGACAAGGCTTCTGACGTCTTATCGCCATGCTCTCCGACTTCAAATTCGCTGCGCGCTCCCTGCGGCGCTCGCCTGGCTTCACCGCCGTCTCCCTCGTCGTGCTGACGCTCGGCATCGGCGCGACCGCGGCGATCTATTCGGTTGTCGACGCCGTGGCGCTGAGGGGCATGCCGTTCCAGCGCGCGTCGGAGCTGTTCCTCGTCGGCGAAATCCAGACGACGTCCCCGCGGTCGGCAATAGGGGGAGGCTACGTTGCCGCGCCCAACTTCATGGACTGGCGCGCGCAACAAACGTCGTTCGAGGACCTGGCGGCGTTTCAGGCGGCGCAATTTCCGGTCTACGACGCCGGCGGGGAGCCGGAAGCCCTTCGGGCGGTGATGGCCTCGGCGAGCCTCTTTCCGATGCTGCGAGTCCAGCCGGCGCGCGGGCAGCTCTTCACGGCGGCCAATGAAGTCCGGGGCGAACATCGGGTCGCCCTTATCAGCGAGCGGCTCTGGCGGCGACGTTTCGACGGCGATCCGTCCATCGTCGGCAGGACCTTCGTGGTGGGTGATCCCGCCGCGGCCGCCGAGGGGCGCGGCAACAACGGGGTCTGGCAGATCGTGGGCGTGATGCCAAACGGCTTCGACTTTCCGGTCGGCCGCGCGTTGCCGTTCGACGTGTGGGTGCCGTGGGTGCCGCCGGCCGGCGAGTATCCACGCGGCGATGGCGGCAACCGGAACTACAACGCCCAGGTGATCGGCCGCCTCAGGCCCGGCGTGTCGCGCGAGCAGGCCTACGCGCAGATGGCGCAGATCACCACGAATCTCAAGACGCAGCATCCGAACTGGTTCCGCGACGATCGCTGGGTGTCGGTGATGCCGTACGACGAGGCCGTCGTCGGGCAGGCCCGGGGCTGGATGTTCCTGCTGCTCGGGAGCGTGGCCTTCGTGCTGCTCATCGCCTGCGTCAACGTCGCGAACCTGATGCTCGCACGGGCGACCGAGCGATCGCTCGACGTCAGCGTGCGTGCGTCTCTCGGCGCGTCTCGCTGGCAGCTGGCGCGCCTGCTCCTTGCCGAGAGCCTCATCCTCTCGGTTGTCGGCACCGTGCTTGGACTCGTCCTTGCCCTTGGCGGCATCGAGGTCCTGAAGTCGTCGCTGCCCGGTACCGTGCCAAGGCTCGCCGAGGCGGGCCTCGACTTTCGTGTGTTGGTGGCCGCGGCGATGGCGGCCGTCGGGACGGGCATTTTCTTCGGCCTGCTCCCCGCGATTCGCGTCTCGCGCCCGCGTCTCGCGACGGTGCTCCGCGCAGGAGGCCGCAGCGGAGCGGCCGGTCAGGCGCGCGGACGATCGCGCAGCGTGCTGCTCGTGGCCGAAGTCGCGCTCGCCGTGATGCTCCTTATTGGCGCGGGACTGTTCGTCTCGAGCTTCGTCAGACTGACCAGTGTCGATCTTGGCGCCGACATTGAGGGCGTCCTCACCATGCGCGTGTCGCCGCGCGTGGGCTTTGCTCCCGAGCGCATCAAGGCGGACCAGGCGCGCGCCGCGGTGCAGATCGAGGACGTGTTCAGCCGCCTCAAGGTCTTGCCCGGCGTCACCGACGTGGCGTTCATGGCGAACGGCAGCGTGCTGATGAGCAACGGCTGGAGCCGGACGGTCTTCGAGATTCCCGGTGTGGCGCGCTGGGACAAGGACCAGGACATTCCGGACACGAAATCCATTTCGCCTGGCTACTTCCGCCTGCTGCGGATACCGCTGCTCAAGGGCCGCGAGTTCACGGACACCGATCGCGTGGATGGCGCGCCGCCGGTGGTGATCATCAACGACGTCGCCGAAGCCCGCTTCTTCCAGGGACGCAATCCCCTCGGCCAGATGGTGAAGGTCAACGGCGAGCGTCAGATCGTCGGCGTCGTCCGGGCCGGCCGCGTTGGGGGGCCCGAAGCCGAACTTCGTCCGGAGGTCTTCACGCCCGCGAGCCGCACGCAGGCGTTCGGCGCCACGATGTTCCTCCGGACCGACCTTCGTCAAGGCTCCGCCGCGCAGTCGCTCTCGACCGAAGTGCGGGACATCGTGCGCGGCGTGCTGCCGAACGTGATCGTCCCGCAACCGGAAACGCTGGAGGCGATGTACGGACGACTCGTCGCGCAGCGGCGGTTCAACATGGTCGTGCTGTCGCTGTTTGGCGGGCTGGCGATCGTGATCGCTGCCGTCGGCATCTACGGCGTGATGGCGTACCTCGTCACGCAGCGCACGCAGGAGATCGGCATCCGCATGGCGCTGGGCGCCAGGCCCGGGCAGGTCGTGCGCATGGTGCTCTCGCGCGCGACCGGACTGATGGCGGTCGGCGTCGTGCTCGGCATGGCCGGGGGGTGGTTCGTCTCGAAGTATGTCTCGACGTTCCTGTTCCGCGTCGAGCCCAGGGACGCGCTGGTCTACACGGCCGCCGCCGGAATCCTAATGGCGGCAGGCATCCTGGCCGCACTCCTGCCGGCGCGCCGAGCCTCGCGAATCGACCCGATGAAAGTTCTCAGGTAACGACGGGTGACGATTGGTGACGACCGGTCACTACCTGCCGTCACCTGTCGTCACCCGTCGTCACCTGCCCTATAATCCGCCCCATGCTGAAACACCTCCGTCTCCTTGCCCTTGGTTCGCTCGTCACCGGACTGGCCATGTCCGGCAGTTCAGTGCTGGGACAGTCGGTCCCGGTCGCCGACGAGTTCAAGGATCTTCATTTCCGATCGATCGGACCGGCCTCGATGTCGGGCCGTGTCACCGACCTCGCGGTTTACGAGGCGAACCCCGCGATCTACTACGTCGCCACAGCGCACGGCGGCGTGTGGAAGACGGCGAGTGGCGGTGCGCTGTATGAAGCGCAGCTCCAGGGCGACGGCCAGGCAGCGCCCGTCCATATGTCGTTCGGCGCGGTTGCGATCTCGCAGAAGGATCCGAACCTCGCATGGGCAGGCGGCGGCGAGTCGAACAACCGCCAGAGCACATCGTGGGGTGACGGCATCTACAAAACCACCAATGGGGGACGCACCTGGACGAACATGGGGCTTCGCAATTCGAAGCATATCGCCCGAATCGTGATCGATCCGTTGGACAACAACATCGTCTTTGTTGCCGCGACGGGAGGGCTCTGGGGACCGGGGGGCGATCGCGGTGTCTACAAGACGACCGACGGTGGCGTCACCTGGAAGAACGTCCTGAAGGGGCCGAACGACTTCACGGGGGCCACCGATCTCGTGATGTCGCACACGGACCGCAACGTGATGTACGCGGCGATGTACCAGCGCCAGCGCTCACAGTGCTGCTTCAACGGCGGCGGACCGGGCAGCGGGATGTTCAAGTCCACCGACAACGGCGAGACCTGGACGAAGCTGACGGTGGTGCCGGCAGGCAACATGGGCCGCATCGCAGTCGATGTCTTCCGGCGCAGTTCGAATCTTCTGTACGCACTCGTAGAGGCTGAAGCCGCGTCAGGTCTCGCGAATGCCGACCAGGGACCTGCCTCGCCGCCCGCAGGCGGAGGTCGCGCGGCAGGCGCTGGCGGCGGCCGCGGTGGTGATCCTGCGCAGGCTGGCGGCGGCCGCGGTGGCGGTGGCCGCGGTGGTCAGGGCGGCGGGGCGAGTCAAAACGGCCTCTATCGATCGGACGACGGCGGCGCGACGTGGCGCCGCGTCAGCACGAACAATCCGCGCCCGATGTACTTCAGCCAGGTGCGCATCGATCCGAACAATCCAGATCGCGTCTACCTCGGCGGCGTCGGCGTCCACATGACGAACGACGGCGGCGCGACGATGGGCACTGACGTGGCGCAGTCGATCCATGACGACATTCATGCCATCTGGATCAATCCTGCGAATTCGAATCACGTGTTGATCGGCGGCGACGGCGGCGTGGCCGTGACACAGGACATGGCGCGCACGTGGTCGCAGCACCACAATCTTCCGCTCGGACTCTTCTACCACATCAGCGTCGACAACGACACGCCATACAACGTCTGCGGCGGCCTGCAGGACAACTACAACTGGTGTGGCCCGAGCCAGGTGCGTTTCGCGCCCGGCATCAAGAACACCGACTGGTACCAAGTGCAGGGCGGCGACGGTTTCGTCGTGCTTCAGGATCCGCGGGACAGCCGCTACGTGTTCAGCGAGTCGCAGGACGGCAACATTCAGCGCCGCAACCGCATCACGGGCGAGGCGCGCAATATCCGTCCGAACTTCGTGAACGTCACCAATCTGGCGCCAGGCACGACACCGCCGCAGTTCCGGTGGAACTGGGATACGCCGATGGTGTTCTCGCACCACGAGCCGGGCGCGATTCTCGTCGCCGCCCAGCGCGTCTTCCGCTCGAACGATCGCGGCGACTCATGGACGGTCATCAGCCAGGACTTGACGACCAACACCGACCGCAACGAGATGCAGATCATGGGGCAGATGGGCAGCGTGGCCATGCTGTCCAAGAACGACGGCATCTCGTTCTGGGCGACGGTCGTGTCTCTCGGCGAGTCGCCGAAGCAGGCTGGCCTCTATTTCACCGGCTCTGACGATGGCGTCGTCAGCATGTCGAGGGACGGCGGCGCGAAATGGGAAAACGTCACGTCGAGGCTGCCTGGATTCCCGAAATGGGGCTACGTGTCCGAAGTCGTGCCGTCGAAGTTCGATGCGAACACGGTCTACGTGACGGTGGACGCGCACCGCGAAGGCGACTTCAGGACGTACATGTGGGCCAGCAGCGACATGGGCACGACGTGGCGCTCGATCAACGGCAACCTCCGCGACGAGGTCGTGCGCACGATGATCGAAGACACGAAGAACCCGGACGTGCTCTACATCGGCACCGAGACGGGCATCTTCGTGACGACGGACCGCGCGAAGAGCTGGAAGCGGCTTAAGGGACGCAACTTCCCGACCGTACGCGTGGATGAGATGGTCATCCATCCACGGGACAACGCGCTCGTCGTCGGCACGCACGGCCGGTCGGTCTGGATCCTCGATCACCTCGAGCCGATTCAGGAATACGCCGCGGCACAGGCGGCCACCACGGACGCGCGGCTGTTCACGCCGGGTCCCGCGGTGCAGTTCCGCATGTGGGACAACCAGAATGACGAGTTCTGGGGCCACCGGTACTTCCTCGGTGAGAACCCGCCGGCGGACGCCGTGATTCAGTTCCATCTGAAGAAGGCGGTGATGGATCCGCGAATCAGAATCACGGATGCGACGGGACGCGAAGTGCGTGAGCTCGTGATTCCGAGCAACCGGAACGCCGCGGGCATTCAGACGATCTGCTGGGACATGCGCGTGGCGCCGCTTAGTGGTGGGGGAGCCGCGCCGGGCGGATTCCCTGGCGGCGGAGGCCAGGGCCGCGGCGGCGCGCCCGGCGGCGGGCAGGGCGGACCGACGGGCCTCGCCGGAGTGCCCGTCCCGCAGCCGCGCCCGGGCGCGGACGCCTTCAATCCGTGCGGCGGCGCCGTCGGCGGCGGCGGATTCGGTGGCGGCGTCAACGCCGGGCCGCTGGTCTATCCGGGCACGTACAACGTCGCGCTGACCGTGGCCGGCAAGGTCGTCGAAACGAAGTCGATGCGCGTGTCGGCGGATCCGTCCGTGCAGATGTCGGCGGTCGAGGCGAAGCGGTACTACGACATCGCCATGGATCTGCACGACATGCAGCGCCGGTCCTCCGAAATGGCGACGGCGCTCGGTCAACTCAACACGGCGATGGGCGAGATAGAAGGCAAGTCGTCGGCGTGGCCGGCCGCGGTGAAGACGCAGTTCGACGCGACGAAGAAGGAGCTGGACGCGATTCGCGCGAAGTTTACGGCGGCGCCGCCGCCTCCGCCCGCGGGTGGTGGTGGAAGGGGCGGCGGCGGCCTGGCCGCGCCTCCCACGGATTTCCCCAGCCGTGTCGGACTCGTCAAGGGAACGATGATGGCATTCCAGGACAACCCGAGCCCGTTCGTGATGGGCCAGTACACCGAGCTCAAGGCGTCGGTGCCGAAGGCCATCCTCGACGGCAACACGGTCCTGACGAAGGCGATGTCGCTCAGTGCCGCGCTGAAGAAGAATGATGTGACACTGACCGTGCCGTCGCCAGTGAAGTGAGAACGCTGCACGTCGCAACGCCTACAACCGGCCGGGTCCTCATCGAGGATCCGGCCGGTCCTGTTTCCGGCACGCTGATCGGCTGCCACGGCTACGGACAGAACGCCGCGATCATGCTCGAGGAGATGACGAGGATTCCCGGCGCGGAGCGGTGGCGCCTCGTGTCCGTGCAGGCCCTCCACCGGTTCTATACGCGCAACGATCAGGCGGTGGTCGCGAGCTGGATGACGCGTGAAGATCGCGATGAGGCGATTGGCGACAACATCGAGTACATGAATCGCGTGGTCGCCGCCGTCGGTGCCGACGCCGCGCCGCTCGTCTTTCTCGGCTTCTCCCAGGGTGTGGCGATGGCCGCCCGCGCCGCCATCCGTGGCTGGACGCGCGCGTCCGGCCTCATCATTCTCGGCGGCGACATTCCGCCAGACGTCCGCGAGCGCGATGATGCCGTCTGGCCTCCGGTGCTTGTTGGTTGCGGAGATCGAGACGCCTGGTACGGCGCCCGGTTCGAATCAGACGTCGCGTTCCTGCGCGAGCAAGGGTGCGAGCACGAGACCGTGCGCTTTACCGGCGGTCACGAGTTCACGGATGAGTTCCGATCGGCCGCCGGCGCCTGGCTCGCCGCGATCGCTTGAGGGGTCGGTTCGGGAGCTGTTGCGGGCGTCGGCTCGGCCGTGGGCGGGTGCGACGTGCGGGCGCGGTCCCGCGCGCGCGGCGGCACGAGTCCCCCGCGAGTTTCTCCAGGGTCGGTTTGGGGACGCCCAGTCGCAGCGGCGTCGCCCGTCTGATCAGTACTCCCATGCCGACCGGCGATGCCGCTTGAGGACGCGACGGACCACGTCGGGACTCGCCGGGGGTCCTCGAGCTGGAGATTCTTCAGGGTCTCGCGAACGTATCCGGTCCCGTCAGCCAGAACGCGGCGATCGCGCCAGCCATAGCGACGGCCGTGGCCGGATGGCCGGTGAGCAGGAACGCGATGGCCGCCAGGAGCGCGCCGGCCTCGAGGACGAACCACACCAGCAGCGCCCGCGAGGCGATCGCCACGGTTGCCCAGTACTGCTGCACGGATTGCCCGGCCGTCCGCTGCGGAACGCGGGGCTTCAGAAAAGCCAGCGCCACCAAGACGAGCAGAACGGCGACGGAGATGAAGGCGTACGCGAGGACCGCCGTCAGGTCTTCTGCGCCCTCCAGGAGCGGCACGATGCCGGCGAATGAAAGCCCGACGAAGATCGCCGCCATCGAGGACACACCAATCCCCAGAAAGCGATGAAGCATCTGGGGATTGGCGTGCGAGGCGCCCGGTTCCATGCCGGCCGCTGAACCTAGTTCCCGCCTCCGCCCGATGACGGCGGCACCATGCCGTTGATGCGCATGTAGGTGACGAGGTTGCCGTAGTGCTCAAAGAGGTGGGCGTTGTTGAACGCCATCGCGCCGACTCGCGAATGCGACTGGCCGAAGAGATTCACGCCTTCGTTCGCGTTCTTGGCGCTGATCATCATGAACGCGTGATCGCAGGCGGCAAAGCCGGCGGCGAGGGCCTTCTGCAGGTCGGCTTTCGACGTCATTTTTTCGGCGTCAGACGCCGGTCCCCCGCCGTTCATGCCGCCCGCCGTGTTGCAGATGAGCGCGCTGGCGTTCGCGATGTGGCCGAACAGGCGGCCCATCGTCCGCACGTCCTTCGTCGGCTGGTAGCTGTACTTGTCTTCAGGCACCATCGCGGCGGACTTATTGATGTAACCCTTCACCATTTCGTAGACCGCCTTGACGGACGCCATGGTGGGATCGGCGGCTTGCGCGCCAACGGGTGCGCTCGATACCGACATTGCCGCCAGCGCAATCGCGCCGGCCAGAATCTGAACTGATCGCATCGTGAAAACCTCCCTGCGGACGAAACCGCAGGTGTCAGATTACCGCAGTCAGGGGAGGCGGGAGACCGCACCGCCGAAATGGATTCGGATCGCCAGGGTCAGGCCATCCACCGACTCGACCGTCGCGACGTCGGCGTGGCCGTCGCCATTGAGGTCCTCGATCACCAGCAGCCGCCAGGGCAGCACGGCCGCGTCCGGCGCGCCGGGATCGAGGCCGGCGCTCAGGCGGGCCAGCACTCGCCCCAGCACCTGTCCGATGGAGAGATTCTCCGCAGACTCCGGCGCCGTCGATCGGGGTTCGGGGGGCCGCGTCACAGGCGGCGAGTTTCGCGGTCGCGCCAGGCCTGCCACGGGCGTACCCGCGGGCCGGCTCCGTCCAAGCCTGCCCTCGTCCGTTCCCAGTCCCTGAAGCGCCTGCGTCGATGAACGAAACGCCCGGCCTTCGCCGGTCGTGATCGCGGAGGCCTGCCAGACGCGCGCGGGCAGATTCGGAAACTGCTGGGTCACGCTCGCCCTTGGCAGTGACACATTGCTCGTCGTCACCGAATACCCAACGACGCCGTCGTCGCCGCGGACGAACGAGGTGATGGTGTAGATGCCGGCGGGACAGCTCGAGGCGTTCCAGGTGATGGTGGTGGGTCCGAAAAAGGCGCCGACCGGACGCATGAGCACCAGACCGGTCGCGAGGCCCATGAGGCCGCCCACGATCGACTGCGCGTAGTGGTTCACGCCGCCATCATCGCACGTGCGGCGCGCCAGGTTTCCTGGCCAAGAGGGCCTGGAGCGCGGATCTGAACTTCACCTCACCTGGCAGCATAGCTGTCAGACGCTCGTACTCTTTGATCGCCTCGTCGGTCCGGCCGGCGAGAGCCAATGCTGCGGCAAGGTCGGTACGCGCTGCGAGATCTGACGGCGCCAGGCGAACTGCTTCTGCGAGCGCGTCCACCGCCCGGATCGCCTGACGGCCTCGAAGGAACGACACGCCCAGGCCATACCTGGCCTCGGCAGCGTTCGGCCGCAGTTCGCTGGCTTCGACGTAGTGGCGCTCAGCCTCGTTGTAGCGGCCCTGATTGAGCATGGTTGCGCCCAGGGCCATGTGCGCCCCGTACTTGTCGTATCCAAGCGTGACCTGCATGGCGTTCGTCCACAGCGTCACGTTGTCGCGCCAGACAGGCAACTGCCGCGTCGTCAGAATCGCCATCGCCATGCCGACCGCCACGACAGCAGCGGGTCCCACAAATCTGGCAACCCGGCCGCGCGCCCACGTGTCTGGCGGGCACCATGCGAGCGCCACTGTGATCCCGATGAGCGGCAGATAAGTGTACCGATCAGCTGACGCCTGCGTGCCGACCTGCAGGATGCCGGAGACCGGCACCAGCATTGTCAGGTACCAGAACCAACCTACCAGAACGGCTGGCCGCGATCGCGCAACGCGAATCGCGAGGATCGTTACGACGGTCAACAGCAAGAGTGACCACGCGAGAGTGGAGATGGGAATCGTCTTCGTCAGGGGATACAGGAACGACAGGTTGGCGGGCCAGACCAACTTGGCCAGGTAGTCTGCGGCACCTATTGTCGCGGTCGCCAGCCGTTCACCCAGACCGAGACCATCGAGCGATGCCACCGCCCCCGCCTGCTGCTGAGCAAGAATCGTGATGACGCTCGATGCCAGAGACAAAGCGATGAGCGGCCATTTCTCAACCACAAGGCTGGCGATACTTCCCCAACGTGACACCTGCCATCGCTGCAGGGGCCAGAGGTCCAAGAGGAGCAGGACAACAGGCAGCGTCACGAGCATGGGCTTCGCCATCAGGCCCAATGCGAACAGTCCCGTGACAGCCAGCATCCGTGATGGCGCCGGACGCGCCGCGTAGTGGGCGTATGCCCAGAGGGTGAGCATGAAGAACAGACCACTCAGGACGTCTTTGCGCTCGGCAACCCAGGCGACAGATTCCACATGGAGTGGGTGGAGGGCGAAGACGACCGCGACAAACCCACTTCGCCAAGGAGTAGCCGTCAGGTAGACGAGAAGGCCGAACAGAATACCGACGCTCGACAGGTGCAGGACGACGCTGACGACGTGATGTGCGCCGGGGTTGACACCAAAGAACTGCACATCTGCCATATGCGACAGCCATGTGAGCGGATGCCAGTTCGCGGCGTGACGAGTCGTGAATGCCCAGGCGCCCCCTGCAGGTGTCAGCCCTGCCAGGACGTGGGGATTCTCCGTAATATAGATGGGGTCGTCGACCGCGATGTAGTCAAATCCGCGTACGGGAGCGTAAACCGCGGCGGTCGCGACTACGAGAACGACTCCCAATAGCCATCTTCCGCCCTGCTTGCGATTCACGTCGGCATTCTAGACTAGCGTCGCGCGGGCGGACCGAGCGGTTCGAGCCGATCGTCTCGCAACAGTGCAAGGATGGCGTCGCCCGCCGCCGACACCCGGAACTCCCCGAAGCGTGCGGACGCGTAGAGGTCCGCCGTGCCTTCCTGAAAAAAATACGCGTCCGTGGCGAACCGCGGTGTGCGGTCGCGCACGCGGTAGCGAATCGCGACCTCCATCGCGCCGAGTGGCGCGCCGTCGTCCAGCCGCACGAACGTGCCGACGTTGCGCTCGTCGAGCCGCACCACCATTCGGCCGTCGCCGGCGATCTCCGGCGGACGCGCGGGGAACGCGTCGGTCATGGCCTTGAATCCGAGCGCCATGTAGTCGCCCTGCATGATCGAGCGCGGATCCACCGGGGCGAGCTCGAGGAGCACCACCCGTCCTGAATCGACGATCTGCTGCTTCTGCCAGATGCCGATGTTGGCAACGGCAAGTACCAGGACGCCGCCGAGAGCGATGAGGAGCTTACGCATCGGCCCCCCTGTCTTCACGAGCGGCGCCGAGGACCATCGGCATGGCCACACGAAGGCCGATCAGGACGAGGCCGGCGGCGACGAGCGCGATCGACTTCACGAGCAGCGTCGCCTCGAGCGAGTAATAGAAGTAGGAGAGGTACCACAGCAGCGCGAGGATGCCGACGCCGACCAGGGGACGGCTGCCCGTGGCGAATCCGATCAGGACGACGATCACCGCCTCGGGAATGCCGAGCGCCTTGAACGTCACGGCGCAGAGCGCGGCGGCTGCCGCCAGAGCGGTGAGGCCGACGCGTCCGGTGGGCGGCTCACCGTACTGATCGAGCAGGCGGCGCACGACGTGGAGCAGCACGCCTGCGGTGAGGATGGCCGCGATCCACGGGATCCATGCGACGGGCACGACCGGCGAGCTGGTGGAACCGCCGCGGACGAGCCCGTAGAAGAGCGCGTCTGGTCTGACAAACGCGAGCACGAGGCCCCAGCCGATGGCGCGCCAGAACGTCCCCCGGACGGCCCATTTTGCGTGGTCGAGCCAGATCAGGGCGGCACCCGCACCGGTGGCCGCCGCGCCGACGCCGTAGACGCCCAACTGCGGCAGCGCGTACGAGAAGGCTGTCGCCGCGGCGAACGCGGACCACACGCGGTGCACGAAGCTGCCGAGAAACACCGCGAGCACGCCCTCGAAGGCCGCCACGAGCAGAAGGAACGCGCCGGAGCCGGTGCTGAATCCTGTGGCCTCGCGCAGGCCGACGATGAACAACACCTGGCCGGCAAGGCTCATCGCGAGGCCGAACTGCGCCGCGAGCACGTTCCGTCCGAACTTCGCGAAGATCGCCGCGGCCGCGACGCAGCAGAGTGCGCCGACGATGAGGGCCGCGCCTGCGTCACGAAACACGAAGGCGAGTCCGGCGCCAACGAATCCGAGGAGGAAGAGCGCGCCAATCCAGCCCGCGACGCCGAGCATGGCGCGCACGAACCAGGGCGCCTCTGGATCGCCGGCGGCCGGGAGATCGCCCTGCGCGAGCCCGGCGTCCGTCAGGCGCTGCCAGAGCGCGGCCCGCGCGTCCGCGCTCATCTGGCGCCGCCCTTCTCCAGCTCCAGCGCCGCCGCGACGCCGCGAAGCCACCACGCGCCGGCCGCGGACATGCCGATGACGACCAGGCCAATGACGAGGAAACCGCCGGCGTCGGCGCGATCGAGCAAGACGTCACCGAGCAGCGAGGCCACGAACACGATCGCGCTCAGCACGCCTCCCGCGAGGACGAACAGATCGGGCGAGACACGGCGATAGAAGGCGTAGGCGGCAGCGAGCCACGCGGCATACAGCGGAATGCCCAGCGGGCCGACGTCCGAGGATTCGAAGACGGCCCAGACCGCGAGTACCGTGACGGCCGAACCGCTCATGGCGGCGATGATGCGGCAGGGCCACCGCTCCCGCGTCCAGGCCGGACCCAAGGAGCTGGCGATCTCCCACGCAATCAGGATCGCCGTGTTGAGCGCGGCGAGGGCCCACGCGAGCGACGCATCGCTGCCGGAGAAGAACAGGAATCGGCCGAACGCCGTGAAGTACAGGCCCACCGCGAGGTTGACGAGCAGAACGACGAGCAGCCAGAGCGCGGGCGTTCTGGCGACGAGCGCCCACGGCAGTATCAGGACGGCCCACCAGGCGAAGAGCTCGAAGGGATCGGCGCCAGTCTGATAGGTCTGACCGACCAGCGCCAGCAGCGCGCCCGTCAGCAGGCTCGCGACGAGTAAGGCCGCCTTGCCGGCCGCCCTGTCCGGCCCGGCGGCCACGGCCGCGACGATGGCAGCCGAGAGCAGCGCTTCGACCAGGCCGAATTTCGCGAAGCGGCCGAGCGCGTCCCAGTTGTAGGCGAAGAAGAAGATGACGCCCGCGGCAAAGAGCAGCGCGCCCAGCCAGAGCAATAGCGCGCCGATGAACCGCCGCCATTCCGATGCTCCCGGCGTGACGCCGGCGAGGGCGAGCGCCCGTGCCACCTGCGCTCGAGGCACGGCGCCTCGCTCGGCCCATTCGAGGATCCAGCGGCGAGCGACGGGGTTGTCTCCGGTCAATTCACACCAGCGTGCAGCGATCGATACGACGCATTCAGCAGGCGCGCGACCTCAGCCCAGTCAGCGCTGGGTCCGCCTTCGTCGCGAAGCTTGCCCGCGCGGGCGCGCAGGATCGAGGCCTCCAGCACGCGGGTCTTCGGCACGCCGTAGAACTGGGCGTTCAGGTCGGCGATGAGATCGCCCACCTGCTCCGGGCTGTTCTTTCCAGGCGTGCGCCGCGCCACCCACCAGGCGAGCTCGGCTCTCGCGATGAGCGCGGGCTCATACGTCAGCTGACTCCAACCGCGAGCGATTCGGTAGCCCTCTTCCAGATCGGGCAGCACCTGTTCGTAGCCGGAGCGCAGGTTGCCGAACGCCGCCGCGGCGCGGGCGAAGCGATAGGCGATCCGCGCGGCCGTCGACCGCGGACAGCGGTACATTTCGCGATTGAGCGTGGTCAGGCCGAGGAACAGCGCCGTGTTTCGCTTGTCGTAGTACGCCCTCCACATGTCGAGCTCGATCGCCGCCGTGCGATCGGGATCGAACTGGCGCACGTCACGCGGGCCCGGAGGCGTGGCGACAAAGAGATAGTGGCCGACCACGCCCGTGAGGACGGCGAGCACGAGCCACAGGCCGAGTCGGGGTCCCTTGATCCTCATCGTCGGTCGGCGGTTCCCGTCGCGGCGAGCCACGATGCGGCGGCATCGACGGCGCGCTCGACGGAATCAGCGGCGTTCCTGCGCTTCACGACGAGCGAATGATCGCCGCCGTCAACCAGGTGAAGTGTTGCCGTCGGCAGGGACGCCACCAGTTCCTGCATTTCCTCAGGCGTGCCGAACGGATCGCGCGTGCCGTGGAGGAAGAGCATCGGCACGGTGATGTGCGGGAGATGCGCGTCGCGCCGCTTGCCGGGCTGGTTCGGCGGGTGCAGGGGATAGCCGAAGAAGATGAGCGCGGCGGGCCCGGGCGTGAATCCGCCACGGGCAGCGACCTGCGATGCGATGCGGCCTCCCATCGACTTGCCGGCCGCAATCATCGCACTTTGAGGTTGAGCGGCGAAACCACGCCAGATCTTCTCGAAGTGCGCCTCGAGCACGGCTGGTTTGTCGGGCACGGACCTGCCCGCATCCACGTACGGAAAGTTGAACGTGGATGCCGCGATGCCGTGGGCGTGGAGGGCCTGGACGACCCGGATCATCCATGGATGCGTCCGGCCCGCGCCTGCGCCGTGTGCCAGGACCATCCGCCTCGGCATCGTCACCCTCTCGTCCATCGGCCACGGATTGTAGCTTGCCAATGCGAATCTATATATGTAGATTCATGTATGTGACGACTGCTGTCCTGCTCCGGCTCCTGGGGGACCCCACCCGGCTGCGCCTCCTCAGGGCGCTTTCGGCCGAATCCCTCAACGTTTCCGAGCTGACGGCCGTCCTTGGCGTGGCCCAGTCCGGCGTCTCCAGGCACCTGGGCCTGCTGAGGGAGGCGGGGCTCGTCGTCGAGGAACGGGCCGGCGGGTACAGCTGGTACCGGCCTTCGGACGCCTTCGCGCGGACCGACGGACCGCACGGGCCTCTGGCGGCGTGGCTCCGCGACGAGTTCGGCCGGCCGACGTCCGAAACCCGAGCGGACGATGCGCGCCTGGAGGAAGTCCGAAGGCTGCGCAAGGAGAACTTCTCCGCGCACGCGCTCTCGGGGGACGAGCGGCGCCAGCTCGTGCCCGGCCGCTCCTGGCCCGCGTGGTCGCGCGCGCTCGGCCTGCTGCTTCCCGAAACGGACGTCGCCGATCTCGGCTGCGGCGAGGGCTACCTCACGCTCGAGGCGGCGCGCTGGGCGCGCCACGTCACCGCCGTCGATCGCGCGAAGGACGTGCTCGATCGCGGCCGCGATCTTGCGCGCCGTCGCAAGCTCCGGAACATCACCTGGAAGCGCGGCGACATCGAGCGCGTGCCGATCAAGGACGCGTCGATCGACATCGCTTTGCTCTCGCAGGCGCTTCACCACGCCGAGCATCCGGATCGAGCGCTCGCCGAGGCCCACCGGATTCTGAAACCAGGCGGACGGCTGCTGGCGCTGGATCTGCGCGAGCATCAGGAAACCTGGGTCAAGGCGCGGCTCGGCGACCGATGGCTCGGCTTCAGCGAAGAGCGGTTGCGCGACTTGATCCGTGACGCCGGCTTCACTCGTCCCATCGTCCGTGTCGGCGCGCGCAGAACCGGCGATCCGTTTACCGTGCTGATCGCGGCAGGAACCAGATGAATCGACCGAACCTCAGCCATCAACTCGATCGTCTTCTGTCCAACCGCGTCCTCATCCTCGACGGTGCGATGGGGACGATGATCCAGCGGCACAAGCTGCAGGAATCCGACTTCCGCGGCGACCGGTTCCGGAGGCACCCGCACGACCTCAAGGGCAACAGCGACGTGCTCGTGCTCACGCGGCCAGACGTCATCGGCAGCATTCACCGCGAGTATCTCGAGGCCGGCGCGGACATCATCGAGACGAACACGTTCAACGGCCAGGCGATCTCGCAGGCTGACTACGCGCTCGAGCCCTTCTGCTACGAGATGAACGTCGCGGGCGCGAAGCTGGCCCGCGAGGCCGCCGACGAATTCACGGCGAAGACGCCCGACCAGCCGCGCTTCGTCGCCGGGTCCATCGGCCCGGCCAACCGCACGCTCTCGATCTCGCCCAACATCAACAACCCGGCCGAACGGGCGATCACCTTCGATCAGCTCAAGAACGCGTACGCCGACCAGGTGCGCGGCCTCGTCGACGGCGGCGTGGACATCCTGATGGTCGAGACGATCTTCGACACGCTCAACGCGAAGGCGGCGCTCGTCGCCGTGGACGAGGTGTCCGAGGAGAAGGGCGTCCAGCAGCCGCTCATCATCTCGGTGACGATTACCGACCGGAGCGGCCGCACGCTGTCCGGCCAGACGCTCGAGGCCTTCTATCTGTCCGTGGAGCACACGCGACCGTGGTGCATCGGCCTGAACTGCGCGCTGGGCGCGCGCGAGATGCGTCCGCATCTTGCCGATCTGGCGAGGCTGGCCGATGGCTGGGTCAGCGTGTATCCCAACGCCGGCCTGCCCAACGCCTTCGGTGAGTACGACGAGCTGCCGGCCGAAACCGCGGCGCTGCTGCGCGAATTCGCCGAGAGCGGCCTCGCCAACATCATCGGCGGCTGCTGCGGCACGACGCCGGCGCACATCCGTGCGACGGTGGAGGCACTGCGCGGCATCAAGCCGCGGCCGCGCGCTTCGCGACCGGCAGCCAGCAGCCAACAACCTGCAGGTTTCACGAGACTGTCCGGCCTCGAGCCGCTCACCATCAGGCCGGATTCCAATTTTCAGATGATCGGCGAGCGCACCAACGTCACCGGCTCGCGCAAGTTCGCGCGGCTCGTGAAGGATGGCAACTGGACCGAGGCCGCATCGGTGGCGCTCGAGCAGGTGCGCGGCGGCGCCAACATCATCGACGTGAACATGGACGAGGGCATGCTCGATTCCGAGCAGGCCATGACGACGTTCCTGAACTACATCGCCACCGAACCGGAGATCGCGCGCGTCCCGGTGATGATCGACAGC
>CAZJTG010000057.1:0-13571 GCA_964548865.1 uncultured Solibacteraceae bacterium
ATCGGCGTGAACGTGCCGTCCAGCGGGAGGATCTCGAGGCCGTGCTTCGCGAGGTGCAGCTCGCGGATGATCTCCGGCCGCAGCAGCGACACGACGTACGAGCAGACGGAGAACTTGAACCCCGGGAAGATCTCCTCGGTGACGGCAGCGCCGCCGACGAGGTGCCGGCGTTCCAGCACCAGGACCTTGCGCCCGGCGCGGGCCAGATAGGCGGCGGCGGTCAGGCCGTTATGTCCGCCACCGATGATGATGGCGTCGTACTTCGCGGGCACGGACAGATTCTAGCCGGGTTACGACGGGTGACGACGGGTGACGACAGGTGACGACCGGGCTTGCCCACCGAAGCCGCGAGCGCAGCGAGCGATCGGCGAAGGCGGGTTACTTTCCGAGCTGAACGGCCATCGTGTACCGGTATTTCACGGAAGTGCCGTTCCTCGTCGCCGGGCGGAACGTCCAGCTCGTTGCAGCCTTGAGCAGCTGGCTGTCGTATCGCGGATGCACGCTGTCGATCAGCTTCGCGAATATCACCCGACCAAGTTCGTCGATGACGAGCTCGAGTGCGCCGACGAAGACACCGCGCTCCTCGCTCGCATTCGCCGGAACCCAGTTCGGCATCACCTTGGACACGGATATCGGGCGCTTCACGTCATCGTGCTCTTCGCCGAAGATCTCCGGTTCGGCCGGGATCGACTTCGCGGGAGCCGGCGCCGGCACGGGTGTGGGCTCAGGTTTCGGGGCCGGCGGGGGCTCTGCGGACGCCTTGGCCAGATCGCGGAAGCCCGTCGCCAGCGTCCTCAGGTCGGTGGCGCCAGGATCCGCGTCGCCAACTTCCTCGAGCAACGCGATCACGCGATCGAACTCCGGGATGGCCCGTCCCCACGACCTGGCATCGAACGCGGCCTTGGCCGAGGCGTACGACTGGCGGGCCACCTCCGGCAATAACGGCTTGCGCGCCTCTTCGAAGAACGCCCGAAGGCGCGGGGAGACCTGTCCTTCGCCGGGCCGATACAGCGGATCCTCGCGAACGATGGTTTCCACCGCCGCCCTGGCCTCGTCGCGGCGGCCGAGTGCCATGAGGCAGAACACGCGGTACGCGGAAGTCTCCGTGTTCGCCGTCCGGCCCTTCAGCGTTTCGAGCAGCCGCAGCGCTTCCTCGTAGTCGGCCGACTCGTAGAGCCCCTTGACCATGGCCAGCGCATCCTGCGCGTGCGCGCGGCCCGGTACGGCTCCGAGCGCGACGATCGCCGCGAGCAATACGAATACGATGCGCGTGTTCATCGCGGCGCTCCCGGTTCGAAGACCTGTGTGACCTTCGTCAATCCGTCCGCCTTGACGACGATCGTCTGTTTCTTCGTGCCGAGCTGGGGATGCCGGAACGTGATTTCGTGCGTGCCGATGGGCAGCGAGAGATTCGCGAGTGGCGTTTCTCCCGCCGGCGTGCCGTCGATGTCCACCTCGGCCCACGGCGCGGCGTTGATGCTGACCCGGCCGTTCGGCACCGCGATGTTGACGATCGTCATCTGGCCGGCCTTGATCGTCACGGTCTGCCGAAAGCGGAATCCAAGTGTCTCGTTCACGAACTCGATCGTGCGGACGCCTTCACCGACCGCGATCGGCCCGGCCGTCGACCCGATCGCGCTGCCGTTCTCGAACACTTGCAGGTCCATGCCGGACTTCACCGTCAGGCCGCCGAACCTCGTGGCCACGGCGGCAGGTGCCGGTGTGGCCGCCGCCGGCGCGGCCACCGGCGTCTGCGCCGGCGCAACGGACGCCGCGAGCGGCGCGGCCGTGCCGGCCGCTTCGCCGATCGGCCCGACAGGGGTTGTCACGGGCGCCGGGGCGGCCGCCGGGGTCGATGTCGGTGTCCCGGCGCTGCCTGCGCTGGCGTCGGGCGTGAGTGGCGCCACGGTCGCGGCGTCCTGCGTGCCTGGCACTGTGGCGGCATTCGCCACCGGAACGGCCTCGGCCATGCTCGGGCCGGATTCAAACATCGGCAGGAGGAAGTACGCTGCGCCTCCGCCGGCCGCGACCAGGGACGCGAGCAGCACGGCCAGGCTGCCGACCTTCAACTTCTTCGCGTTGACTCGTCGGTCGCCGATCTCGCCGCGTCGTTCGACGATCTGTTCCGACGGTTCCGGCGCGACGGACGCCGCCGCGGCCGGAGTCACTGCTTCCTGCGGAAACGCGTCGAGGCTGGCCACGGTAGTCGCCGCCTGGACATCCGCGTCGTCGGGCAAGTCGGCAATCGCCGCGACCGCGTCATCGGCGGACGCGAACGATCGCGGGCTCATCTGCATGGCGCGCTCGAGCCACATGCGGAGCTTGGCCGCCAGGATGGGAGATCCGGCGGATTTTGAGAATTCGTCGAGCAGCGCCGGCACCCGGTCCGGGTAGTCCGCGGGGTCGAGCTTCCGGCCGAGCAGAAGCGCCAGCGCAATGAAGCCGAGCTGCGCGAAGTCCGTGCGCGCGGAAAGCTGCACGGGCCCGGTGGCCGCCGGTGCGACGAGTCCGAGTTCGATCATCTTCGTCCGCGACACGAGCAGCGCTTCGAGTGCGGACCCGAGCACGTGTTCGACGACCACGAGACGGCCGTCGCGCGTCACGATAATGCGCTCGGCGGAGAGGGCGCCGTGCGCGACATCCTCACCAGAACGATGCAGCGCGGCGAGCGCCGGTGTCACGAGGCGGATGAGCTCGAGCGCGAACGCCGGACCGTGCGCCCTCGGCAGAAGCTCTGACACGCGTCGTCCAGCCGTGTGGCGCGAGACCAGCGCGAGTTCCGTATCAGAGATTCGCTGGACCGACTGGACGCTGCCGAGCGATGCGTGGCGGAAGTGCCCGAACGCCTCGACACGGGCCAGCAACGCCCCCTCGAAGTCGGGCGACTCGCTGAACTCGCGCTTGAAGCGAAGCACCTCGAGCGAGGTCGAGGTCGTGGGATCGAAGACAAGCTGGCGCGCGCCGAATGCGTCAGCGAAGCCGGGAGTGTGCGGCATCGGCCGCGCCGGGCGCGAATCCAGGCCAGGCAGGCTTTCCGGCGGGAGTGGTGACTGCGTGCTCATTAATAAGGGGGCCCCAGGACACACGAACGTTGCATTTCTCACGCCAGCCCCGAAGAGGCGCGACGATCGCAAACTCGCGGCATCTGGCGCGTTTCCACCGACTTGCCGTCCGGTGAATTACGAATCAGTAAGGGGGGATACCCGGAGCGTCGCTGGTGACGAACGGGACGAAGCGGGCAACTATACTCTCGCCATGCCGGTCGGCACCCCGTTTCACAGTCGGACGCTCCCGCTCTCGGAGAGCCTCAGTTACCGCGAGTGGGCGGGCTACTACGCACCGAGCTCGTACGAGCCGCTGCACGAGCACGAGTACAACGCGATCCGGAACGCCGCGGCCCTGATCGACGTGTCGCCGCTCTTCAAGTACGACCTCAGCGGCCGCGATGTCGTGACGCTGATCAACCGGGTCATCACGCGCGACGCCGGTCGCATGGCGGCCCGCCAGGTCATCTACACGCCGTGGTGCGACGAGCACGGACGCATTCTCGACGACGGGCTGGTGATGCGGTTCGGGGAGCGGCAGTTTCGCTGGACCGCCGCCGATCCGAATCTCCGCTGGCTTCGACAGAACGCCGCGGGTCTCGACGTGCAGATCGACGATGTCTCCGAGCGAGTCGCGGCGCTGTCCATCCAGGGGCCGACCTCCGGCGCCGTACTGCGCGCGGTCGCGGACGCGGAGATCGACGCGCTGAAGTACTTCCACCTCGTCAGCGCCAGGATCGCGGCGCGCGAGGTCGCGATCACGCGGACCGGGTACACCGGCGACCTCGGCTACGAGGTCTGGATGGCCCGGGAGGACGCGGGCCCCGTCTGGGACGCGCTGGTTTCCGGCGGCGCGCCGTTCGGCATCCGGCCCACCGGGCTGCTCGCGCTCGATGTGTCCAGGATCGAAGCGGGCCTGCTGCTGACGGACGTCGACTTCTTCAGCGCGCGGAAGGCGCTGACCGCGTCGCAGTACTACACGCCGTTCGAGCTGGGCTTCGATCGGCTCGTCGATCTGCATAAGCCGCAGTTCATCGGCCGTGAGGCGCTTGCCGCACAGAAGCGCGCCGGCGTACCGAAGCGCGTCGTCGGTCTCGCCGTCGAGTGGACGGACGTCGAGACGTTGTACGCCGCGGTTGGCCTGCCCCCGCTGGCGGTGGCGACGGCCTCGCGTGTGGCGGTGCCGGTGTTTGCCGGCAGCCGCCAGGTCGGTCGTATGACGTCGTCCACCTGGTCGCCGGTGCTGAAACAGATGATCGGGATCGCGACGATCGAATCGTCTTTTGCGGGCACCGCGTCGGAAGTCGAGATCGAACACACCGTGGACGTCGTGCGGCATCGCGTCCGCGCGACCGTCGTGCCGACGCCGTTCTTCAACCCGAAACGCAAGACCCAGACGCCGCCGGCATGAGCCAGCCGTCGTCCGCGCCGTCGCTGCGCCGCGCGCTCGGCAGGTGGGATCTCACGGCAATCGGGGTCAATCAGGTCATCGGTGGCGCGGTGTTCATCGTGCCTGCCACGCTCGCGTTCCATCTCGGCGCGTGGAGCTGGGTGGGCGTCGGCCTGGTGGGCCTGCTCTCCATGGCGGTCGCCCTCAATTTCGCCGAGGCGGGAAGCCGATTCGACAATACGGGCGGACCGTACCTGTACTCGCGCGCGGCGCTCGGTCGATTCGTCGGGTTCGAGGTGGGATGGATGGCGTGGTTCACGCGAGTCGCGAGCTGGGCCTCCATCGTGAATGGGTTGGCGGCCACGCTCGGCTTCTACTGGCCGGGCATCGTGACCGGCACGCCCCGGACGATCCTGATGTCGTCCGTGGTGCTCGCCATCATGGCGCTGAACCTGCGCGGCATCCGGCAGAGTTCGATCGCGGTGAACATCCTGACGATCGGGAAGCTCACGCCGCTCGCCATCTTCATCCTGATCGGGCTGCCGCACATCTCGGCCGCGGGCGTCGCCCTCGGGGCGTTTCCGAGCCTCGAGCAGCTGACCGCGGCCGCCCTGCCGCTCATCTTCGCGTTTGGCGGGTATGAAGTCGTGCCCGTGCCGGCCGGCGAGGCGCGCGACCCGAAGCGCGCGGTCCCGTTCGCCATGATCGCCACGATCGTCATCGTCGCCGTCGTCATGACCCTCGCGCAGGTCGTGGCCCTGGGCACGCTCCCCGGCCTGGCCACGGCCTCCACGCCGCTGGCCGATGCGTCGCTGATTCTGATGGGCGCCTGGGGCGCGCTCATGATGACCGTCGGCACGACGGTGTCGATGGCCGGCAACAACGTGGGCGCCGCGCTGTCCGGCTCTCGCAGCCTGTTCGCGCTGGCCGAGCAGCACGACATACCGAGGGTGTTCTCGCACATCAACCCGAGATTCAGGACCCCGGATGTCGCGATCGTGTTCACCTGCCTGGCGACGCTGGTACTGGCCTTGTCGGGATCGTTCGCCTCCCTCGCGGCCGTGAGCGCGGTGGCGAGGCTGCTCATCTACTCGGGCACGTGCCTGTCGGTGCTGATCATGCGCCGGCAGGGGGCCGCGCCCTTCACGATTCCCGGGGGGCCGGTTGTACCGGTAGTGGCGCTCGTGGTCTGCGTCGTGATCCTGTATGGTGCGACACCCGCGCAGTTGCAGGCCGGCGGTCAGGCGCTTGTCGCCGGGGCGATACTGTTCGTCATGGCGAGGTTGGGACGATGAACGAAGGGCAAAGGGAAGAGGGTAGAGGGCAAGGGGCCGGGTGCTGGGGGCAAAGGACCGCACGCGGCATTCAGGCGGTGTTGCTCGTGTTCTTCTTCGCGGCGCCGGTGGCGGCGCAGGAAACGGTGATCCTTGTCCGGCATGCCGAACGTGCGGATGGCGGCGCCGCGGCGCAGGCGGGTTCGATGACGGGTGCGCCGGCCGATCCGTCCCTCTCGCCGGCGGGCGTAGCGCGCGCCGAGAAGCTGGCCTCGATGCTTGCGGACGCCGGCATACGGGGCATCTACACAAGCGAGTTCAAGCGCACGCAGGAGACGGCCAGGCCGCTCGCGTCAAGGCTCGGGCTAGAGATCAACGCCGTGGCCTCGAGAGATTCGGCCCAACTTGTCGCGAAGATTAGGGCCGCCCATGCCCGTGGAACGGTGCTGGTCATCGGGCACTCGAACACGATCCCCGCCGTCATCAAGGCGTTCGGCGGACCGGATATCAAGATCCCGGATGCCGAGTACGGCGGTCTCTACGTCCTGACGCCGGCGACCGGCACCCTCACGCTGATCCGTTTCTGAGGCGGGTCCTCGATTTGGCAGCTTGCGTCAGCCCGGCATCGCCCGGCCGGTTTGCGATGATCGTGCAGGAGATGGCATCGGGATCGCGTGAGCCTTCGCGCCGGTCCAACCGCGGCACGGAGACGCTCGTGCGGGTGGCGATCTGCTCTCGCTCCGGATTCGAGTGCCACTTCCGCGAGATCGGCAGCGGGCCACATGGAGAGATGCCGCCGCCACGGACGCCTGCCGAGCGCGCCGAACGCGACCGCCGGTATGGCATCCGATATCCGGCGTAGTCTTCCCCGGACGTATCATTCAGACATGAGATCGTCCGCGCCGGTGGGCCGCGCATGGCTTCCGTTGTCGATACTCGTGGCGGTGGCGGCCATCGCCGCGGCGCCGGCTCAGCAGGCCCCGGACTCGCATGCGCTCGCGAGGATTTGGGACGCCGAACACGTCTCGTCGCCGGTGTCGCCGCTTGTGGATCACGCCGAGGTCAAGCGACGCATCGTCGCGCTTTCTGGCGATGTGCTCCGGGTCAGCGAAATCGGCAGGTCGCTCGAGGGCCGGGAGATCTACAAGGTGGCGTTCGGCACCGGGCCCTTCGTCGTCCTGATGTGGTCCCAGATGCACGGCGACGAGCCGACGGCAACGTCCGCGCTGTTCGACCTCTACGATCACGTCCAGCGTCATCGCGCCGATCCTCACGTGCAGCGCATGCTCGGTGCGATCACCGTGCATACCGTCCCGATGCTCAATCCGGATGGCGCGGAGCGCTGGCAGCGCCGCAATGTGCAGGGCCTCGATATCAACCGCGATGCGCTCCTGCTCCAGTCGCCGGAAGGGCAGCTGCTGAAGAAGCTGCGCGACGAGCTCAATCCCAGCGTCGGCTTCAACCTTCACAACCAGGGCTGGAACACCACGGTCGGCACGCCGCCCATGCCGGCGTCCATCTCGCTGCTCTCGGTCGCGTACGATGAGGCCCGTAGCGTCAACGACGGACGGCTGCTCACCAAGCGCCTCGGCGCGGTCGTCCGCGACGCGCTCGAGCCGCTGGCACCGGGCCGCATCGGGAAGTACGACGACGAGTTCGAGGTGCGGGCGTTCGGGGACAACCTGACGAAGTGGGGCACGCCGGTGCTGCTGATCGAAACCGGGCCGTGGCCGGAAGCGAATCCGGATCCCGCGCTCGTGCGGCTCAACTTTGTCGCGCTCGTTCGCGCGCTCTCGTCGCTCTCCGACGGTTCGGTGTCGCGCGCGGATCCGGCGCGGTACGATTCCCTGCCGCAGAACGAGTCACGGGGGTTCTACTACGTCATCAGGAACGTGCAGCTGCGCGTGTCGCCGGTCGTGCCGCTGTTCACCGGCGACGTCGGCATTGCGGCAACCAGGCGGGTCCGGGTCTCTGACGGTCAGCGCAGGGTAATCCTGACCTTTTCAGTGAACGATCTCGGTGATTTGCGCACGTATTCAGGGCTTTTTGAGGTCGACGGGACCGGCAAGATCCTTGCACCGTCGGTCAGTGGCGCGGCCGTCGGCATGGAGCTCAGCCTGGGGCGGATTCCCGGGACGTTTCAGACCGGCAGCGCGGCCGACTTGATGCTGCTGGAACAGACGGCCAGCGGGTATCGCGTTGTCCGGCTGTTTCCGGCGCAGCAGGAAGTCAGGTAGGAAAACGGTTTAGAGTATCCGCCAATGGCAGCAGCGACGACCGCCATTCATCACGTCCCGCCCGCCCAGCCGGCGCGGACGCTCGACCGCATTGTCGAGACGGCCGACGACGTGCATGGTGTGCGTGCCGAAGACGTACGTGTTGGTGACTGGATTGTCGTGAGGACCAGGAATTCGGCCTACTCAATCGCGCCGATGGGGAACGGCATCTATCGCGTCAGCGGCGGCTGGTTCGCCTCGAACCACGAAGAAGATCGCGACGTCCGCATTGCCGGCTGCACGTGGGGCGGCGCGGTCATCCACACGCGCCTCGTGGCCGCCATCGGGATGTATCTCGAGTTCGACAACGGCGTCCGCACCACGCGCATCCGGGAAGTCAAGATCATCCGCGGCGGCGATACGAGAGAGCACTAGCGCCTTCTCGCGCCAGACACACAGGAAGATCACTTAGGACGTACAAAGACCACGAAGGTGGTTTGGTCTGCCCCAAGCCCACTTTGTGAACTCTCCTTGTCTTCGTGCTCTCAGTGTGCGTCTGAGGCGCGTGAGGCCAACTCGGCCTCAGCAAGTACAATCGTTCGCGTGAAGATTGCGGTCATCGGCGCCGGCGCAGTCGGCGGTTTTTACGGGGCGCTGCTCGCGCGGCAGGGCCACGAGGTCAGTTTCGTGGCGCGCGGGGCGCATCGCGAGGCCATTCGCAGCCACGGCCTGCGCGTCGTCGGTCCACTCGGCGACTTCACCGTCCAGGCCCGCGCCGAGAGCGATTCGGCCCTCATCGGGCCCGTGGATGTCGTGCTGCACACCGTCAAGACGTACGACAACGACACCGCCATTCCACTCATCAAACCCCTGCTGGGATCGAACACCTTCGTCGTCACGCTCCAGAACGGCGTGGACAGCGCGGAGCAGGTCGCGGCCGTGGCAGGCGAGAAGGCGACGCTCGGCGGATCGGCGTACATCGCCACCGCGATCGAGGGGCCGGGGTTCATTCGTCAGACCGGCACACACCGGCGGATCGTCTTCGGCGAGTATTTTGGCGCCCGGACGTCCGTTTCACCGCGCGTCCAGAAGCTCGCGGACGCAATGGCCGTGGCGAACATCATCGTGGAGCCTGTCGCGGATTCGCGCCATACGATCTGGGAGAAGTTCACGTATCTCGCACCGTTTGCCGCCTTCACGGGCGCGGCGCGCCTGCCGGCCGGCCCGCTCCTGTCCGACGATTTCATCCGCAGCCTGTTTCTGGAAGCCGTAGTCGAGGTCGCGGACGTGGCGCGGGCGCATGGAATCAAGCTTCCCGACGATCATCGCGATCGCGTCTACGAGTACGTCATCAAACTGCCGCCATCAACGCGGTCGTCCCTCCTGATCGACCTTCAGTCAGGCAAGCGGATTGAAGTCGAAGCGTTGCAGGGTAGCGTCGTCCGTCGCGGCGCGACCGTGGGCGTGCCGACGCCAATCATGGCGGCGCTCTACGCGGTGCTCAAGCCGCACGCAGGGGGGCCGGTACAGCTTTGAGTGCCGGGTGCCGCACCCCGCACCCCGCACTGCGCACCCCGCACGTCTACCTCGCCGCCATTGACGACGCGAGCTGCACGTCGGCGCGCGACCACCGGTCCTTGAAACGCGCCTCGACGATGGCGGCCAGTTCCGTCTTCTTCTGAGCCTTGAGCGCTTCGACGACCCCGAAGAGCGCCCAGCCGTTGTCGGGATGTCGCTTGAGATCGGCCCAGTAGACCGTTTCCGCCTCGTCCGCGCGTCCGGCGGCCAGGAGCGCTGCGCCGAGGGCATGCCTGGGCGGGTAGTGCCATTCAGCCGGTTCCGTATAGACGAGTCCGTCCTCGAGTCTGACGCCGCGCTCGAAGTGCGCGATGGCCCTGTCGTACTGCCTGCGCGCCAGGGCGATCTCACCGGCGAGCATTTCTGGCGCAATCGCGAGCACGCTGCGGCCGGAGTTGGGCGAGAAGAGGGGTGCGTCCAGCGACTTGTCCTTGAGCAGCATCCTGATCGTCGTCAACTCGCGCTCGGCGTCCGGGATGCGCCGCTTCGCGACCAGCGCCACGCCCCGGGCGTAGCGATAGATGCCGGTCAGAAACGCGTTGCCGTCCTCCGGCGACCGCTCGGCGAGCATCTCGTCCCACTTTCCGAAGCGCGTGAGCGCGTAGTACGGCACGACCTTGAACGCCGCCAGCAACGGCAGCTGTTTCAGCGTCGCATCGTCGACCTTCGACGCAGTCTTGCGCGCGGCGTCGATGGCCTGGCGGCTCTGGCCGTCGAACGTGGCGGCGAACCAGAGGAAGTGCAGGTTGTGCGGGTAGTAGCCCATCGGATACAGGCCTTGCGCCCGGCACTGCGTGATGTAGTCCTCGTCGGCGGCAATCGCCAGCTCGTTGCTCTTCATGGCGTCCGCGTAGCGGCCGACGCGCTGGTAGATGTGCGACGCCATGTGCACCATGTGCCCGGCCGCGGGCACGAGCGGCAGCAGACGATCTGCCGCGCCTTCGGCCTTTGCGGGCGTATTGGCCTCCATGAGGTGGATGTAGAGGTGCAGCGCGCCCGGGTGGTCGGCCTTCCTGTCGATGACGCGCTCGATTCGTGACACCGCGTCCGCGATGCCGTCGTGGGGCCGGCCGTCGCCCATCCAGTATCCCCAGGGCCGGAGGTCCATCACCGACTCGACGTACAGCACCTGAACGTCGAGATCGTCCGGGAAGCGCTCGGCGACCTTGCGCATCGCGTCTGAGTAGGCGCGATCGCGGGCTACGCGATCCTCCGGCTTGCCCGAGTACCGGGCCGCCAGCGCATCGATCAGTGCCGCTTCTCGTTCGGTGGCGCCGGTCTTGAGGCCCACGGCTTTGCCGATCGCCTCGAATGCGGGCTTCTCATCGGCCGGCTCCATCGCCGCGTTGATGTTGGGTCCCAGCACCAGGGCCTGGCCCCAGTACGCCATCGCCAAATTCGGATCGAGGCGCGCCGCCTCGCGAAACGCGCGGCCCGACTCCGCGTGGTTGAACGCGTACGAGAGGTTCAGGCCCTGGTTGATGAACTTCTGGGCGCCCTCGTGCTTCGTCGACACCGGGAAGGTGTAGGCGCCGAGATTCTGGAGCCTCGGCGCGATCTGGCCGCTGGCATTCGGCCTGTCAGGGCCGGCTGCTGCGTAGTGCGCGTGACTCCCGCTGGCGTCAGGTGTCGTCGCGTCGCTTGTACGCTCGCGGCTGCATCCAGGGAGCGTGATGAGGACCGAGACGAGTATCGCGCGAACGAGGTGGCGCTGGAGCATGGGGCCTCCACTCGAGAAGGTGGTGTCGCAGGATGGTAGCAGGATACGATCCGTGGGATGCACGCGCTCGAAGTGGCGTCGTTTCTGGGCGGCATCGTCGCCGGCTTCCTGGGTGCGCTCGTCGGCATCGGCGGCGGCGTGCTCCTGGTGCCGCTGTTGAACGGCCTGCTCGGTCTGTCGTTTGCCGAGGCGCGCGGGATCAGTCTCATCGGCGTGCTGGGTACGGCTGCGTCCGCCGTGACGCTGCCGGCCGGACCGCGCCTCGTCAATCCCCGGCTCGCGATCTTCCTTCTCGTGTTCAGCGTGACCGGCGCCACGATTGGCGCGAAGTACCTCATCGGCCTTCCCGAACGCACGTACGAGTTGGTGTTCGGCGTCACGATGGGGATCATCGCCGTCCTGATGATCGCCCGACGCAACTCGCGCAACGTGCTGTCGCCCGGCACCGAGGACCTGGGCGTGCTTGGCGGCCGCTTCTACGATCACGACACCAGGCGCGACGTCGCGTATCGCGTGAGGCGACTGCCGATCGCCGGACTGGTCTCGTTCATCGCCGGGGTGCTGGCGTCGATCGTCGGTATCGGCGGAGGCATCGTGATCGTGCCCACGCTCAATTCGCTCTGTGGCGTCCCGATGCGCGTGGCCGCCGCCACGAGCGTGATCATGATCGGCGTCACGGCCATTCCCGGCAGCGTGGCGGCATGGTCCGGCGGGCATCTGGGCGACTTTCACCTTGCCGGCCTCGCCTGCCTGGGCGCCATGCTGGGTTTCCAGGCCGGCTTCCGCGCGAGTCCGCGCGCGGAGGTCAAGTGGCTCAAGGTGGGTCTGGCGGTGCTCTTGTCGGCTGTGTCGATCCAGTACCTGTTCCTGCGGTGACCGAGCGCGCCCCGGACGGACCGGACCTCGAGCGCTCGAATCGCGCCATCGGACGGGCCGGTCTTGGCGTCGCTGTGGCCGCGCTGGTCGCCGGCACCGGTGCGGCGCTCGTCGGTGTCCGCCCGGCGTCCGTGGTGATGCTCCAGATCGCGTTCGGTGTGCTGATCGTCATGCCGCTCTCGAACGTGGTCGCCGTCCTCACCGGCGAAGTGCGGCGGCGTGACTGGGGATTCGTGCTGCTCGCGGTTGGCGTCGCCGTCGTACTCGGATTCAACGTGTGGGATCGGCTGCACAAGCTTTGAAGTGCAAAGAACTTTGACCAGCCCGGCCCGAACGCGCTAGGCTGTCGGAATGCCGCAGCCCGCCCGGCAGCCCTCGTCGCTCGAGGACCGCGCCGCCAGCGACCTGAAATTCATCCGCGACACGATGGAGCGCGGCGCCACGTTCAGCTCCGTGCCTGGGTGGGGCGGCACCGCGATGGGCGCGATCGGCCTCGTGGCCGCGCTCGCCGCGGCCGGGCAGCCCTCGCCTGAACGATGGCTTGCCACGTGGCTGGCCGCCGCGGTGCTGGCGTTCGCGTCGGGCGTCGTGGCGATCTGGAGGAAGGCCGGACGGACCGGCGTGAACCTTCAGGGCCGTTCGGCGCAGTCATTCGCGACCGCCGTCATCGCACCGATTGCGGCCGGGGCCGGCGTCACGTATGTGCTCTGGTCCACGCGCACGTACGCCGCGATGCCGGCGGCGTGGCTGCTGCTCTACGGTGCCGGCATCCTTGCCGGCGGCGCCTTCAGCGTGCCGGCCGTCCGCATTGTCGGCGCGGTGTTCATGGTGCTCGGGTTCGCGGCGGCGCTGACGCCGCCCGCGTTCGGCAACGTGTGGCTCGGGATCGGCTTTGGCGGCGTGCAGATCGCGGGCGGTCTCTATATTGCGAGGAACCATGGCGGCTAGATCCGGCAGAACGGCATCGGCGCGCGTCGAGCGCGTGCGCAGGGCGACGGGCGGGCCCCCCGAGAAGGCCACCTCCCTCGACCGGCTCATTCACGACCGCGTACGACTGGGCATCCTGAGCGCGCTCGCCGCGGTCGAGTCCCTGTCGTTCGCGGACCTGAAGAGTGCGCTCGATGTGAGCGACGGCAACCTGAGCGTCCACGCGCGCAAGCTCGAGGACGCGGGCTACGTCGTCTGTGACAAGACGTTCGTCGGCCGCACGCCCCGAACGGACTTCCGCCTGGCGCCCTCGGGCCGGCGCGCCTTCGAAAAGTACCTCGACCACATGGATGCGCTGATCTCGGCGGCGCGCAAGGGAAGACCGTGATCGCCGTCCGCGCCAGTGAAGGGAAGACGGCGATGAAGTCCGAGCGTCAGGCAGTGCTGTTGGCGTTGCTTGCCGCGGTCAGGACCGTACGATGCCCCGTCAGAGACGGCGCGAACATCCGCGAGAACCCCTCGGCCGGCCGTACGCCGCTCCGCATC